>NZ_BJWY01000025.1 GCF_007990715.1 Nocardia seriolae NBRC 15557 | reverse complement strand
TTGACAGTCACCTTGTCGCGGGCGGTCGTCGAGACTGCCGTGCAGGACCTGGAGAACAACTCCGGCCACAGGTTCCCCGAAATCGACGAGTTCCGAGGTGCGAAGGGCAAAGTTCGTCCCGAATCGATCGAGGACGCCTATCACCGCTTGACGGAATATTTCCGCGATCTCGACATCCCGGTCGGTGAGCCCGGTAGCGAAATCGCCCTCGTGGACACGAGTTACAAGGGAACCGTTCAGGAGCTCCTGAGCGCCGTCTACCCGGAGACGCGCTTCGAGGGCCACTACATGTTCTTCGCCGAGTCTCCGGCGGACGTGCACCCCGGTACCAAGCGGGGATACGCTCTCGACCTCGACAGGGAGCACAGCAACAAGGGCCTCCCCGTTCGCGAGCTGCCCGCCGAACCCGACCTGACGTTCTCTCATCAGGATGCGCTGGGCTCGATCGAGGAAATCATGCACGGGCCGTTGGAGAGCCCCAAGGGGATCGGGCCGGATGGACTGCCGGAGCAGCAATTACAGCGGCACGACACCGAGCCGCTGGAGGGATTGAACCCGGCCACCATTCACGACCGCTTCACCGATCCGCTGGTTCGTGAGGCCGCCAAGCGGATCGCGCTCGTTCCGGTCGCCCAGATCGCCCATGAGATTTCCCAGATGCGTGCCGCGGGCCTGGATCCCCGGCCCACATTGCAAGCCGGGCACGACAACTACGTGGAGCAGATCCGATCCTGGATCAGCAATGACGACCGAGTTGATCCGAACCTCCACGATGTCCTGGACTCGTTCGTCCGCCGGGGCGACAAAGCGCAGGTGCGTCAGCTGGCAGACCTGATCGAGCAAGCCGGCCTCCATCCTGACGAAGCCGCGCGACTCTGGGAGGAATACACCAACTCTGGTGTCGATGCCGCCGATAAGAAGGCATTCGTCGACCAGGTCAGAGAGACGCTGTCCAGGCCCGAAGATCCTGAGAGTGTCCGAGCCATCGACCTCGGTGATACACACGACGCAGCCCAGGATCACTCTCATCCAGATCCGATCGAGACTCCTCCCGTCGAAACTCATCCAGCGCAAGCCCATCCCGCAGAGGGCGACTGGTACACACCTGAGCGAGACGAGTGGTCCGCGCTGAATGCCGAGCAGATCGCCGACAAGCTGATGAGCGACTGGGGCGTCGAGTCGCCACATTTCGATTACTCCGGATTGCACCCCGAGGTCTTCCGCGAATTCGCGCGTGCCGTCGAGGATATGCAGTCCCGGTATCCGGACGTGGACCTGCCCAAGATCGCCATCGAGCAATTACCAGAGGATTGCTACGCCGAAACCGTTCCCCGCACGGACAACGGTCGGATATCCACCGACAGGATCGTGCTGGACGGCGGATACGCCTTGGATCCGAGGCTGATGGCCGAGCACATGACCGAGGACGTCGCGGACGGCCATCTGGTGCCCGGCTCCGGCGATCGACCGCTGTATTCGATGTTTCTGCACGAGTACGGCCACAGCATCGACCTCGAGGGACAGCGGAGAGCCGGACTGACCGCGAAGTCCGCGCTGGCGGACTACTTCACGGCGAGCCGTGGCGGAATGGACAAGGCGGCGTTCGAGACCTGGCTCGACGAGCTCAGCGACTACAGCTTCGAGAACGACCAGCTGGATCCCGACGAGGCACTGGCCGAGGCATTCGCCAACGTCGAGATCAATGGTGAGGCTGCGCCCGAGGCTGCCAAGGTGCTGTACTGGCATCTTCTCGACACCGCCAACGCGCACAGCTTGTCCCCCGATGGGTTCACTCGGATTCCCAACGATGCCATCGCCCGCGTCTTCGAACCGCACCGGCCCGATCAGCCGATCTCGAAACCCGATGAGCCGGCGCACGAGCCATCGCCCAGCGCAACCCAGCCACAGCAATCTCCGCATGACCTGCGGGAAGGCTTCAACGAACTGCGTGCGCAGACGAAGAGCGTCGTCGCTGCGTTCAACGATCCGGCACGAGCCACCGAATTACCGACGCTCCGTGCGGAACTCGCCAAACAGTACGATAATCTCGGCCTCCGCTCGCCCGAATCCGAGGCGGCTGCCTGGCAGCGCTTTCGCGAGCACGATCCGGCGCTGGCCGGATACCTGGAGCAGCATGGTCGCGGTCTACTCCCTCCGGAGAATTCCGCGCACGCGCACCGGGCGGAACCAGCCCATGTCAATCCAGACCGGCCGTCAACGCTGACCGAGCACCTCGCGGAACGTTTCGACGAGGTCAAGCAACGCGTCGATGACCTGGTCAAGGCCTATCACAATCCCGCACGCGCGCCCGAATTACCTGGACTGCGTGTGAAATTCGGTGATCTGTTCGACAGGCTCGGCCTGCGCGATACGGACGTGTCGGGCACCGCATGGGACTTGTTCAGGCAGCACGATGCCACCGTCGCGCAATACGTCGAACAAAGCCCCCAGCATCTGCTCCCGACCGACGCTGATCTTGCCCACGCGTACCTGGAGCCCCCTGCGAAGCCAGCCGACAACCAGCCGGCCGAGCAGCCGCACACCGAGCAGCCGCACACCGAAAATCCGGTCGGGCAGCATCATCCCGAATCGCACAACGAACACACGAAGGACGAGCCCGCTCCCGAGAACTCGGAACCGCAACCTCATCAGGAGAATCCGGAGTCGGAACCCGCCGAGGCACTCACCCCGGATGAGCATGATGCGGTCCACCGCTACACCGACCCGGAGACGGACGTCTACAGCGATCTGAACCACCGCCTCCGCAATGAGCTCGGACTCGATCCGGCTCAGCAACAACTCGCCACCGATATGAAATCGGCTCTCGAGAAGCTGCCGATATACGACGGAACCGTCTGGCGTGGAGCACATCTCACAGCGGAGGAGCTCGCTCGCTACGTACCGGGAGCGAAGGTCTCGGAGTCGTCGTTCACCAGCACCTCACGTGATCCGCGCCGAACCTTCGTAAACAATGTCGAATTTGTCATCCACTCGGAAACCGGTCGCGATATCAGCAGCATCTCCGCTCGCCCGGGCGAAAGGGAAGTACTCTTCGCACCCGGCACCACCTTCGAGGTGCGCGGCGCAGTCGAGAACCCGAACGCGGGCCTGCTCGGCGGCGCCCGCATCTACCTCTATGAGCACGCCCCGGCCCACGAGACTCCCGCCGAACACACCCCGACCCATGAGAGATCAGCCGACCACACCGAGCACAGCGGTCCGGCGACCGATCCCGCGCCCATCGATGACGGTCGCTCCGCCGCGGAGCTGCCGGTTCGCCATGGCACCGACCGCACCGCTCTCGGCGACTCCCCCGCAGTCCAACGCGTCTACGACAATGCTCGCAATGAGGGCGAACACGACGTCATCGTCCACGGCAACCGCTTTGGAAAGCCCACCGCCGAAGGCGGTTTCGAGATAGATCCTCAAAAGATCGTCGAAGCTATCCGCAACAACCCCAACTACACCGAAGGCACCCCCGTCCGCCTCCTGTCCTGCCACAGCGGCAACGACATCGGCTGGGCTCAACATACGGCCGACGAACTGGGCGTCCCCGTCCGTGCCCCCTCCGATTTGGTCGGGGTCCGCGCCCTCCCGGACTCCCCCGCGACCATCCACGACACCGCCGAATGGCGAACCTTCCACCCCACCGAACCAGACGGCACCACACCGGAACCCACCGTCCAGAAGCCAACCGGCCATCCCGACGAAAAGCTCCCGAAGTACGAGGAAGATCCCCACGAGAACTGGGACGTCCTCGCGAACGATGAGCATTCGGCAGGGGACGGTTCCGAACTGCCACACATCACGGAGGCCGACGACAAGGCCCTGAAGTTCTATTCAGCGTCAGGGTACGACCGCCTCAACGAGCTACTACGATCGGACACTGCGCTTTCGCCCGGACAAGAAGCCCGGGTCGACTCGATCAACCAGGCATTGTCGAAGCTGCCCGACTACTCTGGAACCGTCTACCGAGGACTGACTTTGCCACCGGAGGTCATCGCGGCCTACGAGAAAGGCCTGGTGGTAGATGTGAAGGAGTTCTTCAGCACATCGAAACGACCGGATATCGCCGATGGTTTTATGGAGAAGTCATATCTGGGCACTCATGACCTCGGCTACGAGAGAGTAATGTTCACCGTAATCTCGGAGTCCGGAAAGGATATCCAGAGTTACAGCACCGTGCCCCGCGAAGCTGAAGTCATCTTCGCGACAGACAGTAAATTCTATGTCGCAGATGTCGAGTGGGATGGCGACACAGATGATGTCCACTATATCGATCTGGTTCAGGTGAGGAAACATGAGTAAAGAGATCGCCGGTAGAAAATTCTCCACCCCCGAAGAGGCCGGAGTCGAGGCACCCACACCGGAGCAGCTTGACAAATATAGAGAAAAGTTCAAAGAGGCGCGAAAGAGGCTGCGCTCGGCTTCACCCGATCCTGAGATTCTTGCCGGAGATAAATACCACGACGATATTTCCGGAACTGAATTCGACCCACGTCGTGACGAATCCGACAATGCGTGAGCCCCTACGGGTCGGTCAACCAGACCAGTAGGCTGGTCGACATCGACAGTCACAATATATCGGGGGTTGCGCAATGACCGAAGCGACAGCAGGTGTGTTGAAGCCCGTTGGGATCTATCGCGAGATGTACCGGACGGTGCGCGAGGAGTTGCCGTTGATGCGGGAATCGTATGTGCGGCAACCGATTGCGGATCGAAAGTTGGTGGCTGAGTATATGAAGGCGGCTACGCCGGTGTTCGATGTGCCTGGCGAGGTGAGTGATCTGCTCGACACCGCCAAGGCAGTCCTTGGCGGGATGTCGCTCGTGTCGGATGGGGAGTGGATCTGGCGGGTTGATTCAGTCCACTATCTGGAGAACTACGCGCTGGACATTCCTACGGAGTTCCTCGACCACGTCCGTGGGCTGAACTATCAGCCCAGAGGTGGTGTCGATGTCGCGGATGCGAAGTTCGATGCCGCCATTGCGACCTACTTCTGAGCGAGGAGTCGTTCATGCAACTACCACCCATACCGCCGTGGATGAAGCCCGCTGACATCGACGAGCGGCGGGAGGCCGACGAAAAGACCGCAGCGCGAATGGGGATCACCGTCGAGCGGTTGCATGCGATCGACCGGCAGATGGCGGAGGACATGCGGGTTCGGGATGCGGTGGATTACTCCGAGCGTGTGGTCGACGACAACCCGAAGTTCACCAAGGGATTCGGACCGGTGACACCGGAGAACACGATCGCGCCAGGCGAGTTGCGTGCCCATTACGAGCGGTCCGAGAAGTCCGAGGGCTGAGCTCAGTGGTTACGCCGGGACGGATGTTCCTCGCGATCGGCAAGCGTACGGTCCCACTCCGCCTGCGAGCGCACCGCGTTGCTGCCGTCCAACTGCCCGGCGAATGCGCTACGAGCTGCTCCCAGCAGATCGTCGGTCACCGCCGGGTATGCATGGGCAATACCCCACAGCGCTTCCTTGGTTTCTGAATCGAGCCCGCTCGAGCTCGGGACACCATATCCCGACAACACCATAGACAGCACACGCTCGAAGCTCTGCTCCAACTGTTCCTTGGTCGGCCGGCCACGCCGCACGTCGGTCCCCTTCGTGCGAACGGACCTGCAGCATCGCACACAGCGCACGGCCTCGCGTCCGCCGAACCAACCCGGTCGGGTCGCCACCGCGACCATAGATCGCGAACGATAGAGTGCACGGTATCTGGGCGGGAATCTCCGACCACCGGTCAGTGGTCAATCTGGGCACATTGGAGAGGCGACGAGTGTTCCACGAACGCAACGCATGCCACTTTTGTGGACGATTCGTACTGGAAGCCGAGGGGTGGGCAGAATCCATCCCGCCCTACCACACGATCCTCGCGACCTGGGACGATGAGTCCACGGTTTTCAACGGCTCGTTCCATCTCGGGTGCGTGCGTAATTTCGAGCGCCGGGGAGAGTTCAGACAAGCGATCGTTGACTGGCTCACTACGACCAACCGGCTGATCACCGTTCACGACGAGGACGGCCAGCCGCACGAAATCTCGGCCACCGGACTCGGGTACACGAACAAGATCGCCAAACTCTCGGATGGCGAGATCTACGAGGATCCGCGGTTCAATCGGTGGGTCTTCATCGAAGCAGCGGGGCCCTACCATTTCCTCGAACTGGAGGCGGCCGAGGCTCTCCGTGCCGGTCAGCGGGTACGCGGCGACGGCGGGGGGACATCGGCTGTTCTACCCACGGAGCCAGCCGCGAACATCGAGTCGTGGAGCCTGCCCGAACTCCTGGGCTTCCTCGAAATCCGTGATCTGTACCAGGAACTGCTGGACACCCTCGAACCGCAGTACAGATTCTGGGAAGGCGGTCCCGGACGCGCGGGTTACATCCTGACCTACTCGCTTTCCGCTGTTCGCCCCATCCCCATCGGTGTCGGCGCCTTCTTCGATCGATACCTCCAGAGCTATGCCCCCAAGCGATTGGAGGATGCCTGAGCATGACGGACGACACGAGCCCCCGGGAACCATCACCGAACGAGATTCGCGATGCGCTGATCGATCAGGCCAGGAGCGTCGGTTTACACGAGAGGGCCGACGCCCTATCGGCTTTGCCGGACATGCTTCCGCCGCTGTCGACCATGCCGCTGATCGTCGATACCGACATCGGAGGCGACCCGGATGATGCCATCGCGGTAGCCGTCGCGGCGGGACGGCCAGAGTTGGCTCTCGTTATTACCAGCGATGAACACGGCGGTAGGCGTGCCGGGTGCGCGCGGCATCTACTGGATCTGCTCGGCCGATCCGATGTCCCGGTGGTCGCTGGCATCGACCTGGGAAACGAGAAGTACTGGGCGGCCGAAGGTCTCGTTCCGCGCGATGCGCCGGAGCAGTCCTGGGATGTTCTCACCGCCGTCCGGAAGGTGCTGGCGGCGACCGACGGTAAGGTGCGCTGGCTCGGCATCGGTCCCATGTCGAACCTCTCGACAGTGGTCGACGAGATTCCCGATGCCGCAGCGCGACTCATAGTCACGCAGATGGGCGGCGGCCTGAACTACCGACACACCGATCGCGCGGAGCACAATATTCGGCTCGACGTGGCCGCGGCGCGGAAGGTGTTGCACGCTGGATTGCGAACGTGGATCGTGCCGTCGGATGTCACCTTCCACCCGGCCAATGAAATCACCTCCAGCTCAGCTGAATACGAGCTGCTAGCCAAGTCCGGCCCTGCGGGAAAGTTGCTCCGGTCCCATATGGATCAATGGTTCGCGAACTTCTATCCGGGCACAATGCAACACGACGCGATGGCTCTCGCCCAAGCGATAGGTCGCTCCTTCCTACGGACCAGCCGAATCGGCGTGGGCCTCGATGCGATCGGAAGAATGATTCCCGGCGAATACCAGGTCACCCTGACTCGCTCCGCCGACTACGCGGTCTTCCGGTCGTGGTTGACGCAGCGTCTCGATCAGGTCTTGGCCCCATAGCCTATATACCCCCAAACATCCGAGAGGCTGATCCGTGCTCTGGCTCCGAGAATCCCCGTCGTACTTCCGGTTTCGCAACGGGACGATCCGTCTCGAAGAGCCTGTCCACGATGAAGTAACCGGCCAGAAGCTCAATATCGACACCGGCGCTTTCGAACCCGCTACACAGGCCGACATCGACGCAGTCTTCGAACCCGGCGCGGACCTGGACTTCGCAGCGCTCTCGGAAGAACAGTTCGTCAAGGAAACCGAGGAAGCTCGAAATCACTACCTGCGCGGCGAGGGACCGATTTTCGACATCTATCGGCAGATCGACGAGATTACTGATCAGGCCCGGCAGGAACGACGACCACTCGAGGCCCAAGAACGCGACACGTTGACCGTGCTGCGCCGCAGAACGTTCGATATGTGGGAGCAAGAGTTCGGCCGCCGCGCCGCAGGCGAACCGCCCTCATTCCGCTATTCCGGTGATTTCACGTAGGCGATGCTACGAGATGTCCGCTGAGCTCGACACTCATGATTGAGCCCGATCAACAACGTCGACTTCAGACTGCGGGCGTTACGATGTCGGCGCGCCGACCCGTCTGGTCCCGGAACTCTGGTCCGGCAAGGCGGCGGCATTCGTAAGTAGACGGTTGTCGGGAGGGGGCTGGGATGAGGGTTACCGCAGGGATATTCGGTCTGCTGATCGCAATCACCGGGGCCGTGATGATGTGTCTCGGCTACATGGCTCAGCACGATGTGCGCGACGCTGCCGCACGGACGCCGATGAGGCTGGGTTGAGTTGCCAGGCGAATCGGGACATCCCCTCGATTCAGGAATGCACATGGGGCATGGATGACCTACACAGCAGCACCCCTGGGGAGGACACCCTGCCAGCGCAAGAGCGCACGGCCGAACTCATCAGCGATGTCGTGCTGATCGGTGCGGCCCTCTTCGTTGGCGGCTTGGTCTTGACGGGCGGGGCACTCGCGGCCGGAGGCAGGACCGGTCAGGTGATGTCCACAGCACCAGCGCCCGCACAGATTCATCACCCGGCACCGCAATGGCCCGGGGTTTCATGAACCAGTCGGCCATGCAGACCCGTCCCCGCCTCCACCGCACCCACGAATTCGCCTGATCAGCAACAACATAACGATCCAGTGATGACGTTCACCGACGTCGAGGATCTGGACGACATCACACCGGGCCGGATTCGCGCGGACGACTGGTAACGCGAGCCGCGGCATTCACAGGGACGTCGTCGGGGAAGGAGACCGGTGTGCGACGCCGCGACAAAAGCGCTGACCAGCTGCGGATCAACTTCGAGCGAATGCTCGCTCACGCGTTGGAGGGGCGGGGAGTGCGGACCCATACCGGGCTGGACCTGCCCACCAGAACTGCGCTCAGGGTGATCGCCCGTGCGTATCCGGATGTCGCCGAGGAACTTGTCGAGGCTGCGCGCGAGACCTTTGCGGGGCAGTTGGACGGCACCAATTCCGCACGCCGACGGGCAGAGTTGGATCGAAAGCTCGAGGAAGCAGCGGAGCGGTTGAATGGCTCGCGAGCGGACGAGGTGAAGGACGAATTCGCGTAGTGCGCAGGAGGATAATAAGCCGGACGGGTGCTGCGGTGGCACTATCGTCGCTGCGCATAGTTCGCGTGTCGTTTTACGGCGACGTCAAGCATGGCACCAGCCGAGAGATCGCCGGTGTGTTCGAGAAGTGGCTGGCTACACCAGAGTTCAGTGCACGGGAGCGAATGTTCGGCTTCGAGCTGACCTACGAAGTCCCTACGGTCTACGTCTACTGTCACGAGGCGATCGGTCCGCGCGGCGCCGGACCCCTCTTCCTGTTCGAAGGCACGCTCGGAGATGAGACGGCAGATCCAATCGAGAGACTGCACGACCTGGTTCAGCTGTTCGCCACCGCTGACCTCTATTGCGTCGTCGATTACACCCCGATCGACATCGATGATGACCCGATCGGGAATGAAGTGACCATTTTACCGTAACCATCGAAGCGGTCCCACTAAGGTCGGCTACCCAGCCCAAGCCGTCGGCTACCGATCCCGGGGCGGGCCAGTCGGCTATTTGCGTTGTCCTCCAACGGGTTCAGCTGCCAGTCGGTTGATCAGGGCGTCGCCGGCGGAGTGGGAATCGGCGTCGTTCGGTACCCAGGGGACGGTGTAAGTGACTTGGGTTCCCGGGTGGAGGCTGGGTGCAAGTTTGGAATTGCAGGTGGAGAAGCAGGGCTGGCGTTCGCTGTAGAGGCCGGTGATTTTGTCGGGGCTCAGGCCCTTGGAGGTCAGCTGGGTGAGGATGTCGTCTTCCGAACGGCCGGTGCCGTTGTCGGACTGGGGGTCGCCGGAGCCGATTACGAGGTCGCCGGTTTTCGGGTCGTTCCAGCCGGGGACTACTGCGACCATGATGTTGCGGGTCGATCCGGGGGTGGTGGTGCGGGCTCGGTTGGCTGCCTGGCTGAGTTTGTCACTGTTGTACGGGATTTGGTTGTAGGTACAGGTTTGGCCGCAGTTCGAGCGGTTGCGGGCATTGTCGCCCTCGGTGCGGACCACGGTGATCATGCGGTCGATTTCGGCCTGGATCATGGCGGTGGCTTGGATTTTGATCTGGGCGGCGAAGTGGACGTTCCAGTTGACGTAGACGTCGTGGTGTTCTGCGTTGGCTTTGGCTTGGGCCTCGGCGCGTTTGGTGGCTCGGATATCGGCGGTGATGGCGGCTACGGTGGGGTCTACGCAGGTCATGGTGGAGACACCGCTGATGGGGAGAGTTTGGGTGGTGGCGCAGCCGGCGCTGGGGCGGCCTTCGACGGTGATGGCGGCGGTCATGGCGGCGGAGACGTTGCCGGAGAGTTTGGCCGAGCGGGTGGCGGTGGTGGAGGTGGTGACGGTTGAGGTGACGGTGCAGCTGGCCTCGTTGCAGTCGAGGTTGCCGGAGGGGTCGAATTGGAAGTTGATGCCTACGTCGAGCGAATTGCTCAGGGTTTGAGTTTGATTGACGATGTCGGTGTATACCTGGTCGCGGTCGGCGGCGGTCATCAGGATGAACATGATGGGGCCGAGCTGATCATTCTGCGTGCCGAGGAAGATGCCCGGTGTGTCGGGGGTCGGGCTGGTGCTGGACGCGCCGACGCCGGTCGGGGGCGTCAGCCGAAGTACCCGATACGGTGCGGTTGCCGAAACCGCCAGTGTGCCAATCGGTGTCGGTACCTCGATGGCCTGGTCGGAACCGATCTGCACGGGGGTATCGCCGACCCGTGGGTAGGCGGAGGCGCGGTCGAGGGCACTCAGCAGCTGGTTGGCGAGTTCACGGGGCGACAACGACCCCGCCGGAACGCCCTCGGCGAGATCGTCGGAACCGGTGAGCCACTTCCCCTCGACATCCGAAAGCGACATGCCCCGGGGAAGATTCGCCGACGCCTTGCTCTTGGGTGGCTTGGCGTAGGTCTTCCCGTCGACCACGAGAACGTCGGTCGAATCACCGCCCGAGCCGACCTTCCCCAGCACCTCCCCGGTCGCGGTGGCGCGCACGTCCCACGTGCCGCCCCGTGCATCCGACCCGGAGTAGTGCGCCGCCGACTGCGTCATCAGATCGACAACCGCCGAATAGAACGGTGCTGTGTTCGGCGCGGCAACGGGATGCCCCGGCACCGAGCTCGCACACCCGGCCACCACCACCGCGCTCAACACGGCCGCGACCATCCCGATCCGACTGCCCGAGTGGCGTTTCAGCTGATACACCGGTCCCCCAATCGATCATGTACTGCCGATTCGCACCCTAACCCACCGGCGCGCGCCAGTCCCGACACCGCGCACGTCAACTGCCGAATCCCGTTGTGATCCAGCCGTGTTGCTCCCCGATCTCGACCCACAGCACGAGAAGGACACCGGCGTAGGCCAATACGCAGCCGCCGCCGGTCCAGACGAGCGCCCTGCCGAACAGGTTCTTCTCGTCGATCTCGGGGTCGAACTTCACCAAAGTCAGTAGGGGGATCCGGTATCCGCTGTTGTCACCGCCGTCGGGGACGGTGAACGCCGCCACCACCAGAAGGATGTCGGCGAGCTGGATCAGCGAATGCTGTTCGGGGGTGGATAGATACGCTCCGAACAGCAGCGGGGCGCACACCACGAACGCCGGTACACCGAGGGTCCACAGGGTGAGCATGATCAGCCAGCCCGGCGCGAGCAGGCGAATGAGGATGAGGCCGAACACCAATGGCCACTGCCACGAAACGATGATCATTCGACCTCCCACTCCCCCCGGCGCCGCGGAAACGATCCTACGGCGGCCACGTTGGCGTCGAGGGATCCGGCCAATTAGGGTCGGCGGCAGCATCGGACGGGGGCTTGGACGGGCTGTTCCCGGCAGCGAGGGACGGGAAGGGCTCGAAGATCCATGATTTACACACGGAATGAAGGCGGCACGGGCGGGCCCGAGCGAATGACGGGGAACGCGGGTCGGGTGACGGGTGCGCTGCTGGTTGTCGTGGGAGTACTTGTTGTCGCGGCGTCATTCACACCCTTGTTGCAACAGGAGCTCGCCTACAGCGGCGGCCGGTGGGAAGAATACGCGTGGAAAACCGCCAGTCACTCCCGCGGCGGTAGTTATACCTACACTCACTTCCAGCCGTTGGGCGTCCCATTCGAGATAGTGGCGGTGCTGGCGGCGTTGGGTGGAGTGCTGCTGCTCGCGGGGGCCGGACGGCGGCCAGGGGCTCGCTGGTTCGGTGCCTTCGCCGCGGGAGCGGCCGTGACGTTCACGGTGTCGATGGTGTCCAGTCTCGCGTCGGCGGGCGGGGATTTCGGCTACGGGCTGGGGTTCTGGTTGCTGGTCGTAGCTATTCTCGGTTCGATTGCGGCGCTGGTGAACGCGCTTCGCGAGCAGCCGATCACACCGCCGGACGGTGCGGGCGGCGCGGCGGATCGGACCGCAGCGGTATTCCTGATGCTCGCATCGGTGGCGACGGTCAGCTCGGAAGTACTGATAATGACCGCGCTCTCCGCCGGGAAAGACTTCAATGGGATTCGCATAATCGGTGACGGCTGGCATGTCGTCGATGCGGTGCCCGTTGTGATGGCGGTGGCTGTGGGTGTCGTGGCTGTGCTGCTTTTCGCCGGTCGCGGGGTGCATAGCCGGGCAGTCCGGATCGCCGGCGGGATCGCAGCCGGTGCAGCCTTCGGGTCAGCCATGATGCAGGTGTTTTTCAATCAAATCGGTCTGGGCTTCTTCCCGTACGGGTTCGATGCCATCTCGATCGGCTATTGGATCGGGATAGTGGCGGTCTTGTTGTCGCTGCCCGCGGTGATCGCCAGCCTGGTCGCACAGCTCGCCAAGCCGCGCTTGCGGCAGCCGCTGCGGGGATATGCCCCGGGATTCATGCCGCCTCCCGGGCCAATGTCTGTCGCTGCCATGAATCCGTTCGCGGTTGCGCCGGTGCCGAATCCCTTTGCGCCCATACACTCCTCCTCCAACCCATTCGTGCAGGCGGCACCCGCGCCCAACCCGTTCGCGCCGGCGTCACCGATGTCGGCGGTCGAGGCGACCGTCAAGATCGAGCCGGAACCGGCGGCGGTGCAGCCGCCTCGGATGGCGAAGGTGTATGACGGGAAAGACGGTGACGGGCGGCCGGTGATGAATCGGGAGGCGCTGGAGGGGAATATCCGGACCGCGGTGCTGGCCTATTTGGAGAGTGCGCCGATTGTGTTGGCAGCCAGGAGTTTCGAGCAGGATGAGTTTGTGCCGGGGGAGCGGGATGTGCCGTTGAACTTCCGGACGGATGGGGTGTGGGTTTGGGCCGGGGCTGTGTCCCACTATCTGCACAAGCATGGGCTGCCGCCGGAGGCGGAGTTGGTGCGGCACATCGCGAGTCGGGGGTATCGGGTCGGCGAAGTGGGCGAGGCCGCCAAGGACGCTGCGGTTCGGGTGATTACCGGGAGTTGAGGGGCGGTCAGACGGGGTTGCCGGACTCGTCCCAGTTGCGGGTGGTGATGGGGTCGCCCTCTTCGTCGAATTCCTGTTCGCTGGCGAGTTGGCCGTTGTGGTGCCAGGTGCGCCAGATGCCTACGGGGACTCCGTAATCGACCTGGCCTTCGGATTTGAGGGGGC
This sequence comes from Nocardia seriolae NBRC 15557, assembly GCF_007990715.1. GTDB lineage: Bacteria > Actinomycetota > Actinomycetes > Mycobacteriales > Mycobacteriaceae > Nocardia > Nocardia seriolae. Next base: position 54,206 of record NZ_BJWY01000025.1, on the reverse strand, counting down.
CGTCGGCCCACCATTCGCGGTCGGGGCCGTGAGGGATGCCGTCTACGTAGAAGACCTGGAAGAGCAGTTGGTCGCCGATGGTTTCGACGGCCTCGCCGGTGAACGGCTCGCCGCGATACGTCAGGCGTAAGTCGTCGTCCGTGGCGATGTCACGGCGGCTCACGCTGTAGTCGATCCTGTTCATGCTCTCCCTCTCGCCGCCAACGCCCATCCAAACCGCGGTTTCCCACCCAAAACTATCGAATCGGGTTCATCGCCCGGCTAGCGGTCGGCCAGGGCGGCGGCGTAGGTGGCGCGCAGGGCCGCCAGGCGGGAGCGGGTGAAGCGGCCCGGTTCGGCGGTGTAGGTGGCGCGGCCGCGCGGGGAGGTGAAGGCCGTGGCGGGGATGCGGTCGGCGGCGGGTGGGAGGAATTTCGCGGCTTCCTCCACGGCGGCCAGGGCGGTGGCCAAGGTGTGGCGGGCGGCGCGGGCGGATTGCGGGTCACCGCCTGCGGGCCCGACCTGGCGGATGCAGTTGTCAGAGTACCACAGCCACACGCCGGGGTCGAGGAGCTCGGAGGGGTTGTCCAGGCCGAAGCGGACGGAATCCGCGGGCGGCGGGAGGATGTCGGCGGGCAGGCGGAATTCGTAGGCGCGGGAGGTGCCGCACGACGGGCAGTCGCCGGTGTAGCGGCTGGCCAGATCACCGTCGACGGTGATGACCGCGCTGCGGAACTTGCAGCGGGTTTCGCCGCAGGCCGGGCAGGGCTGCAGGGTGAGGTAGAGGCGGGCCTCGGCATTGGTTCTGGCCAGCGGGAGGGTGTCGGGCATGGGGGCTCCTTCGGCCGGGGGAACGGTGCGGGATCGATCTTGCCAGGCGAGCTCCGGCACGTCGCGTTCATGTTGAGTTCACTGATCGGTTGTGGGACAGTCGATCTTATGGCCGGGAGAGTGCAGGTCCATCCGGAAGCGGTACGCGACGCCGCGGGTTTCGCCGCGGACATTCGGGCCCGATTGCAGTCGATGGCCGACCATGCGCGCGCCGCGGTCTCGCCCGGCGAGGCGGGGTGGGGCGATGACGATTTCGGCGGCAAATTCGCCGATGGCGCAAAGGGATTCGTCACCAGCAGCGCGAATATGGCCACCGGCACCGAGAATCTTGCGCACTCCTTCGACAATCTGCACGGCGGACTGATCAAATCCGCCAACCAGCTCGACAAGATGGAGCACGGCAATACCGACACGTTCGCGTAGGCCGACGAAATGACCGGGCACAATGGCGAAGCCGCCAAGGCAGCGATCGTCGAGGAGTTCACCACCCAGCTGCGGGCGATCGCCGAGGCGTCGCGCCGCCGCGTCCAGCTCACCGCCACCGGCACCGCCGCGGGCGGGCGCGTCCGGGTCACCGTGAACGCGGACGGGGTGGTGATCGCGACGCGCTTCTCCGCCGATATCGCCGACCTGAGCTACGACGAGATCGCGAAGGCGATGACGACCGCCGCGCAGAACGCCGCGACCGATGTCGCACGCCAGGGGCGGGAACTGCTGCAACCGTTGCGGGACAAGCGCGCCCGCCTGCCCAGGCTGTCGGATCTGATCGAAGGCATGCCCGATCTCGAGTCCCACGCGCCGACGATCGAGCCCGCCTCGCTCGCGCCCCCGCACTCGCGGGAACGACTGTCCCAGCTCGGCGATGCCGCGCCCGAGTTCGGCAATGCCGTCGATTACGAGGCGTGGACCGAGGGACAGGAGAGCCGGGGAGCCACCGACTCCGGCTGGTGAATCAGCGCAGTTCGGGATAGTGGGTGCGCTGGTAGGGCGACAGCTCGGAGATGGCCAGCTCACCATCGCCCCCGCAGATCGGGCAGACGCGGGACCCATGGCATTCGGGACACCGCTCCTCACCCAGCCAGCCCCGGCCGCCGCATTCCGGGCAGGCACCCAGACCCCGGCACTCGTAGCACAGGACATGGCCGGAGGTCAGGGTTTCGGGGGTGCGCACCGGGTCCGGCAGCCGGAACTCCTCCGGTTCCCGCAGTGCGAGTGCCGGGGTCCGGCCGCTGAACATCACCGCCGAAGTATGGTCGCCCACACGCACTTCGATGCCGAGGCCGTCACGACGACCGGTGACCACCACGGCGGGTTTCGGACCGGAGGTGTCCGCGACCTCACCGACCTCCCAGCCCGCCCCGGCGAGCAGGGCGGTAGCGCGCCGGGCGATATCGGCGGCCGCCACGGTGGCGGGGCGCTCGCCGCGGATCAGGCCCGAGTAGTGGTAGCGCGGCGGCTCGCTCCAGTCGGCGACCGTCGGTTCGTCGAGAAACAGCAGGCCGAGGTCGGCATCCGGGGTCAGGTCGGCGATGAGTTCGACCAGCTGCGCGCGCAGGACCGCACCCAGCCGGTCCAGTTCTGCCCGCGCTCCCGAGATCTCGCCCATGCGGCCTCCTTCCCGCCGGACCCTATCACCGCCGGGCGTACCGGGATCCGTCACCGGCGACTCATTCCTCGTTCAGGTTGAGTTCATCTGCTTCCTTGTGGCACAGTCGGTCTCGCCAAGATCAGAACCCGACCGGCGTGAGGTGGCCTGTGGCGCTGGAGTTTCCATCGTGGCTCGAATGGCTGAGCTGGCTGGTGGGCTCCGAATGGCCGCACGGTAACGAAGACACCATGTGGCAGATGGCCCGCGACCTGGAATCGGTTGCGGGACAGGCCGATGATCTGCTGAAGGATCTCGACCACCTGCTCGGGGCGCTCGACAAGGCGTATCCGGACGGGACCGGCGGCGAACAAATCATCGACTGGCTGAAACCGCTGCGCTACGGTGACGACTCCGGGCACGGGTCGGTCAAGGAATTCGGCGACAACTACCGCCAGCTGTCCACGGCCGCGGACGGATTCGGCGACCAGTTGCAGTCGGCCAAGCTCAACTTCTATATCGCGGGCGGGTGGCTGCTGGGCGAAATCGCCTGGGCCGCTGCCACCGGGCCGTTCGCGCCCGAATCCGAGGCCGCCGTCTTCGCCGCGGCCCGCGTCACCTTCCGCGAGCTCGGCAACATGTTCGTCCGGCGGATCGAGAGCCTGATCGAGGGCCGGATCACCAACGCGCTGCTGAAACAGGTACTGCCGAAACTCATCTACGAGATCGGTCAGGGCGCGGTGATCGCCACGCTGCAGGCCACCGCGCAGGAACTGCTCGTCGAGTCCATCCAGAATCTGGACGGGCACGGCCACGGCTTCAACTGGGATGCGATCGGGAAGAACGCGCTGTTCGCCGGACTGTCCGGCGGCGCGGGCGGCGCGATCGGCTTCGGTGCGAACCGTGCCCTGCCCACCGAAATGGGCGGCTGGAAGGGCGCGTTCAACGGGGCGCTCACCGGGGCGACCGCAGGGGTGGGCGGCGCCGGGGCGGGCTGGCTCGCCAATGGAACCATCAATGGCGACTGGAGTTTCGACCCGCGCGCGCTCACCGGCGGCGCGTTCGCCGGGGCGGCGCCCAGCGGGTTGCACGGATACGTGGGCGATACCAACCACAACGGGCCCATGGGCGGCCATGACACCGGCGACGGCAGCACGCGGGTCCCCGGCGAGAACGGCACCAAACCCGCCACCTTCGACCACGCCGTCACGACCCCGGACGGCCACACCGCCGGGGCAGATGCCAACGGCGACGGCCACCAAACGACCGGCACCGATGCCAACGGCGACGGCCACACCACCGGGGCCGAGACCAACGGCAACGGCCACCACGGCACCGGCACCGGCACCGACACCCACGGCAATGGCCACACGACCGGGGGCGATACCAACGGCAGCGGCCACAATACGACTGGAGAGGCGGACGGCGGCGGGCAGCACGGAGCGACCGGGGATCCCAACGCCAATGGGCAGCAAGGCAATAACGGCGATTCGTCTGGAGGGCGGGACGGCGACCACGGGCAGCAGTCCGGCGGACCGCAGTTGCACCCGGCCGGGTCCGGGGCGGCCACCGATGTCGCGCCCGCCGACCATGGGCATGATCGGCCGACCGATCAGGGAGCCGACTCCGCCCGATCCGACAACAACGGCTCGTTCGGCTCCGACGGCCGACGTGAGCGTCCCGAAGCGAATCCGCAGGACACCGCGGGCGTGAGCGATTCGCCGTCGCACCGCTCCGCCGACACCCAGTCGACGGGCGGCGGTCACACGGGCGACGAGACCTCCGGAGCGGGCACGCGCGCGGATACGAGCGGTACTCCGGAGCATCGTGCCGGGGACGGCACGGCCGCGACGGACGCATCCGGTCGCCCGCACGAGACCGGCGTGGATTCGCGCGCACCGGAATCCGGATCGGAGCGCACCGCGGATCCGACCAGGGACGCGAATTCGACCGCGGCGACGAACTTCTCGACCGACGGGACCGCCCGGTCCGAAGGCGAGACCGGCAAGAGTACGGCGAACCCGTCCACGCACGGCTCACCCGGCGAAACTCGGGCACCGGCAAACGATGCGGCCAAATCACCTGGCGTCCAGCGTGATCCGATCCGCTCGCCGATGGACGGCGCCGCCAAACCCGCCGACGGCACGACGCCCAAGCCTACGGACGGCACGACACCCCGGCCCGCAGAAGGCAACTCGCCCCGGACCCCCGATGCTCGTGCCGGAGTCGACCGTGCCACCCGGCCGGATGCCCCGGTGCAGGCCACCCGCACCGGAGTCGAGCCGACCGCGCAGCGCCCCGAGTCCGCCCCGGGCAACGACCACGAACAGCACGCGCACGCAGCCGGACCGGACGATTTCCTCGATTTGTCCGGCGATCACGGTGAATCCCACAGTGGCCGTGAGGATTCTCTGGACACGCACCCCGACGCGGCCGCCGTCCTCCCGATTCCCGTCGATGCGCCTCAGCATGCCGACCGCGCCCGGCCCACCGACTCGCGCAAGTTCGACACCGCTGCGGCGGGGCCGGTCGGTGACTTCAACGGCGAGGCCCGGGCCGAGGGCGAGCTCACGCCCAAGGTCATGCACAAGCGGATTCAGGACAATCTGCGGCTCATCGCGCCCGAAGGGGTGGCCTGGAATCCGGACGAGCGGCACTTCGTGCTGTCGGACGGGCGCATCGCGCGGGTCGATGTCGGTGAGACCTCGAATCGAAATGTGGCCGAATTCGTGCCCAGCGCCGACGGTTTCAACGTGCGGGTGTCAAAACACGCTCGCGACGAGGACGTGGTGCGCGCGCTCGCCCACGAGATGGCCGAGATCCGGCTGTCGCAGGACGACGACATCCTGATCGATCCCCACGATGATCGGCCCACCCGGATGTCCACTCAGCTGGGCGGCCGCTTCGCCGAATTGCGCACGCTCACCACCTATATCGACCGTGCCGTCATGGATCCGGCCCGGGCCGCCGAGCTGCCCGGCCTGCGCCACGACCTGCACGACCTGATGGACCACCTCGGATTCCACGATCCGGCGCACGCACCGACCGTGGAACGGCTACTGGCCGAGCATGATCCGGTACTCGCGCACCGGCTGGAGCTCGAACGCGCGGGCGTGCTGGCCGAACGGCCGACCTTCGATCCGCACCTCACCGAGGAGGAATTCCACCGGGCCGCGCTGGACCACCTGGACCGGTTGCGCGAGCTGCTGACCGGTGACCACGCCGCCGATCTGCTGCGCGCCGAAGAGCACGGTCTCAACGGCCGTATGCGCGAGGAGCTTTCGCGGCGGGTGTTCGAGCGCATCTTCGAGGAGGAGGCCAGGACCGCCCGGGGCAAGGTGCCCGGTCTGTTCAAGGCCATCGATCCGATCAACGCGGCCATCAACCATCCGACCCTGCGCGGGCCGGAGCAGGCCGCGGCCATCCACCGGGCCATCGACGACTTCCACGACGGCATGCCGCAGGAGGCGCGCGACGCGCTCGGTCCCGATCGCTTCCGGCAGATGCACGATGCCGCTGACGCTTTCGAGAACGCTCCCGACCGCATCGCGGGCGTCATCGATCACGCGACCGGACTCGTGGACGGCGGCCCCCACGCCACCCTCGCGGACTTCCTGCACGGCATCGACCGGGCCAACCGCGCGGCCGCCGAGCACGGGCTCAATATCGAATACACGGTCGTCCTGCACGACGCGGTCGACGGCCTGTCCACCGTCGAGGTGCTGCCCCGCCCGCAGCCGCAGCATCGGCTTCCCCTGGAGCAGTATCGTTTCGGCGCGGACAACGAGCCCATCGTGCACCAACCGCGGCCCGAAGTGCCCGCGGCCGCGGCGGGCGGCCACACTATCGATGTCGGTGTCGGCCGCGGCGCGTTCGCCGTCGAGATGACCCCGCCGGGCGACCGGGCCGGCGGCGGGCTGATCATCAAAACCGAACTCGCCGACGCCGCGATCGTCGCGCAGCGCCGGCGCGATCAGGGCATTCTCGACGCCGGGCCGCTCATGGAGCCCGGCACCGTCATGGTCTACGGCGACATGCTGGGCAATGGTCACCTGCTCGGCGGTGAGATCGCCCGGGTCTTCATCAACAATGTCAGCGCCAAGCTCCCGGACGCGGCGTATCACGCCATCGCGGGGCATCTTTCGGAGATCATGGCACCGGGCGGGCGCGTCGAGGTCCAGTGGGACATGAAGCCCGACAAGGTCGGCGGGGCCCCGGGCACTCGCTACCACATTCTCGGCACCAAGCTGTGGGAGGCGCTGGAACGGGCGCACCAGGACGGCCGGAATCCGTTCGAGCTTATGGAGCGGACCGACTTCGAGCACCCCGGGAATCGGGACTACTACTACACAATCGACGCCGGGGGCAGCAATACGCTGCCGCACGAGAAGATGGCCGACTTCTCGACGCCGCAGCCCGAGCATCGGTGGACGCTCTCGTACCAACCGGACGCGCCCGGGACGCACGAGCCGGCCGGGACACACCAGCCGTCCGAGACCGCGGAACACGGGAACGCGAGCCCGGTAGGCGATTTCCACGGTGACGCCCGCGAAGGCGCGGAACACCTGCGGCCGGAGTTCGTGCACGACCAGATCCGGGAGCACCTGGGCGTCATCGGCCCGGAGGACGTCGTCTGGAACCACGACCGACAGCACTTCGAACTCCCCGACGGCCGCACCGTGAAGGTCACCGTGGGCGAGACCGCCGATCGCAATGTGGCCGAATTCCATGAGCGGCCCGACGGTTCCGGCTATGACGTCGTACTCTCCGAACGCGCGCGCGACGTGGACGTACCGCGCGCGCTGGCACACGAACTGGCCGAGATCAGGCTGTCGCAGGACCCGGAGATTCGCGTCGATCCGCACGACGATCGCCCCTCGACGATGACCACCCACCTGGGCGGCCGGTTCGCCGAAATGCGGGTGCTCGCCGAGCACATCGACCGGGCGAGCGCGGATCCGGCACACGCACACGAACTTCCACGCCTCCGTCAGGACCTCCGCGACCTCGCCGACCACCTCGGCATGCACGACCCCGCCCACGCCGAGACCGTGCGCCGGTTGCTGGCCGAGCACGATCCCCAGCTCGCGCACCGCTACGAACTCGAAGAACAGAGCGGCCACGCGCACCCGGAATACCCCGCGCATCCGGAAAGCCCGGCGCATCCGGAAAGCGCCGAGCACCCGGAAATTCCTGCGGCCCAGCTGCATCCTCAGACCATGGGAACCCACGACCACACGACGGCCCCGACCACGCCGGACACCAAGCCGATCGCGGACTTGAACGAGCATCCGGGCGGCATCGGGAAGGACGGCGAGCTGATCGCCACCGTCGACGGCAGGCCCGTCCAGGAGCACGTCGACAAGATCGCGCGCGAGCGGGCCGGGCAGTTCCGGGCCGCGGCCGACTCGTTCTCGCAGCAGCCGGGCGAGAAGCCGATCAAGACGCAGAAGCGCGTGGCCAAGGCGCAGCAGGACGGCACCTACGTGGGCCAGAAGCGGCACGGCACCGTGACCGCCGTGGTCGTCGACCTGCGGACCGGCATCGCCTACGAGGGGGCCAACGGCAAGCAGAACGAGGTCGTCCCGAAGGACGAACGCCATCCCACACTGCAGGCCAATATCGATGCGATGGAGGCCGCCGGGCGGGCGCGCCCGGAAGGGGGCTACCCCAACCTGAGCCGCGACGGCCGACCCGAGAGCAAGACCTATCCCGGTTACGCCCCGGAGGTTCGGCCGTACCCGCACTTCGACCGGCCCTGGGGCCACGCCGAGGTCAAGGCCGCCAATGCGGCGCTGTGGGCGCGTGAGCACGCGAATGTGGAACTGCGCAGGCAAGGGCTGCCGGAACTGCCCACCGGCCGCGAAGCCATGGCCGAAATGTATTCCCAGACCTACAAACCCTTCGAGGGCGACGCACCGAAGGACACCCCGTACTGCGCCAACTGCAATCACAGCATGGGCGAGGCCCATAACTTCAGCGGCCGCTACGCCGACTTCCCCTCGGGGCCGGAGAATCTCGTCGATCGATACCACCCGGCGGGGTCCGCCCAAGATGCACCGGGCGGACCACCCGAGCCTCGGAGACTCCCGCCCGGCACGGAACCCGTTCACCCCGTACAGGCTTCACACACCGGGGAACCGGTGTCGGGCGAGCACGGCACGGCGAGCCCGGTCGGTGACTTCCGCGGCGACGCGCGCCCGTCCGGGATGCCGGATCTGACACGGGAATCCGTGGTAGAGAGGGTCGAGGGCAATCTACGGCTCATCGAACCCGGGGAGGTGGCGTGGAACCACGACACCGGCCGGTTCGAGATGACGCATGACGGCCGCCCGATCGACATCCGCGTGGACGTGGCTTCGACCACCGGAAACGCGGTCGCCGAATTCCACGCGCGCACAGACGAATCCGGCCGGGTCACCGGGTACGACATCCAGGTCTCGCCGCGAGCCCGCGACGGCGACGTGGTGCGCGCGGTCGCGCACGAGCTGGCCGAGATCCGGCTGATCCACGACGACCAGGTCGTTATCGATCCCTCCGACGACCGGCCCGACCGGATGACCTCGCATCTGGGCGGCCGCTTCGCCGAACTGCGGGTGCTGATCGAGCAGATCGGCGCGGGCAATCTGGTGCGCGCCAAGGACGTCGTCATGGCGCCGCTGTACCGCGACCTCGCCGACCTGACTTACCATCTGGGGCTCCACGATCCCGAGCACGCGCCCACCGTCGAACGGCTACTGGCCCAGCATGATCCGGGACTCGCGCGCCTGATCGAGCAGGCGCGGATACCGGACGACGGCGTATTGCGACCCGGTCCGAGCGATCGCGACGCGGCGCCTACCGCGCACGATCTCGGCCGGATCCGGCAGTTGCGTGAGCTGGCCGAACGTACACACGCACCCGAAACCGATGCCGCCGGGCCGGAATTCACCCGCCGCGAGGCGCTGAGCCTGGTCGAACGGCTCGGGCTGCGCGAGGGCACACCGGGTGCGGCCGATCGGCGCGCGATCGTCGACGAGTACCTGACCGAGCGGGCACGCGGACGGGTCGACGAGTTGCTCGCCGATGTCGGGCGTCGCGACTCCGAATTGCCCACTGCCGACCGGGAATACGTCGATGCGCTGCGCCTCGACAACCGGGCCGCGCACGCGCTCGACTTCCTGTCCCTGCGCACGCACGGAGCCGAACTGCGGGCGCACATGCTTTACCGCGACGAGATGGCTCGGCACCTGGAGCGGCTGCAAGCCGCAGGAGCCGAATCCGACCACCCGGCCGATTCCGGATACTTGCGGCCCATGGACCATCACACGGTCGAGGATGTCCGGACCGGGGAACGGTGGTTCCGCTGGCCGCCGGGCACCGAGGAGGCTCCGGAGCACACGCCGGTGCCGGACATCGGGCTACCGGATAATCCGGACCATCGGCTGCCGACCGATCCGCACGAGCTGCACGAGGCGTGGCAGCACCTGTCCGATGCCGAGAAGGACGCCTGGCATCGGGCCGATCCCTTCATCGGAAACCGCGACGGCATCCCGCACACCGACCGCGACCACTACAACCGGGAGACCCTGAAACAGCTGCACGAGCAGGCGCTGCGCGAGCAGAACGAGAATCGCCTCGGCATCATCAAGGACATTCGCGAGAACTACCTCGACCAGCCGACGCCGGAGGGCCGCCCCGACGTCCTGCTGGCCTACCTCGACGAGCGGCTCCAATACATCTACGCGCTCGGCGATCCCGATACCGCCGATCACGTGGTCGTCGAGTTGGCGGGCGCGTTCCGGCGGCGCAGCGGTGTCGGCTACGCGCTCGACACGCTCGAGCAGGTGCGGCAGGCCGCGCTGGCGATCGATCCGGGCGGTACCACCTCGGTGGTTCTGTTCGGGGCCTACAACAATCCGAATTCGCTGAATCAGGCGGTGCATTCCGAGCACGCGGAGAACGGCGCGGCCAAGGTGCGCGAATTCCACGACGGGCTGCGCGCCACCCATCAGGGGCCGCCCGCGAACACCACGACGCTCGCGCACTCCTACGGCGCAGTCACCGGCGGGCATGCGGCCGGTCACGGACACGAACTCAATACCGACGCACTGGTTTTCATCGGGAGCTGGGGCACGGGCGTCAGCCACGTCGGGGGCCTGCGGCTGACCGGCGTCGATCCGGCGGGGATCGGCGAGCATGTCTTCGCCACCATGGCCGAGTACGACTCCATCCAGCTGATGCCGCCCACGCACGGACCCGCGCCCAGCGATCCGGAGTTCGGCGCTAGGGTTTTCGAGTCCGGCACCAGGCGCAGCCCGACGCGGCTCGGCTGGAATCCGGACGACCACGGTGGCAAGAACTACTTCAGTTCCGACCACCCGACCTCATACCGGAACCTGGGGCTGATCATCACCGGTCAAGGGCATCGCGTGCGCTGACCGGTCCCGGCACCCGACGGAACCGACGAAGCCACCCGACGGAACAGATGAAACGAGGACGGAATGCCGACGGCGACAACGCGGGCCGCCGCCCGCGCACAGCTGCTCCACCACTTCGAGGCGACGCTGCGGGCGCTGCCCGCCGAAGTGGGCCTGGCGTTGCGGCACCCGGATCTGCCCAAGGCCGTGTTCCACAGCGGCGTCGACCTGAGCTGGGACGGCAATGATCCCGACAATCCGCTGCGGTTCCTGGACATCAGGTACTGGGTGGTCGGAGCCGCGCCCGCGGAGTCGGACCGGTACTTCGACCTGGTGTTGCGGGCCTGGGCCGAACAGGGCTGGTCGGCTGATGAGGAGCCGGACGCGGTGCCGCGCCTCGGGTACACGCGCACACCCGACGGGTTCGGGTTCTCCCTCACCCAGAGCCTGAGCGGATACCTCAGCCTGGCCGGGACGACGCCGCCGTTCGACCTGGATTCGGATGCCGGAGAACCGCTTCCCGCGCTCATCGAGCACCCGCCCGCGCCGTGACGCGGGCGGCGGGTGGATCAGAGGTTCATGAAGTCGGTCGAGCTGTCGACCTCGACCTGGCCGAAGGCGTGCGCCTGGGCGCGCACCACCGCGGCCAGCTTGCGTAGCTCGTCCACACCGCCCGCGCTCTGGGTGACGAAGGACGCGCCCACCGAGGTGAGGGTGTCGGCCGCGGCCAGCGAAACCTTGTCCGAGCCTGCGGCGGGTACCGCCAGGGCCTGGGTGTCCGCACCGAGGGCGGTCTCCAACCGGTCGGCCATGGCTTCCAGGTCGGCGGCGGCGGCCAGCACCGTATCCGCGTCGAAACGCACACCGCCCAAATTGAATTCGCTCATCATCCCTCCCTTTCCGCGCGAATCCTACCGCGTCGGTCCGACATCCACCGACCGGGTTTCCGCGCATTCGCCCACGGACATCACCGATCGCCACCCGCGGGCGGCGACGATCATCACCCGCGGGCAGCGACGATCACTGTGCCGGGCGCGGTCCATTGGTACCGACCGCGCCGACCACCGGCACACCGGTGTAGCCCATTTCACCCACGACCTCGTCACCGTGTTCGGCGGTGACCAGATTGGTGCGGACCTCCTCGTCGGCGTCGCCCGCCTGGGCGGACGCGCCCATGGCGCCCATCGGCGGCACCATACCCGCGCCCATGCCGGTCGCGCCCGTGCTCGGCAGCGGCGTGGGGACGGGGGCGGGCGGCGTGGTGGTCGCGCTCATGGTGCGGGGACTGGACGCGCCGACGGGAGCCGGGGTGGCGGCCGGGACACCCAGGCCACCCATCGGAGCCAGACCGCCCGCGCCGAGCGCGCCCAGGCCGTCCGAATTCTTCGGTGCGGCAGCCGGATCGGCGTCCGGGCCCGGCTCCACCTGCGTGGTCTGGCTGATCGACTGGAGCTGCTGCAACTGCTGCACGCCGGTGCTCGCGGCGCTGCTCAGCGGCGAGATCAGGCTCAGCAGCTGCGTCACCTGTGACATCGAGTCCACGCCGGTGGGGGCGTTGGTGACCTTCACCTTCTGCCCGGCCGTGGTCATATTGGCGCTGTGCACCGCCATCTCGGTGCGGGTCTTGGCCACCACCGCGGTCGCCTCGGAGCCGGTCTCGGTGGCCAGGGCCAACAGGAACGCCTGCCCGGGCGGGGTGGCGATGAACGGCGCGGCCATCGTGATACCGGTGACGAACTTGGTGATGATGGCCGACATCATGGCCGCACCGGTGGCCACCGGCGTCGCCGCGCCGCCCATGACCGTCTTCTGGTGCAGATTCTGACCTTCCAGCTCCACCGCATCGGTCTGCGCCGCGGTGCCCTTCTCGGCCGCACCGGCCGCCCCGGACCCCTGCCAGGAGTCCGAGCCTGCCAGCGACATGACCGACTGCGCGATCGACATCACCTGCTGCAGCGCGCTCGAGATGCCCGAGAGCACCTGCGAGGCGTCGACACCCTGGCCCAGCTGGCCGGTGCCGAACGAGGACGCCAGATCGGTGAGCGGCTTGGTGAGCGCGGTCAAGTCCAGGGTGGGCAGCGGCGGCATGTCGGGCAGCGGCGGCATGGCCGGCAACTGCGGCAGCGCGGGCAGGCCCAGCGTCTGCAGGACTTCACCGACCGGGCTGTCCAGCAGCGGCGCGAAATCGGTGTCGCGCAAGGCATCCGCCACCGACTGGCCGGTCGCCGCGGTGGGTGTGGCCTGCACGGCCCCGGTCGAGCCCTGGTCGAACGGACTGCTCACAGGTCCTGCGACAGCGAGAGGAAGTCGACGCCGGAGGCCTCGTCGACGGCCTGGTAGCCGGCCGCGGCCTCGTGCGCGGTGACCGCGGTACCCGCGTGCACGGCGGCCAGCTCGGCGACCGAGGCCAGGTGATTGCCCTGCGCGCCCGCGTAACTCAGCAGGAAGTCCTGACCGATCAGGCCGAAGACCGGTACCAGGCCGGCGACCGTGGCGACCTGATCGACCGCGGCGGCACCGGCGACGGCGGTGGCCATGGCGGCCGACGCGTCTCCGTAGGCGCGAATCGCGTCCGGTGTGGCAACGAGATTGCTCATGAGACCCCCATCAGGAAGATCATTTCGAATCGAAACTATACAGAGCGGGGATTCGCCCGGCATAGCGAAGAGTTCACGAACTCACCAACGAAAAGATGAACGTCGGATATTCCGCAGGTTAGCGAGGCGGTGCGGATCGACTTGCAGCGCTGGATATTTCAGATCGGGCGCAGCCAGCTGTCCGGTTCGGTCTCGTACTCCTGCTCCTCGAAGTACTCCTGGCGGGTCACCTCTTCGGCGGTCGGCAGACCGGTCAGCGCCAGCAGCTCCGGGGCCAGGCCCACGGCCCGCAGGTGCGCCCGGCGCTCGACGCCCGCCCGTTGGGCGGACCGGCGGCACAACCGCAGGATCTCACCGGCCAGCAGCTCCGGAGCGCCACGCAGGTGATCCCGCTCGACCGAAAGTGCCCGCGGAAGACCCAGTTCCGTGGTAGTCACCACGATCGACCCGGTCCGCGACGAGAGGGTGAACTCGGTCGGGAACTGCGCCTCGCTCGGCGGCACTTCGTTCGACGGCATCTCGTCCGAGGGCACTGCCTCCGCTGCCACTTGTGCTGCCTCTCACTCGTCCGCGATCGCCAGAACCACTTCGGCGATCACCGTTTCCAGGGTCGTGATCATCCGGCGGCGATCCGCGGGCATCGCGACCGGCGGGTGCTCGGCGGTGACCACATAGCGGCCGTCCGCGTCCAGATCCCGCCATTCCAGATGGTGCCGGGTGATGCCGCGCGGGCCGAAACGCGAACGGCCCTGCACCACATCGATGGCGCCCATGCTCGGCGCGGGCGCGGCCAGGAACTCGGCGGCCCGATCGACGACGCCGCCCTCCAGCGTCTCGTGCGCCGGGGACAGGCCGAAACCGTAGTCGACCTCGGCGGCGTCGCCGGGCGCGGCGAGCACGGTGTCGCCGCCACGCCCGGCGGCGGTATCGGGCAGCCCGGCCACCACCTCGGTGGCCAGTTCCGCCGCCCAGAACTCGGTGATGGTGAATCCCGTACTGTGCCTGACGGTTTCACCCGGACGCTGGGTGATCAGGTAACCCGCCTCGCCGCTGCGCACCCCGAGCATGCGGATGCTGGCCGCGGGCGTGCGCCAGTCGCGGCCGTCCCACCCGTGCACCTCCACCCGCAGTTCCGGCGCGTGCACGGCGTGCAGCACCTGCGCCCACTCCGGATCGCGGTCGCGCAGGGCGTTGCGGGCGCGGGCCTTGTTGTCCAGGTGGGCGTTCCAGGTTTCGGTGCGGCTGGTGAAGAACAGCGGGGCGGGCAGCAGTTCCTCGCCCAGCTCCTCCCACAGCACCAGCAACTCCAGGTCGGTGAACGACCAGCTGCGTCCCATAGAATTCAGCCCTCCACCACCGGTTTCGCCACCACCGGGGGCGTGCCCATGGCCTCGTCCAGATATTCGCTGGAGTCCAGGAATTCGGGGCGCTTGTGCTCCTTGCCCTGTGCGCCGTGCGCGCCACCGCCGTGGCCCATACCGCCCATGCCGCCGCCCATCCCGGCACCCATGGCAGAGCCGGTCGCGATGCCCGCGCGGGCGGAGCTGACGGTGGTCGCCTCCGCGGCCTCGACGACCGCAGCACGCGGAAACAGCTTGGCCTGCGCGGGTTCCACCGGCTTGCCGCCGGGTCCGCCGCCGCCCAGCGGCTTCTTCAGGTCGTTGAGCAAGTTCGGCAGTGTGGACAGCGGTGAATTCTCCAGCTGCTTGGCCAGGTCCTGCTGCTTGTTCTGCGTGGTCTGCCCCTGCAGATTCTGCATGCCCTGTTGCAGGGCGCCGGCCAGCTGCGACAGCTGCGAACCGTTTTGGCCGCTCTGACCCGAGGTCTGGTCGGTGCCACCGGGATTCGAGCCGGTGGGGTTGGAGCCGTTCGGATTGCCGCCGGGATTCGAGCCGTTCGGATTGGAGCCGTCGGGGTTCGCGCCATTCTGCTTGTCGCCGTTGGGGTTCGAACCGTCGGGATTCGTGCCCTTGTCGGTGATCGGCTTCGTCCCGGTGGACTTGGAGCCGTCTCCGAAGGTCGGCGTGGCCCCCGAAGGGCCGACCTTGCCGCGTGTTTGGCCACCGCCACCACCACCGGTGTAGTAGTTCGTCGGGCCGCCGGAGCCGGGCATCGGCGCGGTGGGGTCGGCCAGCATCGGGACGGCCGGGCCCGCCGCGCTCAGCCCGGGCACATACCAGCTGACGAATCCGAGCCGGGCGCGCTTGACGATGGCGTCCTCGCGCTGGGGCCGGTCATAGTCGGCGTCGGTCGGCGCGCTGTGGGGCATGTAGAGCTTGGTCTGATCCAGCCAGCCCGACACGTAGTTCAGGTTGGACGCCATGGCGCGCAGATCCGCGGTGAGGTCGTCGGACTGGGTCTTGAACCGGGCGGCGGCCTGATTCGCGCCCCTGGCTCCGTTTCCGGTCCAGCTCTTGTCGGACTCCATCTTCGACAGTCGCTCGGTGAGCCCGTGGAAGCTCTTCTCGATCTTGTCGGCGACCAGCAGCCAGGTGCCGCCGATATCGGCCACCAGCTGTGGTTTCATGCCGAGGCCCGCCTCGTAGAACCATTGATGGTCCCCGGAATTGGGGTCCTCGGAATCGATTGCCTCGTAGTGCCCCTTGGCCTTCGCGATGTCCGCCAGATCGCCGTGCCCGTGCTTCGCGTCCAGCGGCGGGGTCTTGTCGGTGTCGAAGGTGGGGATCTTCGTGTTCGTCGCCAGCGCCGGGGTGCCGGCGTCGACGGCGCGCTCCTTCTTGATTCGCGCGAATTTGGACTTCGAATCCTCTTCGGCGGCGTTGTAGTCCTTGTCCGCCACGATCATGGTGTCGGCCATGGCGTTCAGCAGATCGAGGTAGTGGTTCAGGATCGTTTCCAGGCGCTTGCCCTGATCGTTGAAGTGGTCGCGCAGCACCAGAATCTTCTTCAGGTGCCCGTTGTCGCTGAAACCCTTGTGATCGGCCAGCAGCGGCTGGTAGCCCTTCGCGACGTTCAGCACGTTCACCGCGTCGGCCACCAGTTTGGCGGCGTCCAGGGCCGCACCCGGGGCCAGTTCGAGCCCGCCGCCCTGCGCCAGCTGGTCCAGGCCCAGCCAGGGGTTGTCGACCTTGTCACCGTCACCCATGTCCCGCGCCTAACTCGACCGACGCCCGAAAGATTACCGGCCGCCGCCGCCCGCCCCGCACCCGTTCGATCCGCATCACTACGAATGTCGTTGGCGGAAACGCTGTTCCAGCCCCAGCAGGTAGGACGACGCGGGCATGCTCGAAGTGGTCCGCTCCACCACCCCGTCGTCGGCGACGTAGTAGAGCGCACGATCGATTGCGATCTCCTCCGGTTCGGTGGGCACGTACACCATCCAGCCGACCGAAAGCCGTTCGGCCCGAAGCAGATCCAGCGGATACGCCGAGTTGTCGCCGACCTCGGAGCGGATGTGGTGGCGAACCGCCTCGAGGGCCTCGGATTCCGGCAGTGGATCCGGGCCCAGGCGCGCCACCCCCGCCAAGGTCAGCTGATGGTGCGCGGCGTCCAGGTCCGCGGCGTCGCCGAAGACGGCCGTCAGCACGCTGTGGGTGACGTCGCCGAGCTCGGCGGCGGCCACGAATTCCGTTACCGCGGAACGCTGTTCGGGTGTCGGTTGCTCGGCGATCAAGCCGCTGATCACATCCGTGGTAGTGGCGGCGGTCCAGATCCCGGGCACCGCGGCGGCCAGGTCGGCTGCGCCCGGGGACTCGCCCCGGTACCAGCGGCCCCGCTCCCACCAGTAGCAGAAGGTGAGCAGGCCACCGCCCGCGCGGGTATTCAGCACCGGATTGGCGACCCACGCCGGTGCACCCGCGTACAGGCGCGGCAGCTCGGCGCGGCCGTTGTAGGCGGACGCCAATTCCGGTGCGTTCCAGACGCCTCCGGACAGCACCGCGCGACCGCCGGGCAGCAGGTACAGCGACGAACCGGAACGGAGCACGCCCTCGAACCAGGCGAAGGACGGCAGCAGTCGCGGACCCCATTCGGAGCCGATCGCCACGAAGGCGGCGGAGATGGCGGCCCAACGCGCCCACAACAGTGGGAAATCCGGGAAGTCGTCCTCGGAAACCACCGGGAGATAACCGGATTCGCGATCGGCGCGCGCGGCGTCGGCGGCCTGGCGCGGATCCCGGGACTGCCGGTCGTCGTGGCGCAGGTAGGCGGCCAGCCACATGGGCAGGTCGGCGCGCGGATGGGCCGCCAGGTCGGCCAGATAATCCTCCGGCGCGAACAGCTGATCGGCCGGGAACGGTTCGTCGCCGTAGTCGTGATCGACGTTCAGCTCGCCCGCCGCGGTGAGCGCCAATTCCAGCCGCCACCAGGGGCCGTCGCCGAGATCGGCGGACAGGCGGCGGTGTTCGGCGACGAATTCGAGGAGCTCGGCGGTGATCGGCACCTGGAGTTGGCGGTCCTGCTCATCGGAGAACACGATCCGGGAGCGACGGCCGGTCGCGGTGAGCGCGAAGGCGGCGTGCACCCGCGTCCAGCCCTGCGGGCCCAGTTCCCGCACCTCCTGCGCGATGCGGTGGGCCAGGCTCCGGGCGCGCTGCGGAATGTCGATGACGGGTGCGGTCAGGCTGAATCCGATGTCGGGATCGGAATCGGCGGGCACGCCAGCGTTTTCGAGCGCGGCATCGACGTCGGTCTGATCTCGGGTGTGCTCGGTGGGAGTCGTCACGTCGGTGTCAGCCCTGCTCCGCCGGCCCCTGCTGGTCGCGCGCGGCCTTGCGCTCCTCGCGTTCGTCGAACCAGTTGTCCATTTCCTCGGCCCAGCGCTCGGCGTTGCTGCCGTCGAGCTGACCCGCGAAGGCCTGCCGGGCCGCGGCGATCAGCTCGGGGGTGGCATTGGGGTGCGCCTCGGCGATGGCCCACAGGGCATCCTCGGTGTCATCGTCGAGACCGGTGGCGGTGTGGACTCCGCGCCCCGTCAATACCTCCGCCAGTACCTCGTCAAAGTTCGCCCGCAACTCATCGTCACTGGGCTGACCGTGCCGCATGTCCCTCTCCTCCCTCAGCCGAGCCGGAACTCAGCATCACATATCCCGATCGACCACGCGGTTGCAGGAACCGTAAGAATCGGCGAACTCGCCCGGGCCTCACCCGAAGATGCCCGCCCGCCGCGCCGGATCCGACAGCACGTCACGCACCAGCAGGCCCAGGTCGGCGTCCTGCGGAACGGTCCGGTAGCGCACCTCCACCTGAGGCGTGCCGCCCACCCCGACCAGCAGGCGGTTGAAGCCGTGCTGGGTGCGCTCCCAGTGCGCATCCGCACCCAGCCGATCCAGCTCGATGGCCTGATCGCCCACCCGCAGCACCAGACCGGCCTGCTGGTCACGGTAGAAGGCCACCCGCAGGCCGTCCATGTCGTCATAGACACCCGACAGCGAACCCGCGCCCACCGGGGCCGAATTCAGTTCGCCGGTAGCCGGATTCAGCATCGCGAACTCACCGAAGCCCGAATGCGACCGCAGATACACCCCGGAACCCGATGACACCGGCCCCGAGGCGCGCGGAAAACGATTGCCGCCGCGCACCTGACCGCCACCGGTCCCACCCTGCTGCTGCCCACCCGAACCACCCGCGGGTCCGGCCGGAGGCCCGCCCTGGGGTGTGCCGTTCGCACCACCGCCATCGCCGCCGTCACCGCTCGCCCCGCCACCGTTGGCAACCTCACCACCGAACATGCTGTCCGGCAGCCCATTCCACCCCGGCACGCCCAATGGCCCGCGCGGCCCACCGCCACTGGGTCCACCGTGACCACCCGGCACATGCGGTCCGTGCGGCTGCTGCCCCGGCATCGACGGCGAACCCGGATGATGCGGATACTGCGCTCCCGGTGAATGCGGATTCCCGTTCGACGTGTGCTGAGAACCATTGGCAGACTGCTGATTACCGTCAGTCCACTGCTGCGAACCGTCGGGCCACCGCTGCGAACCGTCGGGCCGCTGCTGAGTCCCGTCGAGCCACTGCTGCGAGTCTCTCTCCCACTGCTGAGTCCCGTTGGCCCACTGTGGCAGGCCATCGGCCCATTGCTGGAAGCCATCGGGCCACTGCGGCGAGCCGCCCGGTTGTGCCGGTGCGCCGGGCCACGAACCCCACGGCGGCTGCTGGCCGTTCGGCCAGCCTCCCGGCGGGGTGGGCGCGCCCGGGTACGCACCGCCCGGCGGCATGGCCGGGGGCTGCGGAACCTCCGGCAACTGCGGAATCTCGGGCAGTTGCGGCCGACCCGGTATCGCCCCACCGGCCCCGGCGGGCCCGCCCGGGTAGGACGGCGCACCGGATCCACCCGGCCCGGCCGGTGTGCCCTGCGAATATGGCGGCTGCGGTGGATATGGCGGCGCAGGCGGATTCGGCGGTGGGGGCGGATTCGGCGGCGCGGGCGGCTGCGGATTCGCATCCGGCGGCAATGCCCACGGCGCTGCCTGCTGCGAGGGCTGCGGCGTGTACTGCGGGAACTGCGGATCGAACTGCTGCGGCACCTTGGGCAGATGCGACCGCACATGCCGCCAATCCGGCCCCGACCGCTCCGAATCGCGCACAACCGGCCCACTCGACGAGCCCTCGCTCACCTCCTTGCCCCGTGCGCCGGCCTCGTCGCCCCCTGCGTGCGCCCCGGCACCGTCGGCCCGGGTCTCCTCACCGTTGGCCGCGGCCTTACCCGCGCTCGTGGCACCGGTCGCGGTCGCCTCATTCTCGCCCGACGGTGTTGGTCCGTAGCCCGTGTCCTCGGCCGCCTTGGGCGGCGAACCTCGACCGCCGCTGGCATTCTCGTCATCGACGGCCTTCTGCTCGCTCCTGGGCGCACCGGGGTCTCCGGCCCCACCTTGGCCGGACTCTGTTCCGCCGTCGTTCGACGGCGACTCCGGCTGTCCCACGGCTGGGGTCTTGCCGCCGACTGGCTCACCGGCCTCACCGCGCGGCGGTTCCGGCGCAGGCTCGGCCGGATGGGCTTCCGCACCGGCGACATGCTCGGCTTCGGTTGGGCCGGTGGGTGGTTGCGACTCGTGTCGTGCCACCGGTGCCCGGCCGCCCTCAGCGGTACCCGGGTCCGGGTCCGGCTTCGGCTGGGCGGCACCATCATTGAAACCGGCGTCCGGGCGGGGGCCACCGCCCGAGTCGGGGCCGTCCGGGCCGGGGGTGGGGGCGTCGGGTTCGGGGGTGTCGGGGCGGCCTCCGGCCTGGTCCCAGAACCAGTCGGCGCGGTCGGCGGCGATGCGGGCGAGGCGGTCGGCGTTTTCGGCGCGGAGGCGGGCGAAGCGTTCCTCGGTGCTGCCGGGCTCCATGCGGTCGGCGATGTCGTGGAGCCACTGGGCGCGCTTGGCTTCCATCTGGGCCGACCAGTCGGCCTGTTCGGCCTGCATGCGGTCGAACCAGGTGTCCGGGTCGTTCGGGTCGGACTTCGGGTGCGACTCGGGGACCGGCACCGGGTGGGCGGAGGGGTCGGAGTTCGGTTGTGTGGGGTCGGTTGGTTTTGCCGGGGTGCCGCCGATGGGGTCCTCGCCTTCGTGGCCCGGAGGGGGCGGGGTGGAGGCCGGGGCGTGGGGATGCGGGATGTTGTCTTCGACCCAGTGCGCGAGGGCGTCGGCGCGGTGGGAGTGTTCGGCCGCGCGGCGGAGGTCTTCGAAGGCGGTGGCGCTGCCGGGGCCGTTGGCCAGGACGGTCTTGCCCTGCAACTCTTCGAGGGTCGAGTCGAGGCGGGCCGGGGTGAGGTCGGATTCGGCTACGCGCACGCGGGTTGCCGCGTGGAAGTCGGTGATGGCCTGGCGTAGTGCGGCGTGCGCGTCCGAGCGGGCCTGGGCGGCGGCTTCGTGCGGGGTGACGGCGGCGCGGGTTTCCGCGGCCCACAACCGCTTCAGCTCCGTGGACCAGCGGTCGGCGGCGGCGCGAGCCTGGTCGACCCGGTCCACGGCGGCGCGCAGGGCCGCATCGTGCGCGGCGAATTCCTCCGCGCCGTGCGGTTCGGGGGCGGTCATGAGCGCGTCGCGGTCGGCCTGGGCGGCACGCAGTTCCCGTTGCGCCGCGGTGGATTCGCGGCGGGCCGCGTCCAGCGGCGACTCGGCGGCGCGGGCCTCCGCCGCCGCGGCAAACTCGTGACCGGCGATGAGTTCCTGGATCTGGTGCACCCGCACCGCCGCGTCGTGCAGGCGCTGGATGCGCTCGCCGATCGCGGCGTGTTCCTCGGGCGTGCGGGCATACTGGGCCGCCTCGTCGAGGGCATCGCGGAAGCGTTCGGGTGTCAGATCCGCGGCCTCCACCCGCACACCTCGCATCGCCCGCTCGCGACCGCCGAGCGCCTGCTCGAGTTCGCGGTGCAGCGTGTCCAGGGGTGTCTCGCCCGGGCGGGCGCTCGCCATCAGGGCGCGGTTCAGGTCGTGTTCGGCCGCCCGCACGCGGGTCTGCGCGGTGTTGTAATGCTCTACCGCGGCTGCCAATTCAGCGATCCGGGTCTCGTGGCCGGGACGCCCTCCCTCCGGCACGGGCAGCTGCCGGAGGTGCTCGAGGGTCGAGGCGAGCCGCTGCGGCGTCAAGTCCGACGGGCCGATCCGGCGGCCCGGAGCGCCCTCGAGGTGGGGTTCGTGGGCATCGGGATGGGTGATGCGCGACAGCGCGTAGTCGCGCGCCCGGCCCGCCCGCTCGAAATCGGTTCGCGCGCCGTCGAGTTCGATCGCCGCGGCCCGCGGCCGGGGCGGGGCGGGATCGGGGCCCGCCGGTGCGGTCACCGCGTTGTATTCCTCGGCCAGTTTCCGCAGGGCTTCGATATCCGCTGCCCGAGCGCGGGTTTCGGCCCGCAGCTCCTCGACCGCCGTCCGGGTGTCGTCATCGGTGGGGCGTTCGAACTTCTCGATCTTGCCGTCCCGATACGCCTCGTACGCCTTGGCCAGCCGGGCCGGATCGTCACCGAGTTCGAGGCCCTGCAGCCGCGCCCACACCGCACCGGCCCGGGACGGATCGTCCGAACGCGGTGGCTCCCCGATCAATTCGTGGCGGAAACCGCGCAGCTGAGCGGGCACCGCCGTGTCACGGATGGGCAGTTCGCCCTCGGCGACCCGCGGATCCGTGGCCGGATCGAATCGCAGGTCGGTGTGGAACGGGTCGATCCGGCTCAGGCTCTGCGCGTATTCGGTCAGCGCGGCCAGCAGTTCCGGACGCTCGTTCGAGCGGTGCATCATGTCGTTGATCGCCCGCAGCAGCGACGCGGGCTCGATGCTGGCCGAGTCCGGCCGGAAGACATCCGCCTTCTTGTCGTACTTGTCGGCGAACAGCGACTCGGGTGCGACGCCGAGGCGTTCGGCGAGCCGGTCGCGCGCGGCCAGCGACGCCGCCTCGTCCACGTCGCGCACGTGCGCCGCGTACTCGACCAGATCCTGAACCGCTTGCAGGCGGCGCACATTGCGCAGGCCCGGATCGGCCAGCGCCTCGGCCATGCTGCGCGGGTTCAGCTCGTTCGGCTCCAGGCCCAGCCGGTGCCCGAGCTGCTGTAGCGCGTCGTTCAGGTCGTAGAACGACGCGATGCCGTCGCTGGTGTCGATGAAGTCCGCCATGCCCTCGATCTGGGCGGCGCGCAGCGCGTTGTCCAGCTGCATTGCGGCGATGGTGTCGGCCAGCTTGTCGGGGGTGAGATCCTCCCGGTAGACAACCAGCTTCTTGGCCAGTTCGTCACGGGCCGTCCGCAATTCGTCGACCGAGCGCGGTGGGGGCTCGGGTTCCGGATGCGCGGACGGCGCGGCGGGCGACTCCTCCACGACCCGCCAGGGCCGCGACGGATGGTCGCGCACGGTGGTGGCCGGAACCTTCTCGCCGCCCAATTCCGGCTCGTGGAAACGAACTTCGGGCGTGTGCTCGGCCAGCACGTGCAGGCCGCCCTGGTCGTCCATGCGGACGAGCCGGAAATCGACCTGCAATCGCCCGTCATTGAGCTGGCGGCCGATCTCGGGATGCTCGGCCAGATAGGCGGCCAGCACCCGCTCGTGGTCGCCGCCCGCGCGCAGCACCGACAGGTGCGGCGGCTTGCCGGGCAGGATCGCGACGCCGCGGTCCAGCGCCGCGCCGCCGTGCTCGCTCACCCAGGTGCGCGCCGCATCCTCGGCGATATCCTCGGCGGTCCGGCGCACTTCGGTGTCGGTGCGCAGGTACTCGTCCACGGCATGGCCGAGATCGACGACCTGATCGGCGTGTTCGCGCACGGCCATGCGCAATTCGGCCACGGTGTGCGCCAGCCGCTCGGGCGTCAGCTCGTCCAGGCCGACGCCCAGCAGCTGCGCCCAGTTCGAGCGTTCCTCCCTGATCTGATCGCGCATCAGCGCGTTCTCGAAGAGCACGCCCTCCTTGCGGGTGGCCAGCTCCTCCGGCGAGAGATCGTCGAAGGTGCGGGCCGGTTCACCGCCATTGGGCGTGCCGTCCCATTCCAGCGCGGTGTAGTGCGGATCGTCCTTGCCGATCAGCCCGATCTTGCGGGCCAGCCTGGTGATCGCCCAGTCCTTGCGGGTCGGATCGCTGTGCACCAGCTCGCGCAGGAAGCGGCCCAGCGGGTCCTTGTCGAAGAAATTGATGCTGCGGCTGAAGGGGACGCGCGCGTCCTCCATGTTGTAGCGCTGCGCCGCCTCGTAGAGCGCCTCGATCGCGCCGGCGCGGCGCAGCAGCACGTAGGTCGATTCGTCGACCAGGCGGCGCAGCGTCGCCGGATCGGCCGAGCGCAGGTCGATGCCTTGGCGCGCGGCCTGTTTCAGCACCTCGCCGAGCGCGCGGTCGCGCACCTCGAGGCCGTCGGCGAGGGTCTTGGGCAATACGTCCCGCGGATCGCCCGAGCCGTGCCGCAGTGTGGTCGCCGGATCGGGTTGTGCGCCGGTATTTTCGGTGTGGGCGGCCGGGTGCTCGGCGCCGGATGGCAACTCCGGCAGGTGCTCTCGCTGAGCGACCGCAACGGGGTCGGTGACCGGATCGGGTCGATGACCCGCCTGCGCGGGTTCGCCCTCCGAGATATTCGCCCGGTGCAGGTCCTGCGCCGCGCGTGCCCGGGTGGCGGGATCCACCTCGCTGCGCCAGGGCTGATATTCGCCGCCGTCACGGGTGCGCATGGGCACGTGCGCGGAGGCCGCGTCCGCTACTCGCGCGGTCAGCCGGTTGAGCAGCGGCAGATCTTCGCGCGCCTTCCAGAGGGTCGCGAACTCCTTGCCCAGGCGGGACGGATTGATCTCGAGGTGCTCGAGGAAATCATTGTGCAGCCAGCCGCCGACCTCGTGAATGATCTCCTTCTGACCCTTGCCGTCGATCCCCGAACCCGAGGCGTACTTCGGGTACTGGTCGTTGAATCCGGCTCGGACGAAGTCCCACAGGCGGCGCAGGAACGGCGGGCGCACCGGATCCGGCTTGACCGGGAGGCGGTCGCCCGGCAGGGCCGGGCGCGCGGCGGGTTCCAGGTGCCGCACCCCGTCGGCATCGGTCCGGACCGCGACATGGACTCGATCGCCGCCGGACTCCAGCACCAGCCGCTGCGGCCCGTTCGGGTCCGGCTCGTGATAGGTCGCCGCCACCAGGTCCGCGACATCGTCAGCGCGGCGGATGGTTTCGGCGCGCAGTTCGGCCAGCGTCGCCGCCCGGTGTTCCGGTGCCAGACGATCGGGGTCTACGCGGAGCAGCCTCGCCCACTCGTCGCGGATCTGGGCCAGCCGCGCGCGCTGCTCAGGGTCGGTCGCCGCGTCGTGCCGGGTCGCGGCCTCGTCGAGGGCCTCGATTCCACCGGCGCGCAACATATTCCGGTATTGCAACTCACCAGCGGTGTCCGCGAGTCGATCCGCGGCGATGTCGGCGTCCGAAAGCCCCAGCCGCGCCGCGATATCCCGGCGCAGCTCATCGAGGGTCAGCGCGCGCGGCTCACCGGCATGGCGCATGGAGTCCGACCACGGCTCCAGCGGCAGGTTCGGGCGGGGGCCGTCGGGACCGGATGCGTTCTGTTCCAGCGCCTTTCTGGCGTCCGCCGCCGCCTCCGCGTCGGCTCGGTTCAGGCGGTCGTCGATGCCCAGATCGCGGAACTCCGCCTCGATGGCGGCCAGCTCACGGGGATCGACCTCGCTGCGCCAGTACTCCTCGCCGCCGTAGCGCTCCTCGGTGGTGAGCGGGCGGAAGTCCTCGGCACCCCGCATCGACGCCGGTCCCACACCGGTATCCGGATCGCCGAAGAAGCCGCGTGCCCTGGCCATTTCGGCCAGCTCCTGCAACGAGGCGAGTGCGTCCGGCCGCTTGGACAGCGGCTCGACCATGCCCAGCCCGTCGGCCAGGCGGGCCAGATAAGCGAGCTCCTCCGGGGTCCGCTGGCGCGCATTGTGCTCGAGTGGCGCACCGGCCAGATGGTCCGCGACCGCCTTCAAGGTCGGCGACACCGCCGTCGGATTCACCGATTCCGGACCGGCCTGCGACTGGTTCTCACCGGGTCGCGGCGGCTCGACGGGGACCACGGCACCGGGATCGTGCGCGGCCGCAGGGTCCGGCACGGGTACGGCGGGATCGCCGGCTGCGGGATCCTTTCCGGCCTCGGGATCGTGCCCCGACGCACCGCTTCGCGAGTCGAGCGGCCGCCGCATCTCACTGTCGGGCACAGCGCCACGATCACCCTCACGCGAACCGGTCACCGCCGGATCGGCACCCGCGCCGTCGGAGCCGGGCTTGCCGCCGGGCTCGGGCGGGGTGGGGCGGCCGTCCGAGCCGCCGCCTGGGTCCTCGCCGGGGCGGGCGGGGCCGCTGCCGGGATCCTCACCGTGACCGGGGGCGGCGGTGTGTTCATCGATCCAGTGGGCGAAATCCTCCGCGCCGTGCAACTTTTCGGCGGCGACGCGCATGCGGTCGGCGGCGCCCATGGCGTGGAGGGCGGCGTCCGGGTCCGCCGCGCCGCCGGGGGTGATGACGGTGCGGTTGGACAGGTCCGCCATGGTCGCGGCGAGCCGAGCGCGGCTGAGTTCGGATTCCTCTATGTGCAGGCCCATTTCCTCGCGGACGTCGGCTATCGCATTGCGCAGTGCGGCGTGGGCCTGGTCGAGGGCGCGGGCTGCGGCGGCCCGGGGAGTATCGGCGGCATTGCGGGCATCGGTGTCTAGGTGGTCGAGCTGGGCCTGCCAGCGGGCGGAGCGGTCCTGGGCGTCGAGGTGGTGTTCGGCGGCGTCGGCGAGGTCCAGCAAGCCGCGCTGTTGCGGGGTGAGGCGGTCGCGCGGGGTGTCGCCGAATTCCGTTCGGGTGGAAGCGATCCAGTCGCGAGTGAGGTCCGGCGCGGTGACCGGCAGACCGGCCAGGGCATTGTCCCTGGCCATCTCCGCGATGTCGGCGTCCTGGCGGGCGTAGCGCAGTTCGCGCTCGGCCTGAGTCCGTGGCGTTTCCCCGGCGCGGACGATCTCGATCGGATCGGGCCGCGCCGCGCCCAGGAAGTCCATGGCATTGCGATACCGCTGCGCGGCATCGTGCAGCGGTTGCAGTTCCCGGGGCAGCTGGAAGCCGAATTTCTCGTTCCCACGCGAGATCTCGTCGAGTCGCTCGACGACCTGATCGGGGCGGCCCGGCCAGTTGCCCGGCGCCTCGGCGGCCGCGCGCAGCAGATCGTCTCGCGCGGCGTAGGCTTCGCGCCCCCACACGGTCACCGAGTCCTCGCCCGGCCCCCGGGCGGCGGCGACGGCCGCGCGCAGTTGCGCCTCCCGGTCCTCGACCAGGGCATGCGCCTCGTTGTAATCGGTTGCCGCCCGGTGCAGTTCGGTGAGCCGCTCCTTGTTGTTGAGGCGATGGCCGCCGTCCTCGGCAATGGGGGTGGTCAGGTATTCGACGGTGCCGTCCAGCCGGTGCGGGCTCAGGTCGCTGTGGCGCAGGGCCCGGTCCGAGCCGGTGTCGATGCGACCCACCGCGGCATCGCGGCGCGCACCGGCCACCTCCCGCGCGCGCCGCGCCTCGGCCAGTTCGGTGGCCACCTCGCGCGGACTGCGCGGTGGCGCTTCCGGTTCCGACGGGGCGGTCAGCGCCGCGTGCTCTCGGACCAGCCGCTCCAGCGCGTCGATATCGGCCTCGCGACCGCGGATCTCTTCGCGCATCTCGCCGAGCATCCGCTTCAGCTCGTCCGGCTTGGGCCGCTCGTGGTTCTCGATCTTGCCGTCGCGGTAGACCTCGTACACCTCGGCGAAACGGGCCTCCCGGACAGCGGTGACCAGTTCGCGCAACTCGTGCGCGGACATCGGTTCGGCCTTCGGATCCAGGCCGATCCGGTACTCGGCGTAGGCGATGCCGGGATCCTGCGTGGCGTCCCCCAGATCGCGCAGCAACCGCTCGAACTTCTCCGGCGGCATCCGATCGTGCAGGCCGGGAAGTTCCTTGCGGTACAGCTTGACGATGCGGTCGACATCCTCGACGTCCACGCCCAGCAGATGCGACCAGACCCCCTCGGCCCGGGACGGCTCGCGGGAAAGCGGTGGCTCGCCGAGGTTTTCGCCGGACAGCCCGGACAGCAGTTTCAGCGCGTCCGCATCGTGGATGGGCAGCACGCCGTCCGCGGCGCGCGGATCGGCGCGCGGATCGAAGCGCATGTTCGGGTGATACTTGTCCACCTGACCCAGCGCGTGCGCGTACTCGGCGAGCGCGGCGACCACCTGCGGCCGCTCACCCGCACGGCCCAGCGCATCCCTGATGGCGTGCACGATCGCGGAATTCTCGGTGGTCTCGGGATTCGGCCCGTACCCGACGATCTTCTTGTTTTCGTCCTTGCGATAACCGGATCCGAACGCCTCCTCGGGTTCCAGGCCGAACCGCCGCGCCAGCCGGTCCCGCGCCGCGAGCACGGTCCGTGCGTTCTTCACCTCGTCTGGGTCGTGCATCTGCTTGGTGCGGTCGTACAGTTCGTGCCCGTAATCCAGCAGATCCCCGATGGCCTGCGCGCGATGCGCCCGGTTCATCTTCGGTTCGGTGATGGCCTCCGCCACGCGCTGCGGCGACATCTCCTGCGCATCGATGCCCAGCACGTGCGCCAGGTCGCCCAGCTTGTTGCTGAACTCGTAGAAGTTCTCGATGGCGTCGCTGCTGCGCATGTAGTCCGCCATGCCCTCGACCTGGGCGGCACGCAGCAGATTGTCCTGGCGCAGTGCGGCAATGGTGCGATCGAGGTTGTCGCCCAGGTTCAGGTTCTTCTCGCCCAGGCGAGCGGCGACCTCCTCGAATTCGGCCCGCACGACCGCCGGATCGCGGGGCGGGCCGGACGGGTGGGCGGGCGTCGCCGGTTCGGGCACGGCGGGCCCGCCCTCGGGCTGGACGATCCGCCAGGGCTCATGGCCGTCGCGCACCATGAGCGCCGGGGTCCGCTCGCCGCCGACTTCGGGATCGTGGAAGCGCACCTGCGGGGCTGGGCGCTCGGCGACATGGACCGCACCGTCGGTGTTCACGGCGACGTCGCGGTAATCCAGGCGCAGTTCACCGCGATTGAGCATTCCGGCCAATTCCGAATGCTCGGCCAATGCGGCGACCAGGCGGGCATTGTGATCCTCCGCGCCGCTCAGCACGACCAGCCGGTTCGGGTCGCCGGGGTGTTCGCCCGGGCGCACGCCGATTCCGGGCTCGAGCATCGCGCCGCCCTGGGCGTCCATCCAGGCGTGGCCGGTGCGGTCGGCCAGCAGCTGGGCCTGCTGCCGCGCCCGGTCGTCCAGCTCGATGAAATGCTCGACCGCACCGGCCAATTCGTCCAATCGGTCCCGCTCGTCACGCACCGCCATCCGCTGCTCGGCAATGGTGTGCTCGAGGCCGCCCCGGCCCGGGCCGAGTTTGTCCAGCTCGATATCGAGCAGCTGAGCCCAGTTCGACCGCTCCTCACGGGTCTGGTCCCGCATCAGCGCGTCACGGAAGAGCTGACCGCGCTCGCTCTGCGGGAAGCCCTCCTCGGGGGCGTCGAAGTGGCGCGCCCACTCACCGTTGTTGTTGGTGCCCACCGCGTCCAGCAGGGTGGGGCGGGGCTTGGCATCGGGGTTGTCCCGCAACCGATCTCGTTCGTCGGCCGCGTAGTCCTCCCGCACATAGCGGGCCATCGGATTCTTGTCGTCCATGGCGACCGGGCGGGTCGGGCGCATGGCCTCGTGGAAGTTGAATCGCTGCCCGACCTCGTCGAGGGCCTCGATCGCACCGGCCCGGCGCACCAGCCGATACGCCTCCTCGGCGAGAGCGCGGCGCAATGCGACCGGATTCGCGTCGGTGAGCCGGATGCCGTGTTCGGCCGCCAGGCGCGCCATCTCGCGCAGGGCGGCGTCGCGGGACTCGAAGGCGCGCGCCACGGGTTCGGGCAGCTTCGAATCCCAGTGGTGCTGCGGCGGTTCCGGGAGTTCCGGGGACGGTGTGACCGGATCGGACCGGCGCTCCGGCGGCTCGGGTAGGAAAAGCTCCGCCGGCACCCCGGCGGCTTCCTTGGCACGCAGTTCGGGATCGGCCTCGGCGTACTCGTAGGTGTACTCGCCGCCGTCGCGGGTCCGCATGGGCACCATGTCGGCGGAGACATGGGGCACCCGGCCGGGCAGCAGCTCCAGCAGCAGCATCCGCTCCCGCTGCTGCACTACGGTCACGCCCTCCTTGACGACACGGGCGAACGGCGCCTCGGCCACGGCATCGGGGAATTCATGCCCCTCGAGCACGTGCTCGAGCGGATCGCCCGGCTTGTCGGTGTACGGGAATTCGTGCCCGGCCAGGTAGCCGACACCCCGGATCACCTCGGCCTGCCCCGCGCCGTCGCCGCCGTGAGGGTTGCCCGACATGTACTTGGGGTACTGGCCCTCGTAGCCCTTGATCGAGCGCCACAGGCGACGGAAGAAGCCCGGCTTCTTCTCCGGGACACCAGATTTCGGCTCGATCGGTAGCTTTGGGCGATCCACCGTGCGCAGCCGGTGCGCGCCGTCCGCACCGGTTTCGACCTCGACGTGCACCCGGTGGCCGTCGGCCTCGAGCACCAGCCGAGGACGGCTCGCGGGGTCCGGCTCGTGATAGGTGGCGGCCAGCAGGTCGGCGACATCGCCCGCGCGGCGCAGGGTTTCATCGCGCAGGGTGGCGAGGACGCGCCGCGGATCGCGGGCCAGGTGTTCGGGATCGACGCCGAGCAGCCGCGCCCACTCGTCGCGGACCACACCGTAGGCGCGACGGCCGCCCTCGGTAACCGCCGCGGCGTGCCGGTCCATGGCATCGCCGAGCGCCTCGATCGCCCCGGCGCGCAACAGGTTCCGGTACTGCAACTCACCGGCCAGTCCGGGCAGGCGCTGCGGGGTGATGTCCTCGGGGCGCAGGCCCAGGCGGTCGGCCAACTCCTGCCGCAGCTCCGGCAGCGAGAGGGCCTGCGGCTCGGTCTCGGCCGGACCGCGATTCGCCTCGGCCCACGGCTCGAGCGGCAGTTCCCGGGTCGGCGCGTCGCCGGTCGGCTCGCGACGTCGCGGGAGGAAGCGGTCCTCGTCCGACAGCCTGCCGAAGTCCTCCGGCCGCATCGCACGCGGTGGCCGGTTTCCCTCTGGATCGCCGAAATTCCCTCGGGCCCGGGCATTCTCGGCCACGTCACGCATGGCCGATAGCGGATCGCGCTGCCTGCCTAGCGCATCACCCAGGCCGAGCGCATCCGCCAGACGCTGCCCGTATCTACGCTCCGCCGGGGTGTGCTCGCGCATCGCGGGCGGGGCCTCGGTCCGGCCCAGATAATCCGCGACCGCTCGCAGTGCGGGCGCGGCATCGACCGGATCGAACACGCGCACCGGGGTACCGGAATCCCGCTGGGCCGCGGGCATATCCGCGGTAGTGGTCTCCGCGAGCGCGACCTCGTGTTCGGCAGCGGGACGCACCGGGAGATCCGGCCGTGTCCCCTCGACGGTCGACCCGGGACCCTCGCTCGGACGCTCGGGCCCCCGCGCGGGCGCGCCGCTCTCGCCGTCCGGTCCCTCCGAGGACGGCCCGCGGCGCGAATCCAGCGGCTTCGCGAGTTCGGAATCGGGTGCGGCGTCGCGCGGTTGTGTCCGGTCGGCGGGCGGGACGGCGTCATCACCGAGGTTTCGCCGGGACGGCGGTATGGCGTCGTGAATTTCCGGCGGCTGGATGGTCCGGCTGGTGATCGTGCCGTCCGGCGCCAGCTCGACCAGGTGGTACTCGAC
This sequence comes from Nocardia seriolae NBRC 15557, assembly GCF_007990715.1. GTDB lineage: Bacteria > Actinomycetota > Actinomycetes > Mycobacteriales > Mycobacteriaceae > Nocardia > Nocardia seriolae. Next base: position 22,684 of record NZ_BJWY01000025.1, on the reverse strand, counting down.
CGGGACACGCTGGTAGGCGAGGGCTTTGGCGAAGTTGGTGCCGAGGACGTGCTCGGGCACGTCCGAGGGCGAAAGTACGACGACAATCCGCTCCGGGTTGTCGGCCATGCCGACACCCGGCCGGAGCACGCGATCGGCGGCCGCCGCGAGCACCTCGTCGATCGCGAGCTGCCGAGCGTGCACGCGCGCCACCCCGGCCTCGTCGAGGTTCCCGTAGTAGCGCGAGAGTTCCTCCGCCAATGCGCGCCGGACGGCAACGGCTTGCGGTGAATGGTCGGGGTTCGCGGCATATCCGCGGACCAGGGCCCGGTCCAGCTCGGCGGGAGACAGACCGGTCGGATTGACACCGAGTTCCCTGGCCAGCCGGTCGACTTCGGGCCGATGGACGTTCTCCGCCTGATGCAGAGCTTCCCGGGCACCGGCGGTGTACTCATCGAGGCGGGCCGCGACGACCGGGTCGGAGGGAACATGCGTCTCGGTCGCACCGACCGGTTCCCATGTTCCGGCCGCGCCCGAATCAACCTGTCCGACAGCGGGATCCACACCGTGCCGGAAACCCGGGTTGGGCGGCTCTTCATGAGGTTCGGCAACCGGAGCCGGCGGTTCGGCAACCGGAACCTCTGGCCCCCTTGCGTCGTGCACCGATCGCGGCCCGGCCGTCCGGGGGCTCGCCTCCACCGGGTTCGGCCCGGTCGGACGCGCGATCGCGTCGGCGGGCAGATGGTAGGACGCCGAATTGCGCCCGTGCTGCTCCAGGTTGTCCCTCAGGTGCCAGTACAGAACCTTCGCGGGCTCGGAGGCGCGCTCCCCGTTGTACTCGACCTCCATGAACGCCTCGGCAATCGCCTCGCCGCTCTTGAAGCCGAACCCGGCGCCGAACCGGCCCGGACGCTCCGTGGCCGAACGACTGTAGGCACTGAGCTGATTCAGCCAGTCCTGGAATGCGGCGCGGAACTCCTTGCGGCCCAGATCGGGCCGGGTCTGCTCGAAGTAGTCACGCAGGGCGCGCAACGCGTTCTTGGACGCCCGGCCACGAACCCACTCGGACACCTTCCCGGATTCGAAGTCCAGCGCATGGCCGAGCTCGTGCAGGATCGTCGAATGCACCGGGCGGGTGCCGGACCCGGGCGGGTGGAATCCGGTGTCCTCATCACGGCTCACCGAACTCTTCATCAGCGCGTAATCGGCTGCGTAGCGGGCGTTCAGCACGATCGCGTCGGCCTTGAACACCAGCGCGTCACTGTTCCAGAACGTCAGGGGAGCGTCGGGGCGACCGATCTTCGCCTCACAGTGGGCGTATGCCCGCCCGCTCAGCTCCTCGATCGAGACACGCTTCAGATTTCTGGCGACCGGATAGCGCCGCATGGTGTCGTCGACACCGCGCGCGAACTCGCGCGCGACGGTCGGATCCACCAGCGCATCATCGAAACCGGTGACCTCGAGTCCCCAACGCCGGGTGAGCTCTTCGCCTACCTCCGACGGCGACATCGCGGTCCACTCGTCCATCGGAAGGTCGAGGCTGTGCCAGTGCTCGACCGGGGCGGCCAGCCGTTCGGCCGGCGACACCTCGTGGGTCTCGCGCGCCCACTCGCCGGGAGGAACGGGCCGGCCGTCGTCGTGCCCGGTGGGTCGTGTCCCGCCCGCCGGGGTCTCGCCCTCGTGCGGGTGAGCCGAATACTGACCCTGGTCGTCGTCACCCGAGCGCCTCGGCCGCCCGCTGATGCGAGAATCGCTGGGCTGCGCCAGCTCTCGGCCCGAAGACCGCGGCTCGTCCCCGCGCTCCGCGCCGGGTCGATGCCGTTCGGGGTGCTCGGATTCCGGCTGCGAGTGCGCGGATTCGCTGTTGGCGGCCGGATCGTGAGTCGGCTTGGCCGGGGGCTCGATGCGGGATCTGGGGCCGCCCTCGGCGGGGTGCTTGGCGGTGTGCTCGGCCATCGCGTCGATCAGGACCTGGTGGATGATCTTGGCGGCGGGGCTGGCGTGATCGCCGTTGAGTTCGACGTCGGCGAAGGCCTCGGCCAGAGCCTCGGCGCGGTTGACGCTGTGGCGGCACTCGAAGCTGTAGCCGGACAGCTCGCGGCCCAGCCAGTGCCGGAAGCCGACGATATTGCCGTGCTCGGCCACATAGTGCTCGGCGAGCGCGTCCAGCATGCGGTTGCGGGCCGCGCCCTGGCCGGTCCAGTCCATGCCGTGCGCGAACTCGTGCAAGATCGTCGCGTAGATCGGACGGTCGCTCGCGCCGTGGACGTGATGGCCGGTGCCCTCGTCCTTGGCGGCCATCTCGGCCATTCGCTCGGGGTGCGCGGCGAGATCCGCGTTCAGGACTATCTTCTCGCCGTACCAGCCGACCTTGGGGCTCTTCTCCGGTGGCGAGCGGGCGTACACGTCGCGCGGCAGCTCGCCGATGCCGATCGAGCGCACATTGGTCGCCGGGTACTTCTCGAACATCGCCTCGATCGCTCGCGCGAACTCCCGCATGACCTCGGGATGAAGATCGTCGTGGAAGCCGAAGACATCGATGTCCCAGTCGGATTCGAGCTTGCGCTGGATCTGTTCGGCATTCAGTTGCGACCAGTGGTCTTCGACCTGCAAGGCCCAGTCCGGGTGCGGGTCGTGCGCGGCGGTGCCCTCGTGATCGGCGTCGCGATGCTGCTGGTCGGCTTGGTCATGCACGGGCGCAGCCGCATTCGCATCGGAGGACTGCGGATGCGCTTGATGCGCGGGCTCGTCGGGGCGGGCGTGCTGCTCGATCCGGTCGAGGCGGTCCAGCATGGCCTCGTGCCACTCCGGGTGACCGGCACGCTCGAATTCGGGGGCCAGGGCTTCCAGGCGGGCGCGGACCTCGGCCAGCTCCGAGCGGTTGAGTTCGTGGTCGCGCCAGACCATTTCGCGGTTGTCGCCGTGCTCGGCGAACTGGCGGGCGAACTGGCTGATCGGGTTGCGGGCCCGGGGATCATTGCCGAAGGCGAGGCTGTGATCGATGCCGATCAGGTGGCCGTCGGGGCCGACCATCCAGTTGCCGGGATTGCGGTCGGGGATTTCGAGCAGGGCGTCGAACAGGCCCATGCGCAGGCCCTCGGGCGTGCCGCGATACCGGCCCGCCGGATCGATCTCGCCCGCATGGTGATTCCCAGCCGTGTCGCCCGGCATGAACTCCATGTAGACGATGCGCTCGTTCGCCGGGTCCCGGTAGACGTGCGGCACCTCCACCCCGGCCGCGCGGCCCACCAGCGACGCCAGCTCCTCCGCATTGGCGTGCTCGGGATTGGTGACCAGCTTGCGAATCAGCTGGGTGCCATCTTCGAAGGTGACCAGCTCGACCCGCTGGGCGCTCTTGAAAGCGCCCTCGCTGATGAGTTCGGTGGTCGCTTCGCCGGACTCGATCGCCTCCGCTACCCGGCGCGCGAAATCCCTTGCCTCGGCGACCGGATCGATCGCGGGCGGGCGCGCCGGATCGGCAGCGTGGGCCTGGTCGGAGGGGTGCGTCGGATCAGCGGCGGGGGCCGGATCGGGGGCGTGGGCCTGGTCGGGGGCGTGGGCCTGGTCGGCCGTGTGCATGGGGTCGACGGTGTGTGCTGGGTCGGCCGCCTGCGCCGGGCGGGCGGCGTGCGACCGGTCGGCCTCCAGTACCAGGTGCGCGAGATTCTCCGCGCGGTGGACGCGCTGTGCGGCGTCGCGCACGCGGTCCAGGGCGGGTTGCGGGTCGCCGTTGCTCGCCCGGACCTTGCTGTCCTCGAGCGCCTTCATGGTCTCGGCGAGTTTGCCCGGGGCCAGGTCGGATTCCTGGACCCGCAGGCCCGTCTGCTTGCGCAGGTCGGCGATGGCGTCGCGCAGGTCCTGCCGCGCCGCGTCGCGAACCTCGTCGATCCGGGTGAGCACATCGTCGGGACGCTCGGGCTGTGGGTGCGCGGTGTGACCCGGCCGGGTCATGAGCAAACCCTGCCGGGTGCGCTCGGAGAGCGGATCCACCGCCTTGCCATCGGCTTCGAACAGGATGGCGTGCGTGCCCTTGGTCTCGCCCGGCACCTCCGGAGGGAAACCGTGCTCACGGCCGGTCCCCGGATCCTTCACGACGATCTTGCCGCCCTCGTTGACCAGCAGGTAGGCGTGCGCGCCCACACCGTGCTCGTCTGCGGAACCCGCGTAGTGATCGATGACCAGCGCGGACGAACCCGACCCCAGCTCCAGCAGCCGCTCCGCGATCGCCTCGTGCCCGTCGAACCGGCGCAGTCTGCCGCCCGCCGCGGAGACCACCTCGGACGCGGACATGCCCTCCGGACCGACCCGATGATCCGGCACCCGGATCGAATCATTGCCCGTCCCCTGCCGCAGCAGCCACAATGCCAGCTCAGCACTGCGACCCCGATTCGACCGCTCCGCCCGCGGATCGCCCGACTCCTGCTGTGGCCCACCATGATCGGGCCCCGCGGCGGAGTCGTGCTCCGGCTAGCGCACGCTACCCGGATGCGCCACCGCACCATCGCCCCGCTCCGGCGCCCCCGCCCGCCGCTCACCGGCTCGATCCCCCGCACCGCGTCGATCCACCGGCACGGGCCGCTCACCGCCCCGCTGCCCCTCCCCGACCTCGCGCCCCCGCTCCCCACCGGAAGCCCCGCGCTCACCCTCCCCGCCATGCGAAACCGGGTGCTCCCCAACGGGAACGGGCGCAATCAGCAGCCCGTCCTCCGGCGCCCCGGCTCCCCCATCCCGCTCCTCAACGGGTGCACCACGCCCATCGACCGGCTCCGACCGATCACCCACAGGCACCGGTTCGCCTTCGGCCCGATCCCCCGGCTCCCGCACGGATTCCTCAACAGGCCGCCGGTTCCCCCCATCCACGACCGCCTCATCACCACGCCCGCGCCCCTCGGAATCGACCGGCGCCTCCCCCAACCGCGACCCGGCCTCATCGCCCAGCCCGACCCCATCACGCGGCATCGCTTCGTCACGCGGCGCAGTCTCGTCGTGCGACCCGGTATCGTCACGCGGGCTGGCCTCGTCACGCGGCAGAGGCTCGTCGCGAGGCACGAATTCGTCGTGCGGCGCAGCCTCGTCGCGCGGCGGGGCCTCCTCATGCGGAAGGCCCTCATCACGCGGGGCCGTCGCATCACGCGGGGCTGACTCGTCTTGCGGCGCAGTCTCATCGCGAAGGGTGGCTTCGTCACGAGGCACCACTTCCTCGCGCGGCACGGTCTCATCGCGCGGCGTGACGTCCTCACGCGGGGTGGTGTCCTCATGCAGTGTGACCTCGCCGCGAAGAGCGGTCTCGTCGCGAGGGGCGGCCTCGTTGCGTGGCGTCGCCTCGGCACTCGACGGGGCTTCCTCGCGTGGAAGGGGCTCAGCGCGGGCGGGCGTGGATTCGGGGTGCGAATCGGATTCGCCTGATGTGGTGGTGGATTCGTCCGATGGGTGGGTCGAATCCGGGAGTTCCGCCTCGTGTGGGGTGGTCTCGGTGGGTGCGGGCGGCTCGTGGTGGGCCGGGGGGTGGTCGGCGGGTGCTTCACCTGCGCGGTTGCCGGTCTCGGTGGGGTTGGACGCGCTCTCGCGGGTGGCGGGGGAATCTATGGATTGCGGAGCGGGGGTGCCGGGGGTGGCCGACTCTCGTTGATCCACAATGGGTTCGGATATTGCGGAGCAGCCCTCGAGTTCGCTTGGAGCGGCGGATTCGTGGGAGGCGGCCGGTTCCTCAGCCGACGGACGAGCGGCCTCCGAGCCGGGGCGGGTGGTGTCCGGGCCGGTGGGACGGGGGTGGGCCGCGGGCGCCGGGCGGGGCTCCGCGCCGGGTTGCGGGCGGGCTTCCGTACCGGATTGCGGGCGTGCGGATTCCGGGCGGGTGGCGTCGGAGCGGGTGCCCGTGGCGTCGCCGGCTCGCGTGGGCGAGGTGCGGGTGTCGGGGGTCGCGGTGCGGGATTCGGGAGTCGGGCCGCCGTGCTGGGCATGCGCGGCCGACGGGGTGCCTGTCGTCGGGGCGCCGGCCGGGACGCCGGGGCGCGCCGCCGCGGCGGCGGACGCCTCGCCGCCGTTCGCGGTGAGCGCGGGGCCATTTGCGTTGGCGGACAATGCCATTCGGCTATCGACTGGAGTGGCGGAAGGGGCGGCTGCCGCGGCGGGCGACTCGTGCGGTGCCGCGGCGGGCCCGCCCTGGGCGGGGTGTGGGCCGGAGGTTGTGCTCGCGCCTGCATCGGCGGCTCCCCCGGACCTACTCGTTCCCGAATCGGACTGCGCCGCAGTGGCGGACTGGTCGCGGGCACCCGAATCCGCCGAAGCGGAAGTTGTCGACCCCGACTCATCGGCCGACGCGGAATGCAACTCGGGCTCCGCCGAGCCCGATTCCACTCCCGCCGAACGCGAATCAAAATCGGTTGAACGGGAATCAGATCCGGTCGAGCGCGAATCCGACCCGGCAGAACGCGAATCCGAGCCAGTTGAGCGCGAATCCGAGGTAGCCGGGCGCGAATCCGAGGTAGCCGGGCGCGAATCCGAAGCGGTGGGTCGCGAATCCTGGGTTGCGGGTCGCGAATCGGAGGCGGTGGGAGACTGGGTTGCGGGGCCTGAGTTCTGGACGACGGGGCCGGAGCCATGGTCGGCGGAATCGGCTACGGGGGCCGCGTTTTCATGCTTGCCCGCCTGGACGCCGGAGGCCGGGGTGCCTGCATTGTCGGGGGTGCCCGCGTGGGGCTGGGTTCCGTGCGTATCGCTCGGCGCGCCGGTGTCGGCGGGGGCGTGGGCCGCGGGCTGTGAGGTGCCGGATTGGCCGTGTTCGCCGGGGGCGGCTGGTTGCTCGCCGGTGGGCGTATCGCGGCCGGAGTTGCCGCGGCTGTCCACGCCGATCCCACCGCCGTCGTGGCTCTGGGGGTGCGGGGTGCTGCCGTCGCCGGTCGATCGGGTACCGGCGGTGGAATCCGCTGACTCACCGCTGAATCCGGCCGGGTGAGTGCGTGGTCCACCGGTGTCCGCACCACCGGCATGCCCGGTGTCTCCGCCACCCGCGCGGCCGGTGTCCGATCCGCCTGCATGCCCGGAGTCCGATCCGCCCGCGCCGCCGACGTCCGTGGCACCCGTGTGTCCGGTGTTGCCGGGTGCGCCCATGTCGGGACGGGAGCCGACATGTGGCATGTCGGTCGAGACGCCCGCCTTCATGCGGGCGACGCGGGGCTCCCAGAAGTTGTGGGCGGCAGTGTGATTGATTCCGGCCAGGCCGCCGTTCGCCATGCCACCGGTCAGCATGCGCGGGTCGAAGTGGGAGAAGGCGTTGACGGTGTTCTTCCAGGCGTCGCCCAGCCCGTGCTGATACGCGTCGAGGCCGAACTGCGCGCCGGTACTGGCCAGGAATCCCGCACCGCCACCGGCCAATCCGGCGGTGGTGCCGGTGATGGCGGCGGTCAGGTAGTGGTTCATCCCGGAGTGCTCGAAGTACTCGCCCAGCGCCTTGCCGACCTTGCCGCCCGCGATACCGCCGGCGGCCGCGCCGACCGCGGTGACACCGATCTTGCCCCAGTCCAGGTCCTTCCGGTGCCCGACCGTCTTCTGGTACTCCTCGATGCCCGCTTCCTGCAGCACGCCCAGCCCCGCGTCCAGCAGGAAGTGCCGCACCATGAATTTCGCCAGCGTCGAACCCACCAGCTTGGCGACCTGCCTCTCGATCGCCGCGATCGCCCGCCTGGCGATGAAGCGCACCGCGACCCGGGTAGCCGCCTGCGCCGCCGCCTCCGCCGCCGGTGCGGTCGGCGGAAAGGCCCATGCCGCAATCATTTCGAAGGCCAGGATGGCCAGCGACGAATAGAACATGAGCTTGGTCGACTCGATCTCGGTGCCGGTCTCGTGCACCGAATCGGCGATCTGGTCGTAGAACTCCGCCAGATCCAGGATCGAGGTATTGCCGTCCTGCTTACCGCCGACCCCGGCCATGGTGTCGAAGACCTTGGCCATGGCGTCGCGGCCCTCGCCGTCCACGTACGCCGACAGCGTCGCGTACTTGGCGTCGTCCATCTTCGAGACCTGGCCGCGCAGCCCCTTGGCGGCGTCCGACCAATGGGTCGCCAACTCCCACATGTGGTCTTCGTTGCCCTCGGGCCATTCCACCCCGACGAGCCAGCCCAGCCATTCGAGTTCCGGGGGCAGGTAAAGCGCCATTCGCCGCTACCCGGCCCGGCGAGTTCGCATCACCATCCGGAATCGGTGGCTCCACCCGGCCGCGGCTGCGCGGTATCGGTCGTCGATTCCCGGAATCCGCCGAGCCGTTCGGGCGACTTCGGCGGCGCGGTGGAGACCACCGGCGCCTCGGGAATCGCCAATTCCGCACTGAGATCCGGCATTCCGGGCACCAGGTCGGCCAGCTTGGGCAGCCGGTTCCGGTTCTGCGATACCGGAGCCATCAGATCGCGGCTCTGGCGCGCCACCTCGGCAGCGGCCTGCTGGGCGGCCTCGGTCACCGCCTTGCCGATCTCCGGATAGTCGAGATCCTCTATGCCGGAACCGAATCGGGTCTCGATGACGGTGCCGTCCGCATTCACCGTGACGGTGACCCGCTTACCGCGCACCGTCGCCGACGCGGTCAGCGCCGCCCGCTCACGCTGCAACCGGGTAATGGTGCGCATCTCGTCGGCGAAGCCCTCGAGGATGGCCGCGAGTTCGTTCTTGGCCTGCTCGTTGGTCACCGCTGCGCCCCGCCCCGGAACGCGTCGGCGTTCTCCTTCTCGATCTTCTCCAGCTCGACGGCCGAATCATGCTGGGATTTCGAGAAGTTCGCGAAGGTGCCCGCCATATTCGTGGCGCCCTCGACAATGTTCTTCTTGCGGGCCAGATAACCCTGTGCGCCATTGGCGAACTGATTGCCCAGGCTGTCGGAACCCCACGGATCCCCCAGCGCGGCAGTGGCGGACGCCAGACGGTCCACCACACCCTGGATGCCGTCGTGCACCTCACCGGTCTTCCGCGAGGCCGTCACCAGCAAATCATGGTACGACTCCAGCCGACTGCCGCTCATGATGTTGACCTTGACAGCCCCCGGCAACCGCCCAGTAGCCGGAATCTTAACGGAGAGTGCCGATTCGGGCGGCGCGGGAACCGCGCAGCCCGCCGCCGTCACACCCGCAGTTCCCCGCGCTCCTGCATGTGGTCGAGCACCAGCTGCATGCGGCGATCGATGCTGTCGGCGAGCACGGCCGAATCCGCTCCCACCGCACGCATCTCGGGCTCGTCCACCTCGATGAGATAGCGGCCTTCGCCTGGCACATCCCGCCAGACCGCGGTCGTCATCAGCCGCCCGCGCGGACCGTAGATCGAACGGCCCTGCACCACCCGCAGGAAGCCGGTTCGTTCGGCGGGCTTGTTCCAGAACGCGAGGCTACCCGCCTCGGCCGTGTCCTCGAAGGAATCGAAGGCCAGACCCTGCCGGATCTCGTAGGGGTCCTGTTCCGGAGCGTCGAACACCATGGGAAGCGGCGACCCCGCCGCGGCCGCCGTGGCGGGCAGCCGCTCGACCATCAGGGTGGACAGTGCGTCCGGGTCACATTCGGTGAGCGTGTATCCGGCACTGTGGTAGGCGGTTTCGCCCGGATGCTGGACGATCATGACCGCGTGCCAGCCCCGCCGGGCAGCGTGAATCCGAATCTGCTTGTCCGGATTATCGAGATCGTTGTCGCACCAGGCGCCGGACACGACGAGCACCTCGGGATTGGCGAGGGTCTCGAACGGCAGGTTCAGGCCGACGTCGAGACGGTCGCGCAGTCCGGCCTCCACCCGATCCAGTTCACGGTCGTACGCGTCCATCGTCTGGATTCGACTGGTGTAGGTGAGCGGGGCGGGCAACCAGCCGTCCAGGTACCGATTGCACAACACCTTGAACTCGTCGTCGGTGAGCTCCCAGTTCACTGCTCCACCACCGGAACCGCTCGCGCGGGAACCTCGAGCTGTGCCGCGACCGCCCCGACCACCGACTGCTGCCGTTCGAGGGTGTCAGCCAGGTCGCGCACGAAATCGACCGGGGTGGCCTCCGCGCCCGCGGTCGGCGCCCCCGCGGCCGCGGCGACAATTCCGCCGTCCGGGGTGGTCACCACCGGCTGTACGGTCGGGTCGGCCAGCCCACTCCGGAACAGGTTGGTGAACGACGGCGCCTGCCCGGTCGCGAACGGGGCCACCGACGCACCCGCGGGTACCGGGCTGGCGGCGGAGGCGACCGTGGCGACAGGGTTCACCGTGGACGCGGGCGTGGTCGCGGGGGTGTCGGTGGTCAGGCCGAGCAGCTGTGACAGCTCGGCCAGCTTGTCCGGCTGCTGCTGAATCTGCGAGAGCGCGGCGGTCACCTTGTCCTCCGACACACCGAGCAGCTGCGCCAGCTTGGACGTATCCCCTTGCTGCAGTGCGGTATCCAGCTGTTGCAGCGTGGTCGCCAGCGTCGACAGCCCTTGCACGCCGGTCGAGGCGGCGCTGACCAGCTGGCTCAGCGTGCTGGCGAGCGTCGACAAGCCGTTCTGGCCCGAGCTGCTCGAGTTGCCGGTGCTCTGCGGGACGCCGGAACCGGTACCGGTCGGATTCGGGTTCGTGCCGGAGGGATTCGCGCCGTTCGGATTCGTACCGTTGGGATTGGTTCCGTTCGGATTCGTGCCTTTGGGGTCCGTCTGCTCCGGCAGCTTCGGCGCCTCGGGTGTCTTCGGTTTGCCACCGGGGCTCGTGGGGCTGCTGGAATCGCCACTCGGCGTCTGACTCGAACCACCGGGGCCAGTGGGCTTGGCGGCCGTCGGCGTAGGCGTGGGAGTGGGCGTCGGAGTCGGAGTAGGAGTCGGGGTCGGCGTCGGCGTCGGCGTCGGGGTCGGCGTCGGCGTCGGCGTCGGGGTGGGAGTCGGGACCGGAGTCGGGGCCTTGTCCACCGGAGCCGCCGGAATGATCGGCAGCGTGTTCTGGGTCTGCTTGCCGTTGGCGACATAGTCGTCGTCGAAGCGCTTGCGGTACTTGCCGAGCTCGTCGTCGCACCAGCCGTCGCTCACCTTCTGCATCGGCATCTGCTCCATCGTGTACTGCACCCAACGAGAGGTGAAGTCGAGCAGTGAACTCATGGCGTGCATGGCATCGACGAGCGGCTGGGTGTTGTTGGCGTAATCCCGGACCGCCGCCCGCGCCGACTCGGCGCCCACGCCGTGCCAGCTGTTGCTCAGCCCTTCGATCGTGGTGCCGAGCCCCGCGACGCCCGAATGCACCTTGTCGGCCAACGTCTTCCAGTCCTGACCCGCGAAGAAGAAAGGACCGGCATCCAGCGAATTACGGAAGTTGATCAGCCATTGCCAGTCCTTGCCCTGCCCGGTCTCCCAATCGATGTAGATGGAGTCCTTCGCATGCTTGGAATCCTTGGCCCAGTCCTCGAGATCCTTGGGGAACTTGTGCTTGGTGTCGCCGAGGCCCTCACCGAGGAAATAGTCGAACTGCCGAGATCCCGCCTTCGGCAGGCCCGCGTCCGCGGATCCGTCCTGGATCTTGTAGTCACCCAGCTTGCCGGTGGTGACGGCGGCCTTCTCGAGCTGCTCGGCGGAAATATCGTCCGCGTACTGGTAATTCTGGCCCGCCGAGCGGAAGGTCTCCACCATGGCCTCGAGAATCTTGACGTGGCCGTCGAGCGCGTTCATCAACTCGGTGCCGCGCCGGCTCAAGGCCGCCGACAATGCCGTGCCCGACCTCTGATTCCCGATCTGCGGCAACGAGGTCAGTCCCTGGGCGGTCACCGCGTCCTTGAACCCGCGCATCGCCCGCGCCAGATCGCCCGCCGCGTTCATACCGGTCTGCGCGGCCGACGGATCGAACTGCAGCGTGTGCCCGGCGATCTGCGGAGTCAAGGTCGAGCCCCACGCCGGGGGCGTTGTCTTGTTGTCAGGTGCCATCGGTAACTTCCGTCGCTCCGCCCAGTGTCAGCTATCCGTGCCAGCACAGCCTACTGTCATGAACTCGCGATGGCGCACAAGGAAATTCGGGGCACGGGGGCTCGGTCACCGATCATTGCGCGGGCGCGGCGCACCCATCTGCGAAGATCGATGATCATGCGGGTACTGGTGCAGCGGGTGACGTCGGCTCGGGTGAGCGTGGACGGCGAGGTGGTCGGGCGGATCGATCCGGCCGCCCACGGTGCGGCGCAGGGTCTGGTGGCCTTGGTCGGGGTCACCCATACCGACACCGAAGCCACCGCGAAGGCGCTGGCCGACAAGCTGTTCCGGCTGCGCATCCTCGACGGTGAGCGCTCCGCCGCCGACCTGTCCGCGCCGATCCTGGTGATCAGCCAGTTCACGCTCTACGCCGACACCGCCAAGGGCCGCCGTCCCTCCTGGAACGCGGCCGCACCCGGCCCGGTCGCCGAGCCGCTGGTCGACACCTTCGCCGCCACCCTGCGCGAACTCGGCGCGACCGTCGCCACCGGGCGTTTCGGGGCGCACATGCATGTCGAACTGGTCAACGACGGCCCGGTCACCATCCTGCTCGAAGGCTGAGCGGCCTCAGCGGACCCACTTGGAGGTCAGGCCCGCGACGATGGAGCCGTCGAGGTCCGACAGGCTGTCGGCGACGAAGGAGCGGGCGAAATCCGAGGTCTGCCAGCGGAAGACGATCGGATACGCGGTGAGGGCGGACATGACCACCTCGGCCACCTGGTCGGCGGTCTGGGCGGTGCTGTACGCGCCGCGTGTGCGGTTGATGTAGGCCTCCAGGGCCGGGGCGTAGGGGCCCGCGGCGGCGACGGCGGTGGGAATGTCGATCTTCGCGTTGTTGACGAATTCCGTTGTCACCGCGCCCGGTTCGACGACACTGACCCCGACTCCGACCGTCGCGGCGACCGGCTCCAGGCTCTGCATGAAACCCTCCACCGCGAACTTCGCCGCACAGTAGGCCTCGTTGAACGGCTGCCCGACCGCGCCGCCGACGCTGGTCACCGTCACCACGCGGCCCTTCGAGGCGCGCAGCAGCGGCATGGCCACCTTGGTCACCTCGACCACGCCGAAGAAATTGACCTCCATCGCGCGGCGGATATCCGCCATCGGCAGGTGCTCCACGGTGCCCAGCACCGAGACTCCCGCATTGTTGACCACGGCGTCCAGGCGGCCGTAGTCGGCGGCCACGCCCGCCAGGCAGTCGGCGATCGAATTCGAGTCGGTCACATCCAATTGCCGCACGTCCGCACCGGTTTCCCGGACCGGACCGGCCTTGTCCGGATTGCGCAGCGTCGCCACGGTCCGATATCCGGCCCGCACCGCGGCGGCGGCGACCGCCAGGCCGATTCCCGTGGAAGTGCCCGTTATCAGAACAACCTTGTCGGCCATTACCCCATCGAACCAGGCCACGGGTCCGGCTCCCGGACGCCACGCCCGGTGGATCGGTGCTCAGGATTCGCGGGCCGGGGTCACCAGTGCGGCGGTCAGTCCGATGCCGCCCAGCACCAGGATCAGGATGGGCCAGAACCAACTGGTGGTCAGCGTCAGCGCCAGCACGCCGACCAGCAGGGTGAAGGCGGCGGTGATCAGGCTGCGGGTATCGCGGTTCATGGCATCACTTCCGGCTCGTGAAGGAGTTCGCGTTGCAGACGCCGCGGATGGCGGGGGTGGCGTCGTCGAGTTCGGTTTCCTTGACCCAGTGGAATCCGGAACCGGTGAACTTCGCCAGCTTGTCGCCGTCGGCGCGGACCGCGGACTGCTGGTCGCCGCGGTAGTTGCGGGCCGCGTCGCGCAGGTTCTTCACCGGGTCGGTCACCTCGATACCGGCCTTCTGCACCGCCGAGAACTTCTCGCACAGTTCGGTCCTGCCGACCGGCCAGCTGCTCACACCCGCGATCATGAACGCGATCACGGCCACGACGGCGAAGGCGGTATTCCAGCCGCGCACGGCCAGACTACGGCTGAACACCTTGCCCGCCGACTCGGGAAGGCCCGGCACCAACTGCTTCAAAAGGAACTGGAACAGCGCGAAATTCGGGAACTTGTCGATGCTGTGCGTGATCCGGGTGTCCTCACCCGCCTCGATGATCACCTGCCCCGACTTCACCCGGAACCCTCGAAGCTCCTGCAGGGCAAAGGTTTTCTTGACCGTCCCCGCCTGGGTGGCGGTCAGCCACCACGGCCCGAACTCCAATCGCCCACCCGCGCGCAGGGTTTCGATCGCGCCCGCCGCCTGCCGCGCAGCGATCCCCTCCACCAGCTGCGGTCCCCACTCCTCCGGACAGCACACCGCCTCGGTGAGCAGCATCTCCTCCCCGCGCACATCGGTCACCCGATAGTGATGCGTGGTCCCCGTATGCACCCCATTCCTGGTGTGCCGCACGATCTTCTGCGTCACCCGCGCGCTGTCGTTGCGCACCACCCGAATCTGCTGCCCACCCAGCACCACCACGGCCCCGTGCTCGTAGAGGTCCAGCCGAGTCCCGATCTTCCGAGCCAGGTGATACGTCCGATGCTCCCCGAGCGCGAACTCCCCTGCCGTCGCCCCGATTTTCCGCATCAACTCCGGGTCGTTACCCACGTCGACACCCAGACCGGCCACATCCCCCTCCTACCTCGATCCCGTTCGCGGCCAACCGTAACGGCAGCCCCGAACCCCCGCCACTCGGATTACCGCGGCGGCACGATGAACCCCGCCCGCAAACGACCGCACCCGCCTCGGCGGTACCGAGGCGGGTGCGGAAAGCGTTGCGCGGGAACTACTCCGGGCGCAGAGTGAGGATACGGGGACCGTTCTCGGTCACCGCCACCGTGTGCTCCCAGTGGGCGGCACGGGAGCCGTCGTCGGTGACGACGGTCCAATGGTCGTCCAGCTCATGGGTTTCCGTGGTGCCGAGGGTGAGCATGGGCTCGATGGCGAGCACCGAGCCGACGCGAAGCTCCGGGCCCTTGCCCGGGGCGCCCTCGTTGGGGAGGAAGGGGTCCATGTGCATTTCGCGGCCGATGGCGTGGCCGCCGTAGCCGGAGACGATGCCGTATTTGCGGCCGTGCTCCTTCTCCGCGGCGTAGGTACCCTGCTCGATGGCGTGCGAGACGTCCGAGAGGCGGTTGCCGGGGAGCATGGCGGCGATGCCCGCCTCCATGGACAGGCGGGTCGCCTCGGAGAGCAGGCGGTCGGCCTCGATGATGGTGCCGACGCCGAAGGTCCACGCCGAGTCGCCGTGCCAGCCGTCGAGGATGGCACCGCAGTCGACGGCAACCAGGTCGCCCTCGGACAGAACGTCGTCCTTGGACGGGATGCCGTGCACCACACGGTCGTTCACCGACGAGCAGATCGAACCCGGGAACCCGTGGTAACCCTTGAACGACGGAATGGCGTTGGCTTCGCGGATGACCTGCTCGGCCACCTCGTCCAGCTCCCAGGTCGAGACACCGGGCTTGGCGGCGTTGCGCACCGCGACCAGCGCGCGGCCGACGATAGCGCCGGCCGCCGCCATGGCGTCCAATTCACCGGAGGTGCGGAAGGGCACCACGCGCTTGCTCTTGCGGCCGAAGACCATTCAGCGACCCAGCGCCTTCAGCGCACGCGTGTTGACCTCTTCGATCTCGCCGACGCCCTCGACCGACACCACGGTGCCGTCGTAGTGCTCGAGCAGCGGCTCGGTCTCCTCGCGGTAGACGCGCATGCGGTTGCGGATGACCTCTTCGGTGTCGTCGCCGCGGCCGCGGGCCAGCATGCGCTCGACCACCACGTCCTCGTCGACCACGAAGGACAGCACGGCGTCGAGCTCCTTGCCCGACTCCTTGAGCATCTTCTCCAGCGCCTCGGCCTGATCCACGGTGCGCGGGTAGCCGTCCAGGATGAAGCCGTTGAGGGCGTCCGGCTCGGCGATGCGCGCCTCGACCATGCGGTTGGTCACGTCCGACGGGACCAGGTTGCCGGCGTCGAGGTACTGCTGCGCCTCGCGACCCAGCGGAGTCTGCTCCGCGATGTTGGTGCGGAAGAGGTTCCCGGTGGAGATGTGCGGAACACCGAGCTTTTCCGACAACAGTTCGGCCTGGGTGCCTTTACCGGCACCGGGCGGTCCGAGCAGTACGAGTCTCACTTCAGGAACCCTTCGTAGTTTCGGTTCATCAACTGGCTCTCGATCTGTTTCACGGTATCGAGGCCGACGCTCACAATGATCAGCACCGCGGTACCACCGAACGGCAGATTCGTCACACCGCCGGAGGACCCGATCCCGAGGAGCAGGTTCGGCAAGACAGCGACAGCACCGAGGTAGATGGAGCCGGGGAGGGTGATCCGGCTCAGGACGTAGTTCAGGTAATCCGCGGTCGGCTTGCCCGGGCGATACCCCGGAATGAAGCCGCCGAACTTCTTCATCTCGTCCGCGCGCTCCTCCGGATTGAAGGTGATCGCGACATAGAAGTAGGTGAAGAACACGATCAACGCGAAGTAGATCGACACGTAGACCGGATTGCTCGGATTGACCAGATACTTCTGGATCAACTCCTGCCACTTGGCCGGATTGCCCGAGGACTTCTGGGTCAACTGCGCCAACAGGTTCGGCAGATACAGCAGCGACGAGGCGAAGATGACCGGGATGACACCGGCCTGATTCACCTTCAACGGCAGATACGTCGAGGACCCGCCGTACATCTTGCGGCCGACCACGCGCTTGGCGTACTGCACCGGAATCCGGCGCTGGCCCTGCTCGACGAAGATGACACCCACGATGACCACGAGCGCGGCGCCCGCCACCAGTGCGGTGGTGATCCAGCCGCGGCTGTCGTAGATCATCTTGCCCTCGGAGGGGATACGGGCGGCGATACCCGCGAAGATCAACAGCGACATGCCGTTACCGATGCCGCGTTCGGTGATCTGCTCGCCGAACCACATGACCAGGGCCGCGCCCGCGGTCATGACCAGCACGATGATGATCATGCCGAAGATCGAGGTGTCGTCAAGAATTGCCTTGGGGCAGCCGCGCAGCAGCTGTCCGCGGGAGGCGAGCGCGACCAGACCGGTCGACTGCAGCACGGCCAACGCGACGGACAGATATCGCGTGTACTGGGTCATCTTGTTCTGACCCGCTTGGCCCTCCTTGCGGAGTTCCTCGAACCGCGGAATGACGACGGTCAGCAGCTGGATAATGATGCTCGCCGTGATGTAGGGCATGATGCCGATCGCGAACACCGAGAGCTGCAGCAGAGCGCCGCCGGAGAAGAGGTTGATGAGCTGGTAGATACCGGCGGAGTCACCGCCGTTGACCAACTTCACACACTCTTGAACGTTCTTGTAACTGACGCCCGGCGAGGGCAGCGACGCACCGAGCCGGTAGAGCGCGATCAGTCCCAGCGTGAAGAGAATCTTCCGCCGTAAGTCCGGGGTCCGGAAAGCCGACACGAAGGCGGAAAGCACAGATCCTCCTGGCTAACGACATGGGTCAGGCCACGGATTCAGCGATGGGGCTGCTTAGCCACAAAAAGCCGAGAACCATGACGGTGTTGGCAGACAACACTTGAACTCTAACAGCGACACCGGGCGAGCTCGCGACTCGCCCGGTGCCATTGCTACTTCAGGTTACCGTCAGGCCAGCTCGGTGGCGGTGCCACCGGCAGCGACGATCTTCTCCTTGGCGGAGCCGGAGAACTTGTCGGCCGAAACCTGCACGGCCACGGCGATTTCGCCCTCGGCCAGCACCTTCACGAGCTCGTTCTTGCGAACCAGGCCCTTGGCGACCAGCTCGGCCTTGCCGATGGTGCCGCCCTCGGGGAACACGCGAGCGATGTCACCGACGTTCACGACCTGATACTCGGTGCGGAACGGGTTGGTGAAGCCCTTGAGCTTGGGCAGACGCATGTGAATCGGCATCTGACCGCCCTCGAAGCGGACCGGGACATGCTTGCGAGCCTTCGTACCCTTGGTACCGCGGCCCGCGGTCTTGCCCTTGGAGCCCTCACCGCGACCCACACGGGTCTTCTCGGTCTTGGCGCCCGGGGCAGGACGCAGGTGGTGCAACTTGATGGTCATGCTTAGACCTCCTCTACAACAACGAGGTGGCGCACGACGTTGATCAGGCCGCGGTTCTGCGCATTGTCCTCACGCACCGTGGTCTGGCGGATCTTGCGCAGCCCGAGGGTGCGCAGCGACTCGCGCTGATTCGCCTTGGCGCCGATGCTGGACTTGACCTGGGTCACTTTCAGCTGTGCCATGTCTAGACTCCCTGTCCCGCGCGCGCACGCAGCATGCCGGCCGGGGCCACGTCCTCGAGGGGCAGACCACGACGGGCCGCGACCTCTTCCGGACGCTGCAGCATCTTCAGAGCCGCAACGGTGGCGTGCACGACGTTGATGGCGTTGTCGCTACCGAGCGACTTGGCCAGAACATCATGGATGCCCGCGCATTCCAGCACGGCGCGGCAAGCGCCACCGGCGATCACACCGGTACCGGGCGAAGCCGGACGCAGCATGACGACACCGGCCGCGGCCTCACCCTGAACCGGGTGGGTGACCGTGGAGCCGATCATCGGAACGCGGAAGAAGTTCTTGCGAGCCTCTTCGACACCCTTCTGGATGGCCGCGGGAACTTCCTTGGCCTTGCCGTAGCCGACGCCGACCAGACCGTTGCCGTCACCGACGATCACGAGGGCGGTGAAGCTGAAGCGACGACCACCCTTCACGACCTTGGAGACGCGGTTGATCGCGACGACGCGCTCGAGCTGGTTCTTCTCGGCGGCATTGTCCCGACGATTGTCGTCGCGACGGCCACGGCCGCCACCACGCTGATCGCGGTCGTTGTTGCCACCATTCTGGCCGGCGGGACCGTTGTTTCCGCCGTCACGCCGCTGACGTCCCGGCATCAGACGTTCCCTTCGTTCGCAGTGTTGATCATCAGAACTTCAGCCCACCTTCACGGGCGGCATCGGCGAGGGCCGCGATACGGCCGTGGTAGTCGTGACCACCACGGTCGAACACGACCGCCTCGACGCCGGCGGCCTTGGCGCGGGCGGCGATGAGCTCGCCGACCTTGGCGCCCTTGGCGGACTTGTCACCCTCGAGCGCGCGCACATCGGCCTCGATGGTCGACGCGGCGGCAATGGTCTTGCCGGCGGAATCGTCGATCAGCTGGGCGTGCAGGTGGCGCGAGGAGCGGTTGACCACCAGGCGGGGACGCTCGGTGGTGCCGACGACCTTCTTGCGCAGACGGAAGTGACGACGCGTCTTCGACAGACGACGCGCGGTCGAGACATCCTTACCGACCGGCTTGCGGGCGAGCTTCTGCTTTTCGGTTTGTGCCATGGCTTACTTACCCGTCTTTCCGACCTTGCGGCGAACGACCTCGCCGGCGTAGCGGATGCCCTTGCCCTTGTACGGATCGGGCTTACGCAGGCCGTGGATCACCGCGGCGATCTGGCCGACCTTCTGCTTATCGATGCCGGACACCGAGAACTTGGTCGGGGACTCCACCGCGAAGGTGATGCCCTCGGGGGCGTCGACCGGAACCGGGTGGCTGTAGCCCAGGGCGAACTCGAGGTTCGAGCCCTTGGCGGCGACACGGTAACCGACGCCGAAGATTTCCATCTTCTTCTCGTAGCCCTTGGTGACACCCTCGATCATGTTGCTGATCAGGGTGCGGGTCAGGCCGTGCAGCGAGCGGTTCTGACGCTCGTCGTTCGGGCGAACGACCTCGAGCTCACCGGACTCCGCGCGAGCGACGGTGATCGGCTCGGCGACAACGTGGGACAGGGTGCCCTTGGAACCCTTGACCGTCACGTTCTGGCCGTCGATGGTCACCTCGACGCCGGCGGGAACCGGGATCGGCTTCTTACCGATACGCGACATTGTTTCTACCTCCCTTACCAGACGTAGGCGAGGACTTCGCCGCCCACGCCCTGCTGCTTGGCCTGACGGTCAGTGAGCAGACCGGAGGACGTGGAGATAATCGCCACGCCGAGGCCGCCGAGCACCTTGGGCAGGTTGGTGGACTTCGCGTAAACCCGCAGACCCGGCTTCGACACGCGGCGGACGCCCTGGAGGGAGCGCTCACGCGAGGGGCCGTACTTCAGGTCGACGATCAGGTTCTTGCCGACCTGGGCATCTTCGATGCGGTAGTCGGCGATGTAGCCCTCGCGCTTGAGGATCTCGGCGATGTTCACCTTGAGCTTCGAGTGCGGAGCCTTCACCTGATCGTGGTACGCCGAGTTGGCGTTGCGCAGACGGGTCAAGAAGTCTGCGATGGGATCAGTCATGGTCATGTTCGACCGTTACCTCTCTCGCCGCGGTTCCCATTCAGCACCGTCAAAGGGCGGTCGTGGGCCTACGACAAATAGGGGCGGTCCAGCCGGGGTTGCCCGACCGGATTGAGCACTTGCGCCCGGGCAACCGCCACACGCGAGAGACGCGTGCGGACACAGCTGTGCCCGAGCAACCGGTCTAGTGTAGACAAGGGCTGATCAGAGGCCAAATCGAGGTCCCCGTCACATCGGATTCTTCGAAAGGGTCGTGATGATGCGTCGTGTTCTCGGAATGATCTGCGCGGCCGCGGCGGTGGGCGCCGGACTGATCGCGGTGGGCTGCTTGAGCACCATCGACGGCCAGGCCGAAGCCAACCAGGCCGACGTCATCGACTATCGCTCCTCGGCCGCCGCCGCCTCCAGCTCCGCGGCCGCCGCCAGCTCCGCGCGGGTCGCCGACCGCGAGGAGGCGGTGTGCACGGCGTTCTTCGGCGCGGCGGTGGACGTGAACGACAAGATCCGCGTCGTCAGCCAGCGTGCCGACGAGCACGCCTCCCACAGCGACGCACTCGTGGCCATCACCGACGCCGCGACCGCCCTGCAGAACGCCGGCACCAAGGTCGACGACGCCCTCTCCAAAAACCCCACCCCGGCCGACTTCTCCGCCGCGATGACCGAATACTCCAAGGCCGCAAAGGCTTTCAGCACCCAGATGACCAAACTCGGCCTCGGAACCGACGACGATTTCATGCCCACCCAGGACCGCTACGCCGCCGCCCGAGACGCCTGCCCCTGAGCTACGGAGGTCCAGCCAACCACCCTGTCGAAGTCGGTTCAGAGCCCGAAAGGTAAGGACGCCGTGGGTGCCGACCGGGTCGACAAACGGTTTGACTATGCCGCCGCAGGCATCGCACAGTACTGGATCATCGACCTCGAGCCGCATCCACAAATCGCCGTCCACACGCTCGCCGACGGCGCATACGGCAGCCCGGCAAAAATCCAGGCAGGCGAAATCCTCCGAGTCGAGTCGCCGTTTCCTTTCACCATCGACCCCGCCGACCTGCTGGACCCCGAAAACGCTTGGTGACCATGACTTCCGAGGAACTCGCAGCGCTACTCAGTAGCATCGGCCGTGGTTCGGACGCTGCCGACGAACGCGCCGAGATCGATGACGCCTTCGGCGAAGACCGACTCGACGACTGATCCATGGCAGTGCTCGGAACCGAACCCGAAGGGCGAGCTCCCGCAGTTTCGTTGCGGCTCAGGGCTTCCAGATGCCGCTGGCGAGGAAGGCGTCCCACTGATCTGCGGCGAATACCAAGGCGGGGCCTGTCGGTTCTTTGGAATCTCGCACCCCTACGCATGCCGATCCCGGACCGACAAAGGCGATCTCGACGCACTCACTGGCGGTCGAGGATCGAGAAGACTTGAACCACTTGGCGTTGGACAGATCGACGGTCATGCCGCGTACTCCCTAGCAACTCGGACCACCATGTTCCGGGTGTCCTGCTCATCCAACGCTACCGCTTCCAGTGCCGATACGGCCGCACGATAGCGGTCCACGATGTCTTGGCGCTCGTGGTAGAGCGCACCGATCGCGCCTTCCAAGTAGACGACCGTCGGGACCACCAATCCACTTGTCCCACGCGGGAACTGCAACATGGTGAAGGACTGGATCTTCAGTCCACGATGCGAACCCACCTCGAAAGGAACGATGCGGATGCTGACGTTCACACGTTCACTCGTTTCGGCGAGCGATCGAAGCTGGTCCACCATGACCGACGGACCGCCCGGCTGGTGCCGCAGGACAGCCTCCGAGAGCAGGAACTTCATCGAGAAGTCGTTGTCGTACAGTCTCGTCTGCCGACGCACAGCCAACTCGACACGCCGCTCGGTGTTGACGATGCTCAACTCGGGATTGTCGATCTTCGCTATCGCTCGTCGATAGTCCGGGGTTTGCAGCAAACCCGGAATCAGTACCAACTGGTGGGTAGTGAGCCGCTCCGCTGCCGCTTCCAAACGAAGGTACCGGGGAAAGTGCGTATCCAATTGATCGGTGTAGGCCTGCCAATACCCCTTTGAATTGCCCTGAGCCTTGGCGGTTTTGTCCTGTTCCCTGACCTCTTGCCACAGGGAGAGCGCTTCGCTGCCATCCTCGGCGCTCGCGGCGTAAAGGTCGAGCAGGCTTCGCAGCTGCGGAGTAGTGAGCTTTGTCGGCAAGCCCTCCTCTAGCCGCATGATCGTCTGACGAGACACTTCGAGATGCACTCCCGCCGCCAATGCGGTCGCGCCCGCACGTACGCGAAGCTCTCGCATGTAATTCCCGAAATCCATGCGAGAGACCGTTGCCCCAGCCATTTCGTTAGCCTCGTTATTTGGGAAGTAGCCGTCGTAGACGTCTATTCTATTTCATCGACGTCTCTCGACTTTCGCATTTTTCGGCGTTGGTCGCGGTGACCAGGCGGGTCCGTGCGGTGAGGTGGCGGGGGCCCAGGTTGCGGCGTAACGGCGTGTCGCGCAGGGGGGTCCGGGAGTTGGGGC
>NZ_BJWY01000024.1 GCF_007990715.1 Nocardia seriolae NBRC 15557 | reverse complement strand
GCCTTCGATGCCGGTGACACTCTCAATCCGAGGCCTTCGGCCAAGGCGGCCACGAAGAACTCACCTCACTCGGATTGTGCAGGCGGGCTACGCCGAGGGTGAAATGAACGGGCGGGGTGGGTGTTTCGTGGCGAGAATTGAGCGGGCCGGTGTGGCCTCGAGCTTTGGAGGTTGCGGGAATGGACGAGGTGCTGCTCACGCCGCCGGATGCCGCGGAGGTGCGGTTCGTGGCGCGGGGTGTCGTCAGTGCGGCTGCGGGGCCCGCGGGGCTGACGACCTTGCAGGAGTTGCTGATTCCGGCGTTGTTCCTGTCGATGACCGGGCATCCGGTGGAGTTGGCCCAGGTGCGGCCGATCGGGGCGGCGGAGTTCGCGGCGGGGATGGCGCGGCGCAATACGATCTTCCGGGAGCGGGTGGTGCAGACCATGCTGCTGGCCGCGCTGGTGGTGCGGCCGCTGCCGGCGGAGGCGGGGGATCGGTTGCGGGAGTTCGCCGACGCGCTGGGCGTGGACGACGACATGATCGCGGCGGCGCCGCTCTATGCCGAGGGCGCGGTGGATCTGGCCTCGGTCGACTTCTCACGCAACGGCTATCTCGGCAATACGGATGCGCTGCGGCTGGACGCGCTGCACACCGAGGGCCTCGACAGTTCCTGGAGCACGGTCTGCGACGATCCGGCGCTCGCGGACCGCTGGGCCGAACTGTGGGAGCTGCCCGTGGGCACCCTGGGCCGCGGCGTCGCCGACTTCTACCGCGACCGCGGCTTCGTCACCCCCGGCCTGACCGGGTCCGCGCCGCCGCTGCTGGCCCAGCACGACTGGGTGCACGTGCTCGCCGGATACGGCACCACCCTCGAGAACGAGATCGAGGTCTTCGCCTTCATGGCCCGCGCCAATGACGACCCGCGCGCCTTCAGCCTGCTGGCCATGGTCATCTCCCTGTTCGAAACCGGCTACCTGCGCGCGGGCGCGGGCCTGTTCGAGGCCGACGCGGGCCACCTGCGCACACGCGGCATGGCCGAACGCCTCGGCGACGCCATGCGCCGCGGGGCGCTCACCCGGGGCAGCCACGACTTCCTCGACCTGGACTGGTTCACCCTCGCCGACCGCCCGATCACGGTGGTACGCAATGAAATCGGCCTGGCCCCCAAGGCCGACACCGCCATCGCCGCGGGCTCGGCGGGCCCGTGGCAGCCCGGCGGCATCACCCCGTACCAGCTGAATTCCGCCAAGACCGCCGCCGAGTCCGACGGCCGCCCCTACATCGCCTGGCAGCCGGACGCGTCACGCGATTGACCGAGGTCCCCGCCGGTCCACCGGGGTGGGCGGCCGGAGGGCTTCGACGGTCGGCGGTCAGGCCGAGCCCAACAGGTCGAGCATGCCGGAAACGGCTGCGGGCCAGGTGAATTGCTCGGCTCGATGGCGGGCGGCGCGGCGGCGTTCGGCGAGCGGGCGGGACAGGACATCGGTGACGGCTTCGGCGAAGGCGCGCGGGTGGTCGGCGGCGACGGCGCCCGCCTCGGCGGTGATGATGTCGGCCAGGGCCGAGGAGCGGCTGACGACCACCGGGGTGCCCGCGGCGAGGGCTTCGAGGGCGGCCAGGCCGAAGGTTTCGTGGGGGCCGGGAGCCAGGGAGACGTCGGCGGTGGCCAGGAGGGTCGCCAAAGCCGTTCTGTCGCTGATGAATCCGGCGAAGTGGACGGTTGGCTGGCCGTCGGACAGGGGTGGGATCGTGCGGGCCTGGCGTTCGAGGGCATCGCGGCGGGGGCCGTCACCGGCGACGACCAGGCGGGTGTCGAGGCCGCGGCGGCGCAGGGCGCCGACCGCGGCGATGGAGCGGTCGACGCGCTTTTCGACCGAGAGGCGGCCGCAGTGGACCAGCAGCGGGTAGTCGTCGGCGCCGAGGTCGGTGCGCAGGCGGTGGTCGTGGCGGTCGGGGCGGAACATGTCCAGGTCCACGCCCAGGGGGACCAGCTCGACGTTCTCGACGTCGATGCGCTGGAATTCGGCGCGGGCGAATTCGGTGGTGCAGACGACGATGTCGTAGTTCTGGGCGGTGCGGCGGTTGGCGGCGTCGGCGGCGCGGCGGGCCAGCGGGCCGGGCAGGATCTGGCCGAGCAGGCGGTCGAGGCGCTCATGGGAGATCATCACCCCGGCGATGTCGCGGCGGCGGGCCCAGCGGCCGAAACCGCGCAGCGTCAAGCGGTCCGACACCTCGAGCACATCCGGGCGCAGGCCAGCCAGCGTATCGGCGACGCGGCGGGGATCGGCGGCCCGGTAGCCCCCGGTCCAGGGAATCTCGGGCGCGGGCACGGTAATTCGCAGCACCCCACCCGGCAGCACCTCTTCCGCCCGCCGCAGCCCGGGCACGATCAGCACCACCTCGTGTCCGGCGGCCACATACCCCTCACCGAGATGGTGCAGCGCGGTACGCAACCCACCCGAGCGCGGACCGTAGAAATTAGCCAGCTGAACGATGCGCACGTGGCCGATCGTGCAGGGCAACGGGTTCCCACCGACCCCCCTGGCGCCAACACCACATGAACACCCGCATAAGACCCGGCGAACCCGGCATGGTCGGCAACCCGCACCCACCTTCCCGAACCCTCCACCCCGAACCCCGGACCCGACCCAACCTCCCCACGCCCAACCCGATCCCATGATCGGGGAGCTGTGAGCGTGAAAAATGCCCGAATATCCCGCGCTGACAGCTCCCTGATCATGGTCGGGCGACCGGGACTGGTCTGGCCGCTTGACCTGTTGACCAGGCGGCTCTAGCGTTCGGGGATGGCGTTCAAGCGGATCGATCGGCGGACGGTGCCGGATACCGTATTCGAGCAGCTCGTGGGGGAGGTGCTGGACGGGGAGTTGGCGCCGGGGGCCGCGTTGCCCGCCGAGCGGGCGCTGGCCGAGACATTGGGGGTGTCGCGGCCGACCGTGCGGGAAGCGTTGCAGCGGTTGGCGCATACGGGACTGGTCGAGGTACGGCAGGGCGGATCGACGACGGTCCGGGACTTCCGGCGACACGCGGGACTGGAGATGTTGCCGCGCTTGCTGATTCGCGGTGGCGAGCTGGATTACACGGTGGTGCGCTCGATCCTGGAGACGCGCCGGGTGCTGGGCCGCGAGGTGGCGGGGCTGGCCGCCGAGCGGGCGGCGGACGGCCTCGCCGCGAAGCTGGACGCGGCGGTGGAAGCGCTTGCGGCGGAACGAGATCCGGTCGCCCAGCAACTACTGGCCATCAACTTCTGGGATCACCTCGTGGACGCCGCCGATTCCATCGTCTACCGGCTGCTCTACAACGACCTGCGCGCGGTCTACGAACCCGCGGTGCAAGCCCTCGCCGGACTCATGGCCGGAGAGGTGGGCAGCACCGACCGCTATCGCGCACTGGCCGCCGCGGTCATCGACGGCGACGCCGCCGAGGCACGGACCACCGCAGACGCCCTCTTGGCGATCGCGGCGGGACAGTTCGAGGCGGTCACGGCCCAGCCGCGAAAGGCTCGCGGCTAGATCGACTCCGGCTTCGGGTCAGGCCGGGTCAGGCGTTCGGTCAGGATGCGGGCGCGGGCCAGTTGGACTTTACGGGCCTGGCCGGAGGCGAAGGTCATGAGGCCGAAGGGGGTGCGGAGGCGGAGTTCGTCGTCGACCTGGGTGCCTGCCGGGGTGGGAGTGAGGTCGAAGTGGTAGGCCATGTGGACGCCGCCGGGGCTGTTGACTTCGCCCCAGACGGCCTTGCCGGGGGTTCCCTGGAGGGAGACGCGGATGCGGTTGTCGTATTTCGGGGTCAGCAGGCGGAAGCGTTCGACCGCGATGTAGGAGTCCTCCTGGACGTCTTCCACGGCCACGACCAGCGGGGACAGGCCGATGTAGTTTTCGGGCCTGATCAGGTGCTCGTAGGCGGCTGCCGCGGAGGCGGGGACGGTAAAGGTGTTGCGGAGGATCTTCTCGGGCATTCCGGAAACTCTAGCGGCCGAGGCGGATTCGGCTCGGCGGGGAAATCGCCTCTTGCCTTCTGACGACAGCTCGCTATATTGGTCTGACCACTTGGCCACCTGGTCAAGATCGATTGGGTATTCGACAGGCGGTATGGGCATGACGCACCTTCTGCAATCGCAGTGCGAGACGTCCGGGGAGGTCACGGCGGTGTCGGCGGCCGCGCTGGTGGAGCGGGCACGGGCGGCGCAGGCAGGGTGGGGTGCGCTGCCGGTCGAGCAACGGGTGCGGGTGCTCGCGGAGCTGCCGGGCCGCCTGCATGAGCGGATGGATCGGATCGCGCAGGTGATCGTCGGCGAGAACGGGAAACCGCGCGCCGAGGCGTTGGCGCACGAGGTGGTTCCGGCGATCGCGTTGGCGCGCCATCACCTCGACACCGCCGTCGCCACGCTGGGGCCGAGCCGGATCGGCTCGGCGACCGCGCCCTACCGCAAGGCGGTGCGCACACATCGGCCCTACGGCGTGGTGGTGGCGATCGCCCCGTGGAATCTGCCGTTCCTGATTCCGTTCAGTCAGGTGCTGCCTGCGCTCATCGCGGGAAATGCCTTGGTGCTCAAGCCCTCCGAGCTGACGCCGCAGGTGGCGCAGGTGCTGGTCGAGACCGTGGCGGCGGTGCTGCCGGAGGGGTTGTTGCAGTTGGCAGTCGGGGACGGGACCCTGGGGTCGGAGCTGATCGAGGCGCGGCCGGACAAGGTGCTGTTCACCGGGTCGGTCGCCACCGGGCGCAAGGTGATGGCCGCCGCGTCGCGCTTCCCGATTCCGGTGGGCCTGGAACTCGGCGGTATCGACGCGGCGATCGTGCTGGACGACGCCGATCTGGAGTACACCACCTCGGCGGTGGCGTGGGGAGCCACTTTCAATGGCGGGCAAGCCTGTTGCTCGATCGAACGGTCGAATGCAGTTCTTCGCCAATGACTATCCGAGTTTTCTGCGGTCCTTCCAGCCGTGGGTGTCGCTGCGCGCGGACCTGCCCGACGGTTCCGGGCCGGAGCGGACCTTCACGCCGGGACAGCTCGAGACGCTGGCCGCGCTGGCGGAGGTGCTCATCGAGCCCGGCGGGGCGGTACCGGCGGTGGGTGGCGAGACTCTCGAACGCCTCGATGCCTATCTGGCGAACATAACCCCGCTCATGCGATCGGGTCTGCGTGCGGCGCTGCGTGGTCTGGATGCGGCGGCCCGGGCCCGCCACGGTCGGCGGGCTGCGGCGCTGCCGCCCGCGCAGCGCCGCGCGCTGATCGAGGACGCGCGCCGCGGCAAGGCGCTGCGCCACGCGGTCGAGGCGATCGAAACGCCGCTGCGGATCGCGCATTTCGGTGATCGCCGCTACCTGGACGCCGTCGGCGCGCCGCGCTACGACGAACCGGTCCTCGAGCAGAAGCCGGGTTGGCTGGTCAATGTCACCACTCCGGGCGAACTCTCGCGGCACGAGGTGATCGACTGCGACGTGGTGGTGGTCGGCACCGGGGCGGGCGGGGCGGCGGTCGCGGCCCGGCTGACCGAGCGGGGCCTGGGCGTGGTGATGGTCGAGGAGGGCGGCTACGCGGGCCGGGCGGAATTCCGTGGCGATCTGGGGGAGCGCACCCAGAAGTATTGGCGCGACGGCGGATACAACCTCGCGGTCGGCAATTCGGTGCTCGGGGTCAGTACCGGGCGGCTGGTGGGCGGCACCACCGCCATCAACTCCGGCACCGCTTTCCGCACTCCCGACGCGGTGTTGCGGGAGTGGCAGGAGCTGGGGTTCCCCGGCGACTTCACCCCGCAGGCGTTCGCACCGTATCTGGAGGAGGTCGCGGCCGAATTGGGCATCACCACCGCAGATCCCCGCTATCTGGGCCGGGTCGCCGGCATCATCGGTGCGGGCGCGGATGCCATGGGCGCGGCGCACGGGCCGCTGCCGCGCAATGCGGTCGGCTGTGACGGGCAGGGCCAGTGCGTGTACGGCTGCCCGACCGAGGCCAAGCGCAGCAGCAATGTCAGCTGGGTCCCGCGGGCGTTGAAGGGCGGCGCGCAGCTGTACACACGGCTGACCGTCACCCGAATCCTGTTGTCCGGCGGCCGCGCCACCGGTGTGCTGGCCGAGGGTCAGGACGAGCACGGCGCACCGCGCACCGCCGAGATCCGCGCCCGCGCGGTGGTGGTCGCGGCGGGTGCGCTGATGACGCCGCTGCTGTTGCGCCGCAATGGCATCACCCTGCCCGCGCTCGGGCGCAATCTGTCGGTGCATCCGTCCCTGGGCGCGATCGCCATGATGCCCACGCCCGGCGCGCCGTGGACCGGCATCCCGCAGGGCTATCAGGTCGAGGGTCTCGGCGATGATCTGGTCACCTTCGAAGGCGTCGCCATCCCACCGCAATTCGCGGCCGGGGTGCTGCCCTTCCACGGCGCGCGGCTCACCGAATGGATGAACGACTGGACCCGCACCGAGCAGTTCGGGGCGATGGTCCGCGACACCGGGACCGGCAGCGTGCATCACGGTCCGGGCGGTCGCACCCTGATCCGCTATCACCTGACCCCGCGCATGCAGGCCGCCCTCCAGCACGCCTGCGCCGGACTGGCGGAGCTGTTCCTGCGCGGCGGCGCCGAGGCGGTGGCGCTGCCGATCGCGGGCACCCCGCCCGTGCGCACCCTCGATCAGGCCCGCACGGTGGCCTCGATCCGGTTGCATCCGCGCGGTTTCCGGCTGATGGGCCCGCACCCGCTGGGCACCGCCCGCATGGGCCGCGACGCGCGGGACGCGGTGGTCGACTTCGGCCACCGGGTGTTCGGCACGACCGGGCTCTATGTCGCCGACGGTTCGGTCGTGCCGACCTCGCTGGGTGTCAATCCGCAGGTCACCATCATGGCCTTCGCGCTGCGCGCCGCCGATCTGATTGCAGCCGACCTCAATTGAGGGAATCGACCCCCTCGCCGGGCTGGCGCACCTCCAACGATCTTGGTAGAGATTGATATACGCACAAAAGGGGTGATCCGGATCATTCCGGAGAATGGGGACGAATCAGTGGGTGCCAGAGCCGAACTGGAACGGGAGCTGGGCGGGCCGCTGGCCGCCCTCGAGCTGTTGACCGAGGCCGAGACCGCCGACCTGCTCGGCATCTTCCGACAGGCCCAGCGCACCGAGAACGCCGCCATGGTGGAGGCGGTCGACAAGACCGTCGGCGCGCTGCCGTGGCCGTTGCGCACGGCCGCCAAGAAGATCATGTTCGGCAACAAGCTCGGGTAGGGGCGATGAGCGATCTGGTGACCCGGGCGCAGATCACCCTGCTGTCCCGGACCTTGCACGTACCCGAGGAGCGCCTGGCGCACCTCGAGAAGCTGGGCGCGGCCAACCTGCACGAACTGCAGGAGCGGCTGGCCAAAGTCATGTTCGCCGAGCACAATGCGATCTTCTCGCGGCTGTCGCTGCTGGTGCCGATCATTCCGCTGTCCATCTCGCTGCCGCTGGTGCAGAAGATGGTGCCGCCGGTGATGGCCGGGCGGGCGGCGGGCGCGATCGGGGTGGATCATCCCAAGAAGGCCGCCGAGGCGGTCGGCATGCTCGAACCGGGGTACGCCGCCGCGGCCGCGCCCTACATGGATCCGCACAGTGTCGGGCAGCTGGCCGACATCGCGCCGCCCAAACCCGTCATGAAGATCATCAACGAGTTGCTGCGGCGCGGGGACTACATCACCGCGGGGCCGTTCCTGGCGTATGCGACACCGGAATTGGTGCGCGCGGTCGAGGAGGATGTGCACGACGACGAGGGGCTGATCCGCTCGGCGTCCTACTCCTATTCCGGGGAGAACATCTCCATCATCATCCGGCATCTGCTCGCCGGGACGGGCCGGCGGATTCCGCGGCTGGTGCGCACGATCGTGGACGGCTCCAAGGAGCTGCGGCTGGCCGCGCTGTCGGTGTTCGCGCGCTGCGACGCCGATGTGATCGTCGCGATCGGCGACATCCTCTTCGACACCGGCTCGCCCGACGAGATCGCCGATCTGGTGGGGGCTTTCATCGCCGATGACGCGGTGCCCGAGACGCTGCGCTTCGTCGGGCAGTTGAGCCCGTCGGCGCTGGATCTGCTGGCGGCCAATCCGATCACGGCCGAGGCCACCACCGTCGAGGCGATCACGAACGCGGTCGACGGCAGTGCCGACGCCGCGCAGTGGCGGGGGCTGCTGGAGCTGGCCGAGCGCACCGAGGCCGGGGTCGCACGCCGGATCGGCGGGGCCATCTCGCATTTCGACACTGTGACGCTGACCCAGTTGCTGGGCCTGGCGAGCACGGCGCACCTGTGGCCGCCGCTGCTGAAGGTGCTCGCGACCGCCGAACCGGACGCGCAGTCGCGCATCGGGGAATCGTGGTCGGCGCTGCCGGTGCTCGAGCGCGGCGAGATCGAGCAGCACATCGGCGATCTCGGCTTGAACGAGGCGTTGACGGCATTGACCGCAACCTTGCAGCTGACGCAATAGCCGGGCGGCGGGCGCGATTCGCGCAGTTGATGCAGCGAGATCGCGCCGGTGGCCCGGATCGGCCGCCTTCGGCCCCCGCCGTTTTCACGGCGGGGGCCGAAGCGGCTTCACGGGGCCCGCGCAGGGTTTCCAAAACCCGCGCCGCATTTCGAGGAGCCGGGCTGCGCCCCGAAGACCCGCACCGCATTTGGGAGGCTCGTGCGGAGTTGGCCGGGCCCGTGCGGCAATCGGCGCGCTCGTGCGGAGTTCCGCGGGCTCCTGACCCTCAGCGTCCGCGCAACGCCTCGACGCTTTTGGCCCCAGGGACTTACTTCGAGGTATGTCCCCAGCTGACCGCCACGCCCGCCCTCTCGAAGAGATTGGCCCCGCCCGAACATGGTCGGGTGGCACAACAGCGAGGAGATCGTCCGTATTCGCCGCGCTGGTGCGCCACTCGACGATCAGGCCGGGCCCAGCCAGCGGGTGAGGGCTTGGGTGAGGGTGTGGGGAGTGGCGGAGCTCCAGGCGATGATGCCGTCGGGGCGGATCAGCAGGGACAGGGGCTCGCGGGGTTGGGCCGGTTTGGTGGTGAGCAGCTCGAGTCGGTCGGACCAGGGGGTGGCCTCGGCGCGCAGTTCCGGGGAGTCGGTGAGGTCGAGGAGAACCGCCTTGCCCGAGGCGAAGTGGTCGGACAGGTGGGTGCCGTCGGCGAGGTCGAAATCGGGGGTGGCGCGGCCGACGAGGGGGTCGTCGCCGCCCAGGTCGTAGCGGTGCTCGACGCCCGAGATCCGCTTGGCGATCAGGGTGGCGCCGTCGCGGGTGTCGAGCAGGTCGGCGACGACGGAGCGCAGGGCTCGGCTGCGGGGATCGGTGCGCATGAGGGCGACCTGTGCGCGGGTCCAGTCCAGGACCCAGGCGCCGATGGGATGGCGTTCGCGACTGTAGGTGTCCAGCAAGGATTCCGGGGAGCGGCCGCGGATCACGGCGGCCAGTTTCCAGCCCAGGTTCGCGGCGTCCCCGATGCCGAGGTTGAGGCCCTGGCCGCCGAAGGGGGAGTGCACGTGCGCGGCGTCGCCGGCCAGCAGTATCCGGCCGCGGCGGTAGTCGGGGACCTGGCGGGTGTTGTCTGTGAAGCGGGTGGCCGAATACACCTTGGAGATCGACACTTTGACGCCGGTGACGCGTTCGAAACTGGCCTCGAGTTCGGCGGTGGTGATGGGGGTGGTGCGGTCGGCGGGCGGGCCGTCGAGTTCGACGGTCAGGAAGCGGCCGGGTACGGGGCCGTTGACGAAGATGCCGGTGGGGGTGGTCTGCCAGCCCAGCGGGACGTTCTCGGCTCCGGTCATCTCGACCAGGGCCTGGCGGCCGGTGATCTCCGGGTCCAGGCCCGGGAATTCGTAGCCGGCGAGTTTGCGCACGGTGCTGCGCCCGCCGTCGCAGCCGACCAGCCAGCTCGCGCGGATGCGGTGCTCGCCGCACTCGACGCTCACTCCGACGCCGTCATCGGTGAATCCGGTGATCTCCACGCCGCGCCGGATCGGCACGCCGAGCTCGGCGGCACGTTCGGCGAGCATCGCCTCGATGGCCTGCTGATCGACGAAGCGGTATTCGGCCGCCGGGCCCAGGTCGGCGAAGGCGGGGTCCTCGGTGTCGAGTTTGTCGCCCCAGAGCATGATTCCGGCGAAATGCCCGCCCACGGGGCGGCGGGCCGGGGCCGGTTTCGCGCCGCCGAACATCCCGGCCATGCGCGCCATGGTCGCCTCGTGGGCGGCGCGCAGGTGCGGCAGCAGGCCGCGGCGGGTCAGAGCCTGGGCGACGGGGGTGTTGATGCCGCCCGCCTTGATCGTCATGTCCGGTTCGGTCAGGCGCTCCACCACGAGCACGTCCACGCCCGCCAGTCGCAGTTCGCACGCCAGCATGAGCCCCACCGGTCCGGCCCCGGCCACCACCACATCTCGTGTCTCGTTCATGAGAATCACCGTGGTGGTGGCCGATTGCCGGGCGCTTGCGTGGGCTTGCGCGCCGCTTGCGCGGTCAGTTCCAGCCGCGCTGATCCTGTTTGAGGGCGGTGTCGATGGCCAGACCCGAGGCCACCACCATCGACAGCAGCGGCGGGGGCAGCTGGCGGTGGATCTGCACGACATAGTTGTCGGCGGTGGTGAACATGGTCTTGAGCAGGCCCTCCCACGTCTTGGTGATGCGGGCGACCTCCTGACCGGTGTGGTCGTGGATGGCGAAGTTCCAGGCCCGCCAATTCTCGGCGCGGATCCCGCCGATCTGCTGGCCGTTGACCACGAAGGCGAAGTTGATCTTGCCGATCATGTTCTCCTGGATGATCTCCCCGATCGGCGCGCCATTGCCGTGCTCGAGCAGGAACTTGGACTTGAGGATCTTGGCCGGGCGGGTGATGCGCATCAGGCACTGGCCGTGCGGATCCCGGATCTCGAGGCGGTGGGTCATGAACTGGTCGTAGCTGGACAGGAAGCGCACGGCCTTCTTCAGCGCCGACTGCCCGACCTCGGCGACCGCGCCGATCTGACGGCCGTGCTGATCGAAAACGCTGTACTCGTTGACCATTTCGATCAACTTGACCTTCTGGTTCACCACCAGCACCGGCTCGGTGAACACCGTGCCGCCACCGGCCTGCGCGGGGGCGATCCCGGCCTGCTGCTGCACCTGGCGCTGGATGTCGGCGGGGTTGTTCGCGCCGCCGACCTCGAGCTCCCACGGGCTGGCCTCGGGGCGGCCACCGAACTGCTGCGGCGGCCCGCCGTAGGGCTGGCCCTGCTGCGGGTGGGACGGACGCTGGCCGTACTGCTGCTGCGGCCCTTGACCGTAGGGCTGCTGGCCGAATTGTTGTTGCGGCTGCGGACCGTACTGCTGTTGCGGCTGTGCACCGTACTGCTGCTGGATTTGTTGCGGCTGCGGCTGGGCGGCGGGCTGACCGCCGGTCTGCGGCTGCTGCGCGTAGGACTGCCCACCCGTCGCGGGCTGCTGGGCGTAAGGCTGTCCGCCGGTCTGCGGGCGCTGGGCTTGGGGCTGACCGCCGGTCTGGGGCTGGTTCTGGTGCTGCGGGCGCAGCTGCTGCGCGAACTGATCGGACTGCGGCCGATCAGGTTGCTGCGGCGCCTGCGCCGGTTGCTGCTGGGGCTGAGTGTGATTGGTCCATTGGCTGCCGTCCCACCAGCGGAGCACTGGGGATCCGGGACGCTCGGGGTACCACCCCGCGGGTTGACTCATGGCCGCATCCTAACGGTGTACAGCGACTCTGCACTTTTTGCACTTTTCGCCCCGCTGTCACCTCTATGATGAGCGGTCGACATCGGGAGGCCGGTTCCAGGTCACCCGGGGAAACGGGGAAAGCATGTCGGCCACAGTCGAATTCGCGGTTTGCCACGGGCGCGGGCAACGGCTGGGCTTATGACCGACCTGGTGACGCGAGCCCAGCTGATCCTGCTGGCCCGAACCCTGCACGTGCCGGTGGAACGGCTCGCCCACCTCGAAAGACTCGGCCCGCACAAGCTGCACGAGCTGCAACAACGCATGGCGGGCACCATTTTCGACCAGCACGCGCCCGTCTTCGACCGGATCGCCAAGCTGGTTCCCCTCATCCCGCTGAGCATTTCACTGCCGATCGTGCAGAAACTGGTGCCGCCCACCATGACCGGGCGCGCGGCCGGGGCGATCGGGGTGCGCTATCCCGAGAAGGCGATCGAAGCGCTGCTGCGCATGGAGGTCGGCTACGCCGCGGACTGCGCGCCGTTCCTGGATCCGCGCACCGTCGGCCAGCTCGCCGACGACGCGCCGCCGGTGCCGGTGGTGGCCATCGTCAACGAGTTGCTGGCCCGCCGCGACTACATCACCGCCGGACCGTTCCTGGCCTATGCGACACCGGATCTCATCCGGGCCGTCGAGGAGGGGGTGCCCGACGACGAGGGCCTGATCCACTCGGCCTCCTACGCCTATTCGAGCGAGGCGATCAGCGCGGTGGTGCGTCAGCTGCTGGCGGGCAGCGGTCAGCGCCTGCCCCGGCTGCTGGGCACGGTGATCAACGGGTCCAAGGACTTACGGCTGGCCGCGCTGTCGGTGTTCGCGCGCTGCACCCCCGATGTGATCGCCGCGGTCGGCGACATCCTCTTCGAGGTGGCCCCGCCCTCGGCCATCGCCGATCTGCTGGCCACCTATATCGCCGCCGACGCCACCGCCGACATGCTGCGCTTCGTCGGCCACCTCAGCCCCACCGCCCTGACCCGCCTGGCCCTGAACCCGGTCCTGCCCGAGGTCGCCGAAACCCTCATCGACGCCGTCGACGGCAGCAGCGACGTCGCCGTCTGGCGCGGCATGCTCGAATCGCTGGCCCGCGCCCCCGTCGAGGTCCGCCGCCGCGCCGGCTACCGCCTGACCCAACTCGACACCCCGACACTGATCACCCTGCCCGCCCTGGCTCAGGCCGCCCGCCTGTGGCCGCCGCTGCTGTGGGTGCTGTCCGCCACCGACGTCGACGTCCAGGCCCACCTGGGCGAACTCTGGGCCACCACCACCCGCTTGGACCTGGCCGTCCTCGAACGCCGCATCACCGACCAGCGTCTGGACCCCCTGCTGGCCACCCTCACCACCACAATCCGCTTCCTGCGCTGACCCGCACGCTCGCCAATCCTGCCGCTGCCGCCGAATCCGATCGCGCCCGCGGCGTTCACGGCACGGGCAGCGGCACGGCCGGAGACGCGGGCGCGGTCGAAGGGCCGATCGCGCACCGGGCCCGGGCGTTGCACAGCGGGACTTCGGCCGCCGGGTTCGGTCGGTCGGCCAGGATCCAGCAAGGTCGGCCTGCGCGAATACGAGGTGAGCGGGCCGGAACCCTTGCGCGACGGGTGATTCCAATTCTCCGGCGGGGATCGACCTGCACCGGGCGGGGCAGGGCGGGCGGCGGCTGGGCAGGGCCGGTCGCGGAAGTGGTAGGAAAGGGACGTGTCCGAAACCGCCGAAAACCACAGCAGCCGCGCCGTGTCGGAAGTGGTGGACCTGGTCAGTGCGCTGATCCGGTTCGATACCTCCAACACCGGTGAACTCGAAACCACCAAGGGCGAGCGCGAGTGTGCGCTGTGGGTGGCCGAGCAACTCGCTGCGGCGGGGTATGAGACCGAGTATGTGGAGTCGGGGGCGCCGGGGCGCGGGAATGTGTTCGCGCGGTTGCAGGGTGCGGATCCCGCGCGGGGGGCGCTGATGATGCACGGGCATCTGGATGTGGTGCCCGCCGAGGCCGCGGACTGGAGTGTGCACCCGTTCTCCGGTACGGTGCGCGACGGCTACGTGTGGGGGCGCGGGGCGATCGATATGAAGGACATGGTCGGCATGATGCTGGCGGTGGCCCGGCAGTTCAAGATCGAGGGGACGGTGCCGCCGCGCGATATCGTGTGGGCCTTCGTCGCCGACGAGGAGAACGGCGGGCGGTGGGGGTGCCAGTGGCTGGTGGAGAATCGGCCCGATCTGTTCGAGGGGGTGACCGAGGCGGTCGGAGAGGTCGGCGGGTTCTCGCTGACCGTGCCCAAGCCCGACGGGTCCGAGCGGCGGCTGTATCTGGTCGAGACCGCGGAGAAGGGGCTGGGCTGGATGCGCTTGCGCGCCAAGGCCCGCGCCGGGCACGGCTCGTTCCTGCACGACGACAATGCGGTCACCATCCTGTCGCCGGCGGTGGCGCGGCTGGGGACCCACACCTTCCCGCTGGTGGTGTCGGATTCGGTGGCCGAGTTCCTGGCGGCGGTGGCCGAGGAGTCCGGGCTCGAATTCGATCCGGCCTCACCCGATATCGAGGGCCAGCTGGCAAAACTGGGGACCATTTCGCGCATCATCGGCGCGACCCTGCGTGACACCGCCAATCCGACCATGCTGCGGGCGGGCTACAAGGCCAATGTCATTCCGCAGACCGCCGAGGCCGTGGTCGACTGCCGGGTGGTGCCCGGGCGGCAGGCCGAATTCGAGCGCGAGGTCGACGCGCTGATCGGCCCGGACGTGGAGCGCGAGTGGATCACCAGGCTCGACTCCTACGAGACCACCTTCGACGGGCATCTCGTCGACGCCATGAACGAGGCCATCCTCGCCCACGATCCGGCCGGGCGCACCGTGCCCTACATGCTCTCCGGCGGCACCGACGCGAAGGCCTTCGCCAAGTTGGGGATTCGCTGCTTCGGCTTCGCGCCGCTGCGGCTGCCGCCCGAACTGGACTTCACCGCCCTGTTCCACGGGGTCGACGAGCGGGTTCCGGTGGAATCGCTCGAATTCGGCACCCGCGTACTGGAACACTTCCTTCTGCACAGCTGACGATTCGAAAGGACTTCTCGTGCCCGACTATTCGTACGACCCGTACGCCGCTCTGCCGCAGGTCCCCAGCTTCACGGTCACCTCCGCCGATGTCACCGACGGCCGGCCCTTCGCCAATGACCAGGTGTCGGGGGTGTTCGGGTCGGGTGGCAAGGACATCTCCCCGCAGCTTTCCTGGTCCGGATTCCCGGCCGAGACCAAGAGTTTCGCGGTCACCGTGTTCGATCCGGACGCGCCCACCGCGTCGGGCTTCTGGCACTGGGCAGTGGCCAATATCCCCGCCTCGGTCACCTCGCTGGCCTCCGGCGCGGGCAGTGAGGGCGGCACCCTGCCCGCCGGTGCGGTCCAGCTGCGCAACGACGGCGCGTTCCCCGGGTTCGTGGGCGCGTCCCCGCCGGCCGGGCACGGCTACCACCGCTACTTCATCGTCGTGCACGCCGTCGATGTGGAGTCCCTGGACATCGACGCCAACGGCACCCCCGCCTACCTGGGCTTCAACCTGTTCTTCCACAGCCTGGGGCGCGCGCAGATCATCGCCACCTACGAGGAACCGGCGAAGTAACCTCACCTCTGAGCCGTTGTGGCCCCGCGCGATTCGCCCGGGGCCACACCCATATCGAGCGACTGTCCCGCTCCCGACGCAGCTGAGCACCCGTCCCGCACCAGGTCGGCGATCAAGATCAGGGAGCTCTCACTGCGGAAATCTGTCCGAATTCCCGCGGTGAGAGCTCCCTGATCTTGAATGAGCCCGGCCAGCTCAGGGCGGCGCGGGGAGCGTGCGCGCCCGCGGCGCACCTTCAGGCGACGCAGTGGGGTGGCATCGCGTGGATATGACTGTGGGCCCGGACATTCGGTCCGGGCCCACAGTTGTCACGGCCGCCCGTGCTCCTGCCCGGCGTGCCGTGCGCACGTCGGGTGTCGGGTTACTTCATGTCGACCACGCCCGTGGGGGCGGGGGACAGGTACAGGGTGGCGATTTCGGTGGCGTATTTGGTGGCGATGGGGCTGCGCTTGAGTTTGAGGGTGGGGGTCAGTTCGTCGCCGCCGGGTTCCCAGCCCAGGTCGAGGATGGTGAAGCGTTTGATCTGCTCGACGCGGGAGAGTTTGGCGTTGGCGATGGTGACGGCGGCCTTGATCTCGGCGACGATCTCCGGGTGGGCGGCCAGGGTTTTCAGTTCGGCGTCGGGGGTGCCCAGGGCCTTGGCGCGCACCACGGCGGTGTCGATGTCGAGCACCACCAGCGCGGCGATGAACGGCTTGGCGTCGCCGATCGCCACCACCTGGCCGACCAATGAGGACGCCGCCTTGACGGTGTTCTCGATATTGGTGGGAGACAGGTTCTTTCCCGCCTCGTTGATGATGAGTTCCTTCTTGCGGTCGACGATGCTGACGTAGCCGTCGCCGTCGATGGTGGCCACGTCGCCGGTGTGCAGCCAGCCGTCGGCGTCGATGGCCTCGGCGGTCTTGTCGGGCATCTTGCGGTAGCCGTGGGTGACGATGCCGCCGCGGATGAGCAGCTCACCGTCCTCGGCCAGGCGCAGTTCCACGCCCTTCATCGGGATGCCGACGGTGCCCGGCTTGGGCCTGTCCAGCGGGGTGTAGGTGCCCACGCCGGAGGTTTCCGACATGCCCCACACCTCGGTCACCGTGAAGCCCAGGCCCAGCAGGTATTCCAGGGTTTCGGGCGGGATGGCGGCGGCGCCGGAGGCGGCGACCTTGAGTTCGTCGAAGCCCAGGGCGTGGCGCAGCTTGCTCAGCACCAGCGCGTCGGCCAGCTTGTGCTGCACCTCGAGCAGCGGGCCGCGGCCGGTGCCGGCCAGATCGGCGCGCGCGGTCTGGGCACCGACGTTCAGCGCCCAGTTGGCGAGAGCCTTCTTCACCGGGCTGGCCTCGGTGGCGAGTTTGGCATCGATACCGGCCTTGATCTTCTGCCACACCCGCGGCACGCCGAAGAAGGCGGTGGGGCGGGCGTCGGGCAGGGCGGCGGCGATCTCGCGCGGGTCGGGCACACAGGTCATCTGCACGCCGGTGAACAGGTTGGCGCAGTGGCCCGAAATGCGGTCGGCGACATGGGCGGCCGGCAGGGAGGACACCGAGCGGTCGTCCAGGCCGACGGTCAGCGGGCCTTCGACCAGGCCCACGATCGGGGCCACCACATTGCGGTGGGTGAGCTCGACGCCCTTGGACGGCCCGGTGGTGCCGGAGGTGTAGATCAGTGTCGCGATGTCCTCGGGTTTGACCGCCCGCCAGGCGGCGTCGAAGTCGAAGTCCGGCTTCGGCGCGGCCTCGACCTCGGCCAGGGTCAGCGTGCCCGCCGCCGAACCCTCCACCAGCACAATGTGTTCCAGCTCCACGCCCGCCGAGCGCACGGTGTCCAGGAACGCCGGCTCGGTGATGACCACCTTGTTCTCGGCATTGGTGAACAGGTGCGCGATCTGCTCGGGCGAGCTGGTGTTGTAGATCGAGAACGGCGTCGCACCCACGTGCAGTGCCGCGGTATCGACCAGATTGCACTCCGGCCGGTTGGTCAGCATGATCCCCACGGTGTCCCCGGGCCCCACCCCCAACCCGGCCAGCCCGGCGGCGATGCTGCGCACCCGCTCCCCGTACTCCCGCCAGGGGATCTGCTGTGTCCCCCCGACCGTCCGCAACGCCACCTGCCCCGGCCGCAGCGTCAACGTCTCCTGAAACGCCTCCGGAATCGTATAAACCGTCTTCCCAGATGCGTGCGCATACCCGATATCAGTCGTCATAACCCTTTTCCCGATTGCCTCTCGCTTCGCCCACCACACGCGCACCCACCTGCGCGAACCCCGACGTCCGAGAGAACGACCAACCCGATCCACGCGATGGCCACGCACCATCTGTGGCACGGCTCACTCATCGTAACCAGATCACGCCGATTGTGTCGCGGACTACAACGGCCACGCCGCTGGCCGAAACTATCGATCCGCCCGCCGCGGCACCGCACCCATGGTTCTCGCGCGGACTCCGGACGCGGCTATGCCGCCCGGTTCGGGATAGCTGTGGTTGGCGCCTCGCCGCTTGGCCTCCATGTACAACGCCGCGCGCTCGCTGCGGGGCTCGGTCGCCAGCGGCACCGCTTCGACCCTGAGCCCGGCATCCTGCACCGCCCGCAGCTTGTCGGGATTGTTGGTCATCAAGCGCACCGAACGCAGACCCAGATGCGTCAGCGCGTCCGCCGCATGGTCATAGGACCGCGAATCGATGGGATGGCCCAGTATGCGGTAAGCGTCGAAGGTATCGGCCCCGGTTTGCTCGCCGGTCCGCAGCCCCATTGCCTTCACGACCAGGCCCTCGCCCCGGCCCTCCTGTTCCAGATAGATGAGAACACCCTGTCCGTTCTCGTCCTGAATCAAATCCATGGCCAGCTCGAGCTCCGGTCCGCAGTCACAATCATCGGACTGCAGCGCATCGCCGTAGAGGCAGCGCGAGTGGATACGGACCAGGCAGCCGTCGCCCGGATGACCGAAGACCAGGACGTGGCCGACGACCTGCTCGACCACCCCACCGGGTCTGTCGCGCAGCTCCATCACCCGCACCGGCATCTCCCGGCCCTTGCGCGAGAGCGAATGCTCGGTTGCCTGAAGCTCTTTCACGGCCGCTCCAGCTGTTTGTACCCTTGGGTAATTATGGCCGAACTGGATCGACCACGGCGCCGGTCGGTCGTCTCCGAGCCGAACCGCTATGGGATTCACGGACGACCACGGTCCGAAACCGTCCTCGCCGCAACCGGGTTCGGATCGGCCTACCCGGACGTGCCGGACGTCCCGATCGTGGGGCAGAAGTGGCCACGGACCTGCTTTACCCGCACATACTCACGTACCACGTCATTGGGTAGATCTACCGCGACAGGCACGCGGGTGACCCGTATCCCTTCGAACTCGAGCTCGGCGACCTTGGCCGGATTGTTGGTCAGCAGCCGTATCGATGCCAGCCCGAGCCGTCTCAGTGTCACGGCCACCTGGCCGTAACTGCGGGAGTCGCTGGGGAACCCGAGCCATTCGTAGCTCTCGAAGGTATTGAGCCCCAACTGTTGGCTGACATGGTAGGCCCGCGACTTGGCGACCAGGCCCTCGCCACGTCCTTCCTGCTCGAGATAGAATAGCACTCCGCTGCCTTCGATCTGGATCTGATCCATCGACCATGCCAGTTGCGCACCGCAATCGCAGTCGTCGGAGGCCAGCGAATCCCCGTAGAAGCACCGCGAATGAATGCGGACCAAACAGCCGTCGCCGATATGACCGACGATCACTGCATGGCCGAAGGAGTGGTCATGGTTGACTCGCATCACGCGGATCGACAACTGTGAGCCCTTACGACTGAGGTAGTGCGCCGGGCCGATGGACAGGTCGGGCCGCGGCCCATCGAGGTGACCGCCGTCCGGGAGCGCACCGGCGTCTGCTGTCATGGACCGATCCTCCGATAGGGGTTCGGCCGGGACATCGAACCCAACCGATCGCGACGCACGATGGGCAGGCGTAATGCTAACCGCTGCGCCGGTCTGCTCGGCGTTTTCGCTCTGAAGTCCCGCTGTGTCGACGATCTCCACGCGCGAACGGCGTTTCCCCATCATCCGATTCGACCGAAACTACACGTTCGATATCGGCGCCGGTCGGCATCGAGTCGGGAACGTTGGGCGCCGGCGTGGTCGCTGCCATGGCCGCAGTCGCCCATTCAAAGTCGGCGAATTCGGCGCTGTGGCCCTGGGTGATCAAGCGATAGGTGAGCGCGGCCGAGAACGCCGATGCCGCCCCCGCCGAGCCCGGTAATACCGCGGCGAATCGTGCCAACTCCAGCGGGGCTCTGCGGACACGGTGAATCGTGCATCTCGAACCATCGACCGCGCACACTGCGCCGACACCGAATCGCAGTAGGCGTTCTATGACCGCTTCACTCGAGCTGTTCGGCCATAACCGACCCAGCTCGGCGGAGGAACCGATGAGGTAGTCCACGGCCCGCAGATACAGGTGCATCGACTGCGGTAATACCTGGGGAGGCGAGACCGCCACGATCAGCCACGGCGGCTCGGGCAGTGAATCCACCACGCGAAGTGTCTGTTCCACGACATCGGTGGCCTGTTCGAAGGTCACCAGCACCGCTCTGGAGTCGGCGATCGCCTGACGCACTGTCGATCGGTCGAGATCCGCTTCGGTCAGATTGATCCGAGGTTGTTTGAACGCGATCGAAAAGTGCAGCCCGGTCAGGTCCATGATCACCGCCGTGACCGCGGTACGCGCACCCGGCTGCACTTTGATCAGGCTCACGTCCACATTCTCAGTGGCGAGGTAGCGCAGGACGAATTCACCGTCGTCATCGTCACCGATTGCGGTGAGCAGGCGGACGTCGAGCCCGAGCCGGGCGAGGGCTACCGCACGGTTCAACCCTTTTCCGCCCGGATGCCGCCGGAAGTCGCCCCAGGCCGAGTCACCCGCGATCGGGATCTGCTCGACGATGTACAGCTCATCGATGACCGCGTCACCGATCACGGTCGCCGTATCCCGCTCCGAGGTGTCGGGCACCGAACCCGAGATGAGCAGATCAGCGAGCGCCTCGAACGCCTCCCGCTCCGGCGCATCGCGCAGCGTCCGGACCGTGGGCGCGGTCGGGATCTGGAGCACGCCGAGTACTTCGTGCAGTTTTCGCCAGGCCTGGGGGAGATAACGGCGGCGCTCGCCGAGATCGGGCCCGTACAGTCGATCGACGTCGATCTCGTTCGACGAGGGCTCCCGCAGCAAGCCCAGACACAGTTCGGCATCGACGATCAGCCGTTGGGTGGGCGGCAGTTGCTTAGCGACGTGCGCGATGGCCCCGGGCAGGGCTTGTTCTGGCGTCAGGTCGTTCAGGTGCGCATATCTCACCACCACGCTGAGCTGAGTCAGGGTGCTCGTTTCGATCTCGGTACTGCCCAAGCGATCCGAGCTCAATCCGGATCGGGTCCTGAGGCGCGTGAGGATACTGCGTACGGCAACGGCACCGGGGTCTTGGGACGACATGACAGAGTCGGCTTTTCGTGAGGGTGTGAGAATACGCCATCCACCTCTTACAGTACCGCCGACCCGTTTTCACGAACAGGCAAAACGCCAATTCTCTTGTAGGAACGGCAAATGCCGGAAGTCGGCGGCAACTGCCATACTTGCGGTAGCGAGTTTCGCACCTGCCAGACGGTACG
The DNA here is from genome assembly GCF_007990715.1 of Nocardia seriolae NBRC 15557. Taxonomy (GTDB): domain Bacteria; phylum Actinomycetota; class Actinomycetes; order Mycobacteriales; family Mycobacteriaceae; genus Nocardia; species Nocardia seriolae. The sequence continues at coordinate 47,428 of NZ_BJWY01000024.1, read as the reverse complement.
GGAGGTGATGCCATGGGAGTGATGTACCTGATGCGGCGCATCCGGCGGGGTCCGCGCGCGGCGAGTCGGGTGAACGGGGAGCTCGAGGGCGAATGCGCACCTATGCGGGATCACGGATTCGCTTGCCCGACTTGCCGATAACCCAACGCCTAGTCGCCGCCCCGCCGTCCGCGCGGTTACCACCCGCTGGAAATCACACCACCGGCTGACCATCGACCATGATCTGTTGTCCGAGAAATTCCGAAATAGCGGCTGCCCCGATCGGCGACGATGCCTCACACAAATGGAGACCGTCGTGATCTATGAGAGCAGCCGATCGATGACCAGCAGCGTGACGCCGGAGTGGGCCCGGCGGCTGGCTCGGGATGAGCCTGCGTGGAAATTGAGTTGGCGGCCCGAGCCACTGTTGACTCGGGAGGAGGCTCGGGTCGCCTTACGGCTGACCGAGATGTGTTGTGGCACGGTGGAGCCGGATGAGCGGGCCGACGCGTTGGCGGCGCAGTTGGGGACGACGGTGCGGCATGTGGTGGCGGTGTTGCAGCAGCGCAGGCGGGAGAGGGGGGATTCGTCGTGACGGGCTATTACGTCGCAGTGCGGTGGACAATGATCTCGATTGCCGGAGCCGCGAGATCGACTGTGACATTTCGGGCATTTCATCGGAATTCGTGAGGGGGTGAAATACCGGGCGGTTGGAATGCGATGTGGGGGAGAGATTTGATGAGGGATAGGCCCGGTGCGGCGGATCGTTGTGGCGGGCGGAGTATGGCGTGGGGGCGGGGATCCCGTGGCTCGCGCCGATGGCCCTGGGAGGTTCTTGTGACGATCGATATCACGGTGCGGAAGATGACCAGTGATGTGAGTCCGGAGTATGCGGTGCGGGTGAGTGGGGGCGGGGTGGAGGAGTGGCGGTTGAGTTGGCTGCCGCGGCGGCGGCTTTCGCGGGAGCAGGCTCGGGCGGGGATGGAGTTGGATGAGGTGTTGTCGGATCCGGGGGCGGTGTATGACGAGGGGGCGCAGGCGCGGGCGGCGGGGCATGCGGCGCGGTTGGGGATCGGGGTGGATCGGGCGGTGATACTGCTGGCGCAGCGGCTGGCCGAGCGGATGTATCCGGATCCGGGGGCGGGACGCGGCGGGGCCACGGAGTTGCCGGTGCCGGTGGTGGTCGATCCCGGGTACGGTTCGCGCGCACCCGCTCATGCGGGTGCGCGCTCACGTCGTCTGTGGGGCTGACCGGACCGTCGGGAAAGGCCGCTCACGCCAACGGGTTCCGTGTCGCCGGACGGGGTGTTCCGACGACACGGTGGGCGGCCGTCCGGGGTCAGGCGCTGGTCTTGTGTTCTGCGCCTACGGCTTCGGACAGGTTGCTGTAGCCGTGGGCGCGGAGTTTGGCGGCCAGGCCCTGGTGGATGTGCTTGGCCCACAACGGGCCGCCGTAGATGAAGCCGGTGTAGCCCTGCAGCAGGGAGGCGCCGGCGAGGATGCGTTCCCATGCCTGGTCGGCGGTTTCGATGCCGCCCACCGAGATGAGGACGAGCTTGTCGCCCACGCGGGCGTACAGGCGGCGCAGTACCTCGAGGGAGCGGTCCGCGACCGGGGGGCCCGAGAGACCGCCTGCGCCAATGGGTTCCACCTCGGCGGCGGGGGTGTTGAGCCCGTCGCGGCGGATGGTGGTGTTGGTGGCGACGATGCCGGCCAGGCCGAGTTCGACGGCCAGGTCGGCGACGGCGTCGATGTCCTCGTCGGACAGGTCGGGGGCGATCTTGACCAGGACCGGGACCGAGACCTCGTCGAGGACGGCCTGCAGGATGGGGCGCAGGGAGGTGACCGCTTGCAGGTCGCGCAGGCCGGGGGTGTTGGGGGAGGACACGTTGACGACCATGAAGTCGGCCAGCGGGCCCAGCAGTTTGGCCGAGATGGCGTAGTCGCCGGCGGCGTCCTCGGGTTCGACGACCTTGGTCTTGCCGATATTGGCGCCGATGGGGACCCCGCCGGGCAGGCGGTCGGCGAGGTGTTCGGCCGCGGCGGCGGCGCCGAGGTTGTTGAAGCCCATGCGGTTGATGAGCGCCCGGTCGGCGGGCAGGCGGAACAGTCGCGGCGCGGGGTTGCCGGGCTGGGCCTGGGCGGTGACGGTGCCGATCTCGGCGTAGCCGAAACCCAGTGGGCCCCATGCGTCGACGCCGGAGGCGTTCTTGTCGAACCCGGCGGCCAGGCCCACGGGCGCGGGGAAGTCCACGCCGAACACGCGCGTGCGCAGGATCGGGTCGGGGTCGACGAGCAGCGCGCCGGTGAGCTTGCGGCCCGGGGTGAACCGGGTCGCCAGCGTCATGGCGGCGAAGACCAGATGGTGGATGGTTTCCGGCTGCAGCCGGAACATCACCTTCAGCAGCAGGGCGTACAGGCGCTCATACATTCGGGTTACATCACCGCCTCGGGTGTCGGGGATAGCAGGGGGCTCTTGCGGCGGCGTAACAGCACGCGACGACTGCCGTCGGTGTAGGCACGCACCCGCGACAGCTCCCAGCCGCCGTATTCGGCATGAATGGCTAGACGCATGGCGGTGGTCACCCTGCTGATGCCCGGTGGCAGCCGCAGGGGCACGTATTCCCATTCGTCGCTGGATTCCTCCCAGCCTTGCGGTAATGTGCGCGATTGGTGCGCAGATCGTGAGGCCCGAGCCATCACTGCCCTCTCTTCCGCTGGTCCGCGCCGATCCGTTGCAGACCGTCGCCGGTCGCGGATCCCACGAACATGTCACCGGTGCGGTCGTCGATGGTCACCGCGTTGGGCTGGCGCACCGTCGGGTAGCGCCCCACCTCTACCGGTATACCCGTCGACAGGTCGTAGCCGACGACTTCGTTGCTGCTTGTCAGCGTCACCCACACGGTCTCGGACCGCTGATCGTAGGCGAGTGCGTAGGGAGAGGAGCCTACCGGGAAACGCTGGTGCAGGACCAAGGGATCGGCCGTGTAGACCAGCAGTGCCCCGCCGGCGGTGTCGGTAACCAGGCGGCGGCCGAAATGGTCGCCGATCATGTTCGTCGCGCCGTCGCCCGCGCGCAGCGACAGTCCGAGCCTGGTGTCGCCGTCGGTCTGGACGATGGCGGTCTGGCGGCGGTCGAGCACCACGATCGCGCCGTCGCGCACGTCGACGGCATCGGCGGAGGACAGGCCCGAAATGGTGTGGCGCACAGTGCCGTCCGCGTCGAGCAGCACCACCTTGCCATTGGCCAGGCCCGCGACCAGGGTTCCGTCGGAGCGCAGCGCGGCCGAGCGCACATCGCCGTCGACCCCGAGCTCGGTGACCGCGCCGGTGGCGGCGTCCACGCGCACGATCTTGCCGGGCACCGCGACCAGGATCTCCCCGGGCTTGCCCGCCGAGAGCGCGGCCGCCTTGCCGGGCAGGGTGATCGAGCGGGTGCGGCCCTGGTCGGACAGTTGCAGGGTGGTCCCGGAGTCCACGACCGCGGCCAGCACGCCGGTGGCGGGTTCGTCGAACAGCAGCGAGATCGGCGCGCTGGGGCTCACCTCCCCGGCCGGGGCCGCCTTGGCCGCGGGGGCGGCGGCGGGGGTGGCGGGTTCACGAGTGGCGTTGTCGGCGTTGTTCTCCTGGGAGGAACATCCGGCCAGCAGGGTCACCACGGTCACACCCGCGAGGGCTGAACCGATCCAGCCGCGACGGCGCATGCAGCGAACTCCTTACTGACCGAACTGACCGACGAAATCATGCGTGCTCTCTAATCTGACCATGGTGCGCCACGATGCCCGATAAGCGGGGGTCTTCGGGACGGCGTGGCGCGTGCACGACCTGCCGGTTTGCATGATGTGACATGGGGTTTCGGGTGCGGTGTCGGTGCGGGCGGTTACCGTGGAAGGCAAAAAGGCGCTGTATCAGGGAGATGTGTTGGTAGCCGACCACCCTTCGGGCTTCACCGTCGAAGACGTGACCGTGGGTCGTTATGCGCACGGGTTCGGGGTCACCGCGGACGGGCGGTCCTTCGCTTTCCGGACCAATCGGGCGACGCTGACCGTGGAGATCTACCGCCGCGATCTCGATGCGGCGGTGCCCGCCCCCGAGGATGTCGAGGCGGTCGCGCTGGCGCCGGTGACCGATATCGATCTCGATGACGAGCGCAGCGTGGTGGCGCTGGTGCGGGACCTGATCCCGCAGGCCAGCCCGGTGCCGGCGGCACAGCCGCGCGAGACCACCACGGTGCGGGCGCTGCTGGGCCGGTTGAGCACGGTCATCGACGGCCGCTGAACCCGGCCCGGGGCAGTGTCTGTGACACGGGAATCACCATCGCGCGCAGCGCATGACAGACTGGCGGCACACAACCGCAGTTCGAGCTGACGAGGATGTTGATGCGACTTCGACGACCGGTGACCGCCGCGCTCCTGTTGACCGTGCTGGGCGCGTCGATCGCCGCGTGCGGCGGCTCCGACGACGAGTCCAAGGTGGCCGCGGCCCGCTCCTCGGCGTACGCGGCGCTGAGTTCGTCGTCACAGGCCGCGGCGGCCACCAGCGCCGCCCGGCCCGCCATCCCGACCGCGGCGCAACTGGATCAGCAGATGAAGGCGGCGCTGGATCCGAATCTGCCCGACAGCGACCGCACCGCGCTGATCGAGGACGGGGAGGCGTTCAAGGACGCGATCCCCGACATGTACAAGGCCCTGGCCGACAATCCGCGCGCGGTGTACGGGGTCAAGGATCCGGTGTTCGACAATCACGACGGCACCCTGACCGCGACGCTGAGCCTGGACAAGGACGGTTCGGGCACCAATATCCGCACCACCGTGGTGCATTTCGTGTACAAGGACGGGCGCTGGAAGATCTCGCGCACCGACCTGTGCGGGATTCTGCGCTCGGCCGATTACAAGACCGCGGCCTGCGGCTGATGCCCGAAGCCGGATCCCCGCGGTGGGGGCGTCTGATCCACCGCTTCCGGTATGCGGTGTTCGCGGCCTTCGGGCTGGTGGTGCTGGTGTCGGGATTCTACGGGCGCGACCTGGGGGATCATCTGACCCAGGAGGGCTGGTTCGACGAGTCCAGCCAGTCGGTGGCCGCCTCGAAGCTGGCCGACAGCACCTTCGGGCGCGACACCGACGCGGATCTGATCGCCGTCTACACCGCCCCGCCGGGGCTGACGATGGACGACGAGCCGGTGCGCGGCGCGGTGGCCGCGGAGCTGACGCGGCTGCGCACCACCTACCCGGACAAGATCTTGAAGATCGACTCCTATTGGGACGGCGCGCTGATGGGCCGCTTCGCCGACGCCTCGCGCGCCCACGCCTTCGCCAGCATCGGGTTGCGCGGGGACGGCGGCACCGACACGGTCAACAATTATCTGGCCGTCAAGAACGAATTCCATGCCGGGACACCGGGTTCGGGGCCGGGCGGCACCACGGTGCAGCTGGCCGGGTTGCAGCCGGTGGTCGAGGGCATCAACACCGGCATGCAGGACGACATCCATCGCGCCGAGCTGATCGCGCTGCCGCTGGTGGCGATCCTGCTGTATTTCGTGTTCGGCGGCGTCGTGGGCGCGCTACTACCGGTGCTCATCGGGGGCATGACGATTCTGGGCAGTCAGGGCATCATGCGGCTGCTCACCGATCATCTGCAGGTCAACGTGTTCGCCTCGGCGGTGGTCACATTGGTGAGCCTGGGGCTGGCCATCGACTACGGCCTGTTCGCGGTGACCCGGTTCCGCGAGGAGCTGGCCGCGGGGCGCAGCGTGGAGGAGGCGACCGCGCGCACGGTGGCCACCGCCGGGCGCACGGTGCTGTTCTCGGCGGCGATCATCGCGGTGAGCCTGGGCGCGTTGTTCATCTACCCGAACGGGGTGCTGCGCTCGGTGCCGCTGGGTGGCATCTCCTCGGTGCTGCTGGCGGCGGTGCTGTCGGTGACCGCGCTGCCCGCGGTGCTCTCGATCGTGGGCCGGCGCATCGACATGTGGGGCTGGCATCGGCTGGCCGGTATCCGCACCGCCGAGCAGATCGATGCCGGATTCTTCTCGCGGCTGGCGGTTTTCGCCATGCGCCGTCCCTGGCTGGTGATCGTGCCGGTGGTGCTGATGCTGCTGGGGTTGATCCTGCCGTTTCGTCACATCGAGTTCGGCGGGCTGTCCGAACGCTATCTGGCCTCCGACAATCCGGCGCGGGTCGCCCAGCAGGATTTCGACCGGTTGTTCCCGCAGTTCCGCACCGAGCCGTTGAAACTGGTGGTGGTGGGCGCGAATCCGCAGCAGCTCTCCGACATCCGGTATGAGGCCAACCAGCGGGTGGGTGCGCGGATGACGGGGCCCTTCGATCCGGCCGCCCCGACCAAGGACGCGGTGACGGTGCTGGCCAGCGGGCTGGCCGACAAACGCGACGCCGATGCGGTGATGGCGTCGCTGCGCGCGATCCCCGAGCCCGACGGGGTGGTGGTGATGGTGGCGGGTGTGCCCGCGCTGGAACGCGATTCGATCCAGGGGTTGATCAAGGGGCTGCCGTTGCTGGCGGCGATCCTGATCGCGGCGGCTCTGGCCCTGATGTACGCGGCGTTCCGGTCGCTGGTGCTGGCGATCAAGGCGGTGGTGATGAGCGCGCTCAGCCTGGGGGCGACGCTGGGGGTGCTGACCTGTATCTTCGTGGAGGGCCACGGGGCGGGGCTGTTCGATTTCACGCCGGGCCCGCTGATGTTCGCGGTGCTGGTGCTGATCGTGACGGTGCTGTTCGGGCTGTCCACCGACTACGAGGTGTTTCTGCAGTCGCGCATGGCCGAGGCGCGCGCGGCCGGCGCCGACGCACCCGAGGCGATCCGCTACGGCATCGCCCACACCGGTGGTGTGATCACCTCGGCCGCCGCGATTCTGATCGTGGTGACCGGGGCGTTCGGGTTCTCGGATCTGGTGCTGATGAAATACATTGCCTACGGCATGATCGCGGCACTGGTGTTGGACGCCACCGTGATTCGCATGCTGTTGACTCCGGCGGTGTTGAAATTGGTGTGGCGTTGAAGTTGGTGTGGCGATGAGCGTGCTCAAGGGCGCGAACCTGCTGGTCATGTTCCTGCTGGAATTGAGCGTGCTGGGTGCGGCGGCCTGGTGGGGCGCCACCGTGTCGGGCCCGCTCGCGGTGCGCATCCTGGTCGCGGTGGCCGCGGCGGCGGTGTTCATCGCGGTGTGGGCGCTGTTCGGGGCGGCCAACGAGCCGCGCTTCCCGCAAACCGGTTGGCGGCGGGTGGTATTGGAGCTGGGATGGTTCGGTGCGGCCTCGCTGCTGCTGGGGCTGGCCTGGACGCCGCCGGCCGGGCTGGTGATGTTCGCGCTGTGGTTCGGCAACGGGGTGCTGCGGCTGGTGTGGGGGCAGCAGAAGCTGTGACCGGCGGCCCGGAATCGATTGTGGTGCAGCGATTCCGGGCCGCCCGGCAGGTGCGTCAGCCGCGGACCGGCAGCACCAGTTGCGCGCCGGTGACCGGATGGTCGAACACGTCGACCGGATGCTGGTAGACGCGGGTGAGCAGTTCGGGGGTCAGGATCTGCCGCGGCGGGCCGTCGGCGGTGATGCGTCCGGCCTCGAGCACCGCGATGCGGTCGGCGTAGGCCGCGGCGACACCCAGATCGTGCAACACCACGACCACGGCCGCCCCGGCGCTGGCCCGCTCGCGGGCCAGGCGCAGCACCTGCTCCTGATGCCCGAGATCGAGTGCGGCGGTGGGTTCGTCGAGCAGCAGGGTCGCGGTGTCCTGGGCCAGCACGCGCGCCAGCGCCACGCGGGCGCGTTCACCGCCCGACAGTGCCGGGAACGGGCGCTCGGCGAAGCGTTCGACGTCGGTGGCGGCCATGGCCGCGGCGATGGCCGCCTCGTCCTGGTCCTGGCGGTCGGTGCGCGCCCATGGGGCCCGGCCCATGGCCACGACCTCGCGGGCGCGGAAGGCGAATCCGACGGTGTGCGATTGCGGCAGCACCGCGCGCCGGCGCGCCATGTCCAGGTGGGTCCAGTGGGTCAGGGCGTGCCCGTCGAGTGCGACGCTGCCACCGCAGAGTTCGAGTTCCCCGGCGAGTGCGGCCAGCAGGGTGGACTTCCCGGCGCCGTTGGGGCCGACCAGGGCCACGATCTGCCCGGCGATCACCGGGAAGTCGACGCCGTCGAGCACCGTGCGCGCACCGCGGCGCGCGCTGACATTGCGGGCGCGCAGGGTGACCGCGCCGGGTTCGGGGGTCTCCGGCAGCGCCGGTGTGCGGGTGAAAACCGTTGCCAGCCCGCGCAGCCCGCTCATGCCCAGCCTCCCGATCGCGAGCGGGTGCGGCGCAGCAGCCAGAAGAAGAACGGCCCGCCGACCAGCGAGGTGATCATGCCCAGCGGCAGGTCCGCGTTGTGGACCAGGGCGCGGGCCCCGATGTCGGCGGCCACCAGCACGGCCGCGCCGAGGAGCGCCGAGAGCGGGATGAGCACCCGGTGCCCGGGCCCGACCAGCATGCGCACCAGATGCGGCACGATCAGCCCGACGAACAGGATGATGCCGGTGAAGGCGACCCCGGCGGTGGCCAGGATCGCGACGACCACGATGATGTTGCGGCGCAACCGTTCCACGTCCACGCCCAGATGCCGGGCCGCGGATTCGCCGAGGGCGAGCAGGTCCAGGCGCGGGGCCATCCACACCGCGGCCGCGATACCGGCCAGGGTCAGCGGCCACACCACGTTGACCGCCTGCCAGGTGGCGCCGTTGAGGCTGCCCATCTGCCAGAACACCAGCTGGTCGCGCGCCGCCGGGGACGCCTTGAACAGCAGGAACGAGATCAGGCCCCCGGCAAAGGCATTGATGGCCACACCGGTGAGGATCAAGGTCACCACCTCGGTGCGCCCGCCCGAGCGCGAGAGCAGATACACCAGCGCCGTGGTGCCCAGCCCGGCCGCGAACGCGCCCGCCGCCACCGACCACGACGCCACGAACGCGCCCCCGATCACGATGACGGTGCCCGCCCCGACCGCCGCGCCCGCCGACACCCCGATCACGCCGGGTTCGGCCAGCGGATTGGCGAACACGCCCTGCAGCAGCGCGCCCGCGGTGGCCAGCGCCGCGCCGACCAGCACCGCGAGCACGACCCGCGGGAACCGCACCTCCCACAACGTCACATACCCGGCGGGATGCTGCGGCAGCGGACCCCAGTCCAGGCCGATGCGATGAAAGACACTGCCCGCGACCTCGGCCGGACTGGTCGGCACCTGCCCGATCCCCGCCGAGACCAAGGCCAGTACCACCAGCGCGACCAGCGCGGCCGCGAAGATCAGCGCGGTCCGCGAACGACTGCGCCGACCGGTCGGTTCCGGGTCGATGCTGGCCGGGAACTGCTGCGCGGCAACCGATTCCAGCATCGATGCGTCCACCGCGCCGGTCCGGCGATCGGTCGACTCGCCACCCTCGCCCCCCGCGGCCTCGCTCGTCGCGGCGTCGGCTGTGGCAGCGTCGGCGGTGGCGCGATCGGAGACCGCGGCGGTGGTGGCGCGGCCGGTCGTGTCGGTGGTCGCGGTGGGCGATGTGGGTTGGGTACCGGTGTGCCCGTGCGCTTTTGCCCCCGACGCCGAGCCGGTCGCGGCACCGGCGGCCGGACCCGCCGGGTTCGCGGGGGACGGGTTCGTCCCGTTGCCGTTCGGGGTGGCGGGGTCTGCTCCAGTGCCCGGATGCTGTTGCGGGGGTTGCGGATCGGTCATGCGTTGGCGGTGCCGTAGACGGCCTTGACCAGGGCGGTCAGGACGCGGCCGGTGTTGGGGCCGAAGGACAGCAGCACGGCGTCGGACATGTCGACCACGCGGCGGTCGCGCCCGGCGGGGGTCTGGGCGACGCCGGGGACCTTCTCGAGGCCGTCGACGCCGCCGACCGAGGCCAGGCCGTCGCTCATGACCAGCAGCACGTCGGGGGCGGCGGCGATCATGGCTTCGCTGGTGATGGGCAGGAAGTCCTGGGTGACGCCGGAGGCGGTGGCCGCGTCGGTTCCGCCGATGGCCGCGATCAGCGATTCGGCGCCGGAGCCGGGTCCGAAGATCATGGTGATGGCGGTGGAGCGCAGATACAGGAATGCGATCCTGGGCTTGGTGTCCTGGTGCGGGACCGAGGCGGTGGCGGCGGCGATCTCGTCGCCGGTGCGCTTGGCCAGCGCCACACCCGCCTGGTGCACTCCGAGCGCGTCGGCCACGGCCTGGATCTGGGGCACGACGCCGTCGAGGGTGCGTTTGGAGTCGAAGTAGACCACGGTGATGCCCAGCGACTCGAGCTGGTCGCGCAGGGCGGGGGTGACCGCGGTGGTGTCGGTGAGGAACACCGTGGGCCGCAGGGCGGCAACGGCTTCCACGCTCAGGGTGCCGCTGCCGCTGGACACGGTGGGCAGGTCGGTGACGGCGGGGAAGGCCGCGGAGTTGGAGCGGCCCACCAGTTTCGCGCGCAGGCCCAGTGCGACCACGGTCTGGGCGAGGGTGCCGTAGCGGTCGGCGGCGATGATGCGGCTGGCGTCGGTGACGGTGACCTCGGTGCCGTCGAAGGATTTCACGCTCACCGGCAGCGCCGGGGTGGGTTCGGGGCCGATGGCGACCGGGTCGAGGTCGCCGACGCTGGCGGTGACCGGGCCGCGTTGCCCGCTACTGCCCGAGGTGCCGCTGCCGCAGGCGCTGACGCCGGCGACCAGGCCGAGTCCGAGCAGCATGATCAGCAGGGGACGGGCGGCCGAGCGGGCAGTGCGGAGACACCTCATGCCGGTAAGGGTAGCCTTGCTCATTCTGTGCGTGCGCTCACGTCTCCCAGGGCCGCGGCGATGGCGCGCGGAAGTTCCAGGGCCTCGGCGGCCAGAATCCCGGTGAGCTGCCCGATGTCTCGCGCCCCGACCAGCATCGACGCCACCGCGGGCTGATCGCGCACCCAGGCCAGCGCGACCGCCAGCGGGGAGGTGCCCAGCCCGTCGGCGGCGGTGACCACCGCGTCGACCACGCGCACCGCGCGCTCGTCGAGGTGGGCGGTGATCTCGGCGGCGGTGGCCTCGTCCGCGCCGCGCGAGTCGGCGGGCACGCCGTCGCGGTATTTGCCGGTGAGGATGCCTCCGGCCAGCGGGGCGACGGCGAGCACGCCCAGGCCGTGATGCTGTGCGGCGGGCACGAATTCGTGCTCGACCCCGCGCGCGAGCAGCGAGTAGGGGGTGGTGGCGGCGGTCAGCGGGGCGGCCGCGGCCAGGGTGGCCAGCTGCCAGCCGTCGTAGCCGCGGGCCCCGGCGTAGCGGACCCGGCCCGAGCGCACCGCCCACGACAGGGTGTCGGCGATTTCCTCGAGGGGGGTGTGCGGGTCCCAGGCGGCGACGGTCCACAGGTCGAGGTGGTCGGTGCCGAGCTGGGTCAGGGTGTGGTCGAGCTGGCGCATCATGGTGCGCCGGGAGGCGTCCACGGTCCAGCGCACGGCGGCGGGCGCGTCGGCGGCGGCGTCGCTGAGTATCGGTGTGTATCCGGCGTTTCCGGCCAGCACCAGGTCTGCGCGCCCGATCTCGGAGACCAGTTCGCCCAGGATGTGTTGCGCGGCGCCGTCGCCGTAGGCCGGGGAGGTGTCGACCAGGGTGCCGCCCGCTTCCACGAACGCCATCAGCTGGGCGGCCGCGTCCTCGGCGTCGGTTTCGCGGCCCCAGGTGTGGGTGGCCAGCCCGAGCCGAGACACCCGCAGCCCGCTGCGGCCGACCGTGCGTTGTTCCATCACCGCGCTTGCACTTTCGTCACATGCGTCAGCCTAGGCGCACCTGTCGCATCTACCCCGCTATGGCCCGCGGCGAGATCGGCGGGTCGACGCGAAATTCGCGCGGGCGTGTCCGGATTCGGACATCGCCCGGTAAGGTCGCTGCGGTGTCGCGGCGCCCCTGCGCCACCGCGGCGGCCGGATCGCGCGGCGCCCGACTGGAATCGGGCAGTGCGCGAACCGAACCGGACGAACCGATAGGTGGGCGAGACGATCCGCCGGGGTGCACGAGACGGTCCGGCGGGCCCGCGGGTCCCCGTCCGGCGGTTGCGCGCACCGGTCGGGCCGGGTCGGCGGGGTGCGGGCCGGGTCCGATGGCGGACGCGGTCGGGCGCCGGGCGGGCCGCAACCGGGCAGGGTTGGTGAATGCCGGGCACGGTGGCGGCGAATCGTTCACCGGCGGTACAGGATTCGGGACTGGAGGGTGTGTGGGCGAGTCGATGACGTGGGTGCAGGCGCTGGTATTGGGCCTGGTGCAGGGGTTGACGGAGTTTCTGCCGATCTCATCCTCGGCGCATCTGCGGATCACCTCGGCGGTGTTCTTCGGCGACGACGCGGGGGCCTCGTTCACCGCGGTCACCCAGCTGGGCACCGAGGCGGCGGTGCTGGTGTACTTCGCCCGCGACATCTGGCGCATCCTGGTGGCCTGGTGCACCACGGTGTGGCTGAAGGTGGTTGTGCGGCAACGGGAGTCGGTGCCCGTGCACGAGGCGCCGACCACGCGGCTGCCGGTGCTGAGCGAAGACGGGCGCTTCACCTACGGCCCGGATCCCGAGGTCCAGCGCGAACTGGACTACCGGGTGGGCTGGTATGTGATCATCGCCACCGTCCCGATCGGGGTGCTGGGGCTGCTGTTCAAGGACCAGATCCGTACCGGCGCACGGAATCTGTGGCTGATCTCGATCATGCTGATCGTGTTCGCGCTGGTGATCGCGGCCGCGGAGTACTACTCGGGCAGGATCTACGGGCGCGCACGCCGCCCGCTCGAGCTGTTGACCACCCGCGACGGCCTCATCATGGGCCTGGCACAGTGCCTGGCGCTCATCCCGGGCGTGTCGCGTTCGGGGGCGACGTCCTCGGCGGGGCTGTTCTGCGGGCTGACTCGTGAGGCGGCGGTGCGGTTCTCGTTCCTGCTGGCGATTCCGGCGGTGGTGGCCTCGGGCCTGTTCTCGCTGCCCGATGCCTTCGAACCCGCCGGTGAGGGCCTCAATGCGTCGGGTCCGCAGCTGCTGGTGGCGACGCTGGTGTCGTTCGTGGTCGGGTATGCGTCGGTGGCGTGGCTGCTGAAGTTCGTGACGCGGCATTCGCTGGACTGGTTCGTGGGCTATCGCATCGTGCTGGGGTTGACGGTGATGGCGCTGCTGGCGACCGGCGTCGTGTCGGCGACCTAGTCGGTAGGCTGTCCCGGTGACGGTGATCCTGTTGCGGCACGGCGTGTCCACGTCGAACACTGCCCGCACCCTGGCCGGGCGCAGCGCCGGCGTCGATCTGACCGACCGCGGCCGTGAGCAGGCGCAGGGGCTGGTGCAGCGGCTGGGATCGCTGCCCATCGAGGCGATCGTGTGCTCACCGCTGCTGCGCTGCCAGCGCACCGTCGCCCCCCTGGCCGACAAGCTCGGTGTCGAGGCCGAACCCGACGAGCGGCTGCTCGAGGTCGACTACGGCGACTGGACCGGCAAGGCCCTGGGCGACCTGGTCAGCGAGCCGCTGTGGAAGGTGGTGCAGCGCCACGCCTCGGCGGCCACCTTCCCCTCCGGAGAGTCCTTGGCGCAGGTGCAGTTTCGCGCGGTGTCCGCTATCCGCGAACGCGATCGGCAATTGGCCGCCCGGCATGGTAGCGATGTGTTGTGGATTGCGTGCACGCACGGCGATGTCATCAAGGCGGTGCTGGCCGACGGTTTCGGCATCCACCTCGACGGCTTCCAGCGGATCGTGGTGGAACCGGCCTCGATCAGCGTCATCCGCTACACCCCGACCGCCCCGTATGTGTGGCGGGTGAACGACACCGGCCCGGATCTGTCCGGCTTGGCGGCGATTTCACCGCGAACCGGCGGCGCATCGCGCTCGGGGCCGGTTCCCGGCGGAGAAACGGGTACCACCGACAGTACGGATAATGGGGTTGCGGAACGCCCCGATTCATAAGTGTGAGTGAACCGAATGGAGGTGCAATGGGCCGGGCAATCCATATCTTCCGCACCCCCGATCGTTTCGTCGCCGGCACCGTCGGCGAGCCGGGCGACCGCGCGTTCTACCTGCAGGCGGTGCAGGAGCCGCGGGTGATCAGCGTGCTGCTCGAGAAGCAGCAGGTGAAGGTGCTGGCCGATCGGATGGGTCTGCTGCTGGACGAGGTGCAACGCCGGTTCGGCACGAACGTGCCGCCCCAGGCCGCCGATGTGGCCGACACCGCGCCGTTGGTCACCCCGATCGATGCCGAATTCCGGGTCGGCACCATGGGTTTGGGCTGGGACGCGGATGCGAACGCGGTGGTGGTGGAGTTGCTGGCGATCACCGAGACCGAGGTCGACGAGTCGGTGGTGCTCGATGACACCGAGGAGGGGCCCGACGCGGTGCGGGTGTTCCTGACCCCGATCCAGGCGCGCGAGTTCGCGTTGCGCTCGGCGCGGGTGATCGCCGCCGGGCGCCCGCCGTGCCCGCTGTGCGGGGAGCCGCTGTCCCCGGCCGGGCACATGTGCGTGCGCACCAACGGCTACAAGCGTGGCGAGATCTTCGGCGCCACCGAGACCGACGACGACGAGGACTGAATCGTGGACGACCCGCTGGCCACCGCCGAGCTGACGGTGATCGGGCAGGTCACCACCGCCAGCAATGTGACCCTGGTGTGCGAGACCGGCGAGGGGCTGCGCGTGGTGTACAAGCCGGTGCGCGGGGAGCGCCCGCTGTGGGATTTCCCCGACGGCACCCTGGCCGCGCGGGAGGTGGCCTCCTATCTGGTGTCGCAGGCGCTGGGCTGGGGCGTGATCCCCGAAACGGTGTTGGGCCAGGGGCCCTTCGGGCCGGGCATGGTGCAGCGCTGGATCGAGGTCGTCGAGGACGGCGAGGGTCCGGATCTGGTGGATCTGTGCCCGGTGGATGCGGTGCCGCCCGGCTATCGGGAGGTGTTGCGGGCGCTGGATCCGGCGGGGCATCCGGTGTCGCTGGTGCACGCCCAGGATCCGGGGCTGCTGCGCATGGCGGTGCTCGATGTGCTGATCAACAATGCCGACCGCAAGGGCGGGCACGCGCTGGCCGGGCGTGACGGGCGCGTGTACGGGGTCGATCACGGGATCTGCCTGCACGCCGAGCCGAAGTTGCGAACGGTGTTGTGGGGGTGGGCCGGTGAGCGGGTGGCCGATGAATTGCTCACCGACATCACGGTTCTGGTCAAGGCGCTGCCCGGGGAGCTGGGTGAGCGGCTGGCGGGGTTGATCACCGACGCCGAGATCGAGGCGCTCGAGGCGCGGGGGCGGGGTCTGCTCGAGGATCCGGTGATGCCGCGCCCCTCGGGTCAGCGCCCGATTCCCTGGCCCGCCTTCTGATTCCCGCCCCTCTTCCGATTCCCGCCCCCTATCGACGGTGTCGTTCGGTTCGGCGTGATTGCAACCGTTGACACTTCCGCGCCCGTGACTAGGGTGCAGGTCGGCCCGTCCGGGCGCGTGTCGCGCGGCACACCGGTGCGGGGGTGGCGGGGGCGCGCGGCGATCTCGGCGTTAACCTCGACTCATGCAGTCCTGGCCCGATATCGCCGTCCCTTCCGTTCCCGGATCCGGGCCGGCGTTGCGTCTCTACGACACCGCCGACAAGCAGGTCCGCCCGGTGACCCCGGGTGCGACGGCGACGATGTACGTGTGCGGCATCACCCCCTATGACGCCACCCATCTCGGGCATGCCGCCACCTATCTGGCCTTCGATCTGGTCAACCGGCTCTGGCGCGACGGCGGGCACGAGGTGCACTACGTGCAGAACACCACCGATGTCGATGATCCGCTGTTCGAGCGGGCGCGCCGCGACGGTATCGACTGGCGCGAGCTGGGTACCCGCGAGATCGAGTTGTTCCGTGCGGACATGGCCGCGTTGCGGGTGATCCCGCCGCGCGATTACATCGGCGCGATCGAGTCGGTGGCCGAGGTCGTGGAGCTCGTCGACAAGTTGCTGGCCTCGGGCGCGGCCTATGTGGTCGAGGATCCGCAGTATCCCGATGTGTACTTCCGCCACGACGCGACCGAGCAGTTCGGTTACGAGTCCGGCTATGACCGGGCGACCATGGAGCGACTGTTCGCCGAGCGCGGTGGCGATCCGGAGCGCCCGGGTAAACGCGATCCGATCGACGCGCTGCTGTGGCGGGCCGAGCGTCCCGGTGAGCCGTCGTGGCCGGCGCCCTTCGGGGCGGGCCGCCCGGGCTGGCACATCGAGTGTGCGGCGATCGCGCTCAACCGCCTCGGCACCGAGTTCGATGTGCAGGGCGGCGGCAGCGATCTGATCTACCCGCATCACGAGTATTCCGCCGCGCATGCCGAAGCGCTGGTGAAGGGCCGCCGTTTCGCCCGCCATTACGTGCATGCCGGGCTGATCGGCCTCGATGGCGAGAAGATGTCCAAGTCGCGCGGCAATCTGGTGTTCGTGTCCAAGCTGCGCCGCGCGGGCACCGATCCGGGCGCGATCCGGCTGGGCCTGTTCGCCGGACACTACCGTGCCGACCGGGAATGGTCGGATGTGGTACTGGCCGAGGCGAATTCGCGTCTCGAACGCTGGCGTGGCGCGGTGGCGCCGGCCGCGGGTCCCGACGCGAGCGACACGGTGGCGCGGGTGCGCCGGCATCTGGCCGATGATCTGGACACCCCCGGGGCGCTGGCCGCGATCGACGCCTGGGCGCAGCAGGCGCTGACCTACGGCGGCCCCGACGCCACCGCTCCGGCGTTGATCAAGGACACGGTCGACGCGCTGCTGGGCATCGCGCTCTGATCAGCCGGTCCGGCCCCGGCGCGAGCCGGGGCACTGCCGCGACACCGCGCAGGTCCTGACACCGCGCCGATCGGTCCTCGCTCCGGCCCGGCGCGACGGCGTGACTGGAATCCGGTGCGTGCCAGTCGGTTACAGCAGCTCGGCGAGCATGGCGGCGGCCTTGTCGGCGCCGTCGGCGGGCACGGGCAGGTAGTCGGGGTGGCGGGTGAGTTGTTTGCGCAGGGCTTCGGCGAGGGCGGCCGGGTCGGTGGCGACGGCGTAGTCGAGGTGGTGGCCGGCGCGGTGGCGGTCGAGGCGGTGGCGCACGTGGCGTTGCTGTTCGAAGTGGTGGCGCAGCGGGACGTAGAGGAACGGGATCTGCTGGGCGGTCAACTCCATGCAGGTGGTCAGCCCGCCCTGCACGATGGCGGCGTCGCAGGCGGCCAGGCGGCGGTGCGGGTCGGGCAGGAAGCCGTGGATCTGCACGCCGTCGGGGCGCGGCATGTCGGCGCGGTCGATGCGGGGTCCGGCGACCACGACGAAACGCACGTCGGGGTCGAGGTGGCGGACCAGGGGGACCGCGTCGAGGACGCGGCGCAGCAGGTGCTGCCCGACGCCGGAGCCGCCGGCGGTGACCAGGCAGATCTTTTCGCCCGGCGCGTAGCCGAATTCGGCGTGCAGTTGCGCGCGGCGCAGCCCGGCGGGGTCGAATCCGGTGATGTAGCCGGTGAATTCGAAGTGGTTTTCGGTCCAGTCGCGGATGCGGGGCAGGCCGGGACCGAGGCGGTCGGGCACGATGTCGTCGGGGTCGCCGATGAACAGGGAGCGGTCGCGCAGGCGCCGGTAGCGGGCGCGCTGGGTGATCATTTCCAGGTTGTAGTCGGCGGTGAGGGCGGCCTCGTGGGCGCCGCCGTCGGGTTGGAGCAGCCAGCCGACGAAGTCGGTGAGCCAGGCGTAGGCGAAGGTTTTCAGTTCGGGGTTCTCGTGCAGGAAATGGTCGATGTCCCAGGCTTCGTCGGCGATGACGAGGTCGTAGTGGCGTTCGGCGATCAGGTCGGCGAAGACCATGAAGTTGGTGACCAGGGACCCGCCGGTGAGGTCGGCGAGTTTGGCGGCGACGCCGGGTGGCACCACCGCGGTGGCCACCTACAGCGAGGGGGCGCGGCTGGCGCGCGAGACCGGGCGGCCGCTCGAGTTGGCGGGGAATCTGGCCGGTCTGGCGTGCGTGCAGGCGCGTCAGGGACGTTTCGACGACTGTGCGGCGAATGTGGCGGCGGCCCTGGAGATCTGCGAGCCGCGCCGTATCCACCTGTTCCGGGTGTGGGCGATGCAGGCGCGCGGGGATGCGGCGCTGGCGGCCGACGACCCCGAGACCGCGCGCGCCCGGTGGGAGGAGCTGGCGGGTTTGCTGACGCAGCTGGGGGTGCGGGATCCGGATGTGGATCCGGGCCCGGATCTGGTGGAAGCCTATCTGCGGGTGGGTCTTGCGCAGCGGGCGCGCCCGGTGGCGGCGGCGTATCTGGCCGCGGCGCGGCTCAAGGGGCAGCCGTGGGCGCTGGCGCGCGCGTATCGGGCGCTGGCGCTGCTGTCGGGCGACGCGGTGATGCTCGAGGCGTTCGAGACGGCGCTGGCCTGGCATGCGCGCACCCTCGACGCGTTCGAGGAGGCCCGCACCCGGCTGGCGTTCGGGGCCCGCCTGCGCCGGGCGCGCCGCCGCCGTGATCGGCGAGCCGGATTCGGGGTCGTGAGCGCCGCGGTGGCGCGCTGGTGTGCGGGTGGGTGGTTAATGGGTCGACCCGGGGGTGCGGGGTCGCGCATGCTGGAGGGCGGTGTGTCGCTGCGCAGGTGAGGAGATGTCGTTGGATACCCCGGATTCGGGCTCGGTGTCGTCGACGGCCACGGTGTCGCCGATGACGAGGGTGTCGCTGGCGGCCGCGCGGTTCGCGCGGGCCACCGATCGGCTGGTGGAGTGCGCGGTGTTCTATCGCGACATGCTCGGGCTGGCACAGCTTTTCGCGTTCGAGGATCACGCGGGCTACAGCGGGTTCGTGTTCGGGTTGCCCGATGCGCGCACGCAGTTGGAGTTGGTGCGCCGCGATGACGCGCCGCCACCGCCGCCGGCTGATCCCGAACACGCGGTGGTGTTGTATGTGCGGGCGGGGTTCGAGGGGTTGCGCACGCGGCTGGCCGGTCACGGTGTGGCCGAGGTGGTTCCGGACAATCCGTTTTGGGTGGCGGCGGGGGCGTTCGCGGTGACCGATCCCGACGGGTGGATGGTGATCGTGGTGCCGGCCGGACCGGAGCCGGTGGGTATCGAGGAGTACGACGGTGATCGGGCGGCGATCGCGTTCTCCTTCCGTGAGGCCGAGGATTCCGAGCAGGCCCTGCAGGGCCATATCGGGCGCGGGCGGGTGTGGGTGGCGCGGAGCGGGGCGGGGGTGGTGGTCGGTCACATCCAGGCGGCCCCGGAGGCGGACGGGTCGGTGTGGGAGATTCTCAATACCGCAGTGGCCGAGCCGTTCCGCGGTGGCGGGGTGGGCCGGGCGATGATCGAGACGGTGTTGTCGGCGGCCGCGGCGGCGGGGGTGGTGCGGGTGGAGGTGGCCACCGCGACCGCCGATGTCGGCAATCTGCGCTTCTATCAGCGGTGCGGGTTCCGGATGACGCGGGTGGTGGCCGATGTGTTCACCCCCGAGGCGGGGTATCCGGAGGTGATGGAGGTCGACGGGCTGCGGTTGCGCGATCAGGTGTGGTTCGCGCGCACTTTGTGAGCGCTGTGGTGAGTACCCGCGAACCGCAGGTGTTCCCTTGCCGGTGGCGGGGTGGACGCGCTGGTGTGGATCGCGCGGGTGCGCG
Organism: Nocardia seriolae NBRC 15557; assembly: GCF_007990715.1. Taxonomy (GTDB): domain Bacteria; phylum Actinomycetota; class Actinomycetes; order Mycobacteriales; family Mycobacteriaceae; genus Nocardia; species Nocardia seriolae. The sequence continues at coordinate 27,892 of NZ_BJWY01000024.1, read as the reverse complement.
AAGTCTGACGTAAACCACGGTTCTGTCTTCCCGTGGGTGGTGCGCGGCCGTACCGTGAGGGCCGGATGGTGTTCTGGGATCCTCAGCGAGGAGGTGGACCGTGACAGCGGTGCCGGGATTGCAGCGGTTGCGTGCGGTGGTCGAGCAGGGACTCGACCGCAGCGCGGGGGTACGCCGACAGTTGCGCGCGAGCGGTCAGCTGCTCGACAGTGTGCGCCGCGATCCGCGCATCGTGCGCGAACTGATCGCCGGATTCACCGGCCGCGGTGGGCAATCGGAGACGGCGGTCCCGGCCGCGCACGAGCTGCCCGCGGGGCTGGCCGACTACACGCGCACCGCGCACGCCCACCGCGAGCTCGACACCGGTGCGGCGGTGACGCTGGGGTATCTGGCGCAGCTGGGGCGGCTGCCCGAATGGGTGGTGTTCCATGCGGGCTGGCGCGGGGACGCGCCGGGCGCGGCGGCGGTGGGCGTCGCCTACACCCAAGCGGTCAAGTTCATGGGGATTCCGGCGGATGTGGCGTGGACGGTCACCGAGGTGAGCGAGCGCGGGCTGGGGTTGCGCGGGCGCGGCCCGCAGGGGCTGAGCCTGGGTTTGTGGATCACGGTGACTGCACGCGGGCCGGGGTCGGTGGTGTTCGTCGATGCCGGGTTGTCGGGGCAGCCGATCGAGGGTCCGCTGGGTGCGACGGTGGCGCGGGCGCTGGGTGATTCGCTGCGGGATTCCCTGGCCGCGTTGCCCGGTGCGCTGGCCACCGCCGGTGCCGGTGGCGCGTCGGGTGAGCGGGGTGCGCCCAAGGCGGTGCGGCATCGCGCGTCGGGGGTGGTGCTGGCGCCGACGACGCCGGTGCTGATCGGGGTCGGGCAGGTGGTGGAACGCAGCCCCGATGCCTCGTATGCCGATCCGGCGCAGCTGGCGGTGGCGGCGTTGCGGGCCGCGGCCGCCGATGCCGGGGCCGGGGATCGGCTGTTGCGGGCCGCGGACGCGGTGTTCGCGGTCGCGCCGACCTCCTGGCAGTACCGGGATCTGGGTGCGCTGGTGGCCGCGGCGGTCGGGGCGGGTCCGGTGGACACGGTGCAGTCAAGCCCCTTCGGCGGGGACGGCGGGCAGCTGGTGCTCAACGAGGCCGCGGCGGCGATCGCGGCCGGGGACTACGAGCTGGTGCTGGTGACCGGCGCCGAGGCCGGTGCCACGCAGGCGGCCGCGCAGCGCGCGGGCATCGACTTGGATTGGCCGACACAGGATTCGGCGGTGGCGCCGACGCGGACGGTGGGGATCGACAAGCCCGCCAACAATGCCGCGGAGGCCGCGGTGGGGTTGCAGGCGCCGATCAACATGTACGCGCTGCTCGAGTCGGCGAACCGGCACCGGTTGGGGCGCACGCTCGCCGAGCACGCGGTCGCGGTGGCCGAGTTGTGGGCGCGGCTGTCGGCGGTGGCGGCGGGCAACCGGTATGCCTGGCAGCGGCGGGAGTTCTCCGCGGCCGAGATCGCGACGGTCACCGACGCCAACCGCATGGTCTCGGCGCCCTACACCAAGCTCGAATGCGCGAATCTGGCCGTGGACATGGCCTCGGGCATCATCGTGGCCAGCGCGGCGGCCGCCGAGGCCGCCGGGGTGCCGCAGGACAAGTGGGTGTTCCTGCACGCGGGCGCCTCGGGCACCGACGAGTGGTTCGTGAGCGAGCGCGCCGAACTGGCGGCGTCCCCGGCCATTCGCGCGCTGGGCGCGGCGGTGCTCGACCACGCGGGCATCACCGCGGACGAGCTGGCCCACGTGGACCTGTACGCGTGTTTCCCGGTGGCGGTGCAGATCGCCGCGCGGGAGCTGGGGCTGCCCGTCGACGATCCGAAACGCCCGCTGTCGGTGACCGGCGGGCTGAGCTTCGGCGGCGGGCCGGGCAACAACTACGGCGGGCACGCGGTGGCGAGCCTGGTGCAGCGGTTGCGCGCCGAACCCGAATCCTTCGGCCTGGCCACCTCATTGGGCTGGTATCTGACCAAGCACGCGCTCGGAGTGTATTCGGCGACGCCACCGCGGCGGGCCTACCGGCATCTGACCCCGGTCATCGAGTAGCCCCCGGCCCGCCCGGCCCGCACCGGATACACCGGCGAGGCGGTGGTGGAGGCCTACACCCTGCCCTACGGCCGCGACGGCCACCCGGAGGCGGCGATCGTGAGCGCGCTGACCCCGGCCGGTGAGCGCGTCCTGCTGCGCTGCACCGATTCCGGCGTGCTGGGCACCCTCGCCGAGGACGACTGGCTGGGCCTGCCGGTCACCGTCGACGGCGACACCCTCACCCCCGCGGCCGGGGCCGCCGGGCCGGCCACGGCGGGTGCGGGCCGGGTCGAGTTGCCGCCTCCGCCACCGGCTCCGGTGCTCATCGAGCGGCGCGGGCCGGTCATGATCATCACCATCAACCGGCCGCGGGTGCGCAATGCGATCGATCTGGCGACGGCGGTCGGGCTCGAACGGGCCGTCGATGCCTTCGACGCCGATCCGGACGCGCGGATCGCGATCCTGACCGGTGCGGGCGGGTTCTTCAGTGCCGGAATGGATCTCAAGGCGGCCGCGCGCGGTGAGGTGCCGGTGACCGAGCGGCGCGGCATTCTGGGCATCGTGTCGCAGCCGCCGCGCAAACCGCTGATCGCGGCGGTGGAGGGTCCGGCGCTGGCCGGTGGCTGCGAGCTGGCGTTGGCCGCGGATCTGATTGTGGCGGCGGCGGATTCGACCTTCGGTATCCCCGAGGTCAAGCGCGGGCTGGTGGCGGTGGGCGGCGGGGTGCTACGGCTGTCGCAGCGGCTGCCGCGTGCGATCGCGATGGAGCTGGCGTTGACCGGTGACCCCATCAGCGCGGCCCGCGCCGCGCAGATCGGGCTGATCAATGCGGTGGCCGAGCCCGGGCGGGCGCTCGAGGCGGCGCTGGCGCTGGCCGAGCGGATCGCGGTCAATGCCCCGTTGAGTATCGATGCCTCCAAGCAGATCATCGAACAGGCCCCGGATTGGTCGGTGGCCGAGGCGTTCGCCAAGCAGGGCCAGGTCGCGGCGGCGGCCTTGTCGTCGGCCGATGCCGGGGAGGGCATGCGCGCGTTCGTGGAGAAGCGTCCGCCGCTGTGGCGGGGCCGCTGACCGGGCGGCGAGTCCCGGCGAGGGAGCATCGAGGAACGGTCATGACATCGGATCTGCTCGAGTCCACGCGCACCCTGCGGCGTGACGGGCTCACTTTGACCGCACGCCATTTCGGCCCGGCCGGGGCCCCGATGGTGATGCTGCTGCACGGGTTTCCCGATACCCCCCACACCTGGGACGGGCTGATTCCGCGGTTGGTGGCGGCGGGTTTTCAGGTGCTGGCGCCGTGGCTGCGCGGTTACACCCCGGGCTCGGCGTCGCGCTCGGCGCGCTATGACCCGATGGCGGTGAGCGCGGATGTGGCGGCCTGGCATCGGGAGCTGGGTGGCCCGCCCACGCATCTGGTGGGCCACGACTGGGGCGCGTTCGCGGCGATGATCCTGGCCAAGCAGGATCCGGGCCGGTGGGAGTCGTTGACGCTGTTGGCGATTCCGCCCTTCGGTGGCGGTCTCGCGCCGGGGATGTGGCGGTGGTTGCCGCGTCAGCTGGTGTTGTCGTCCTACATCCCGGTGATGCAGTCGGGGTATTCGCCGCGGTTGCTGACACGGCGGGACGCGGCGTTCGTGCGGGGTCTGTGGCGGCGCTGGTCGCCGGGCTGGGCGTTCACCGACGCCGAGTTCGCGCCCACCGCAGCCGTGTTCACCGATGCGACGATGGCGTGGGCGGCGACGCGCTATTACCGGTCGCTGTTCACGGTGGGCCGCAGTGCGACTCGGGAGTTCAACACGGTGTTGCTGGCGGCTGCGGCGCCGCTGCCGACGCTGGCGCTGGCCGGGTCGCGCGACGGCTGTATGTCCCCGCCACTGCAACGGGTGCTGGCCGAGCATGCGGGCGCGCGGCATGCGCAGCTGCCCGGCTGCGGGCATTTCCTCCAAGCCGAGCGTCCGGATGCGGTGGCGCAGTGGGTGATACCGCACCTACGGGCGGCCCGCGCGCCACGCTGACCGCCGGGGTCAGTGGCTCGAATGTGGATCGGCCTCGGTGCCGTTCATCCCGCGTGTGGCGCCGGAGCCGTTGTCGCCCATGGGCATCGGGTGGCCGTCCATGGGTGTGGGGGTGAAGGCGGGTGCCTGGCCGGGGTCGAGGATGAGGAATTGGCCCATCATGCCCTTGTCTTCGTGGTGGAGCAGGTGGCAGTGGTACATGTACGGGTGGGCGGCGTCGGCGGGTCCGGTGAAGCGCAGGGCCAGTTCGTAGGTGCGGCCGGGTTCGGTGTAGACGGTATCCTTCCATCCGGCCAGGTGTGGCGGTGGCGGGGTGGCGTCGATGGCGCGGATGCGGAATCGGGTGTCGTGGACGTGGAAGTTGTGGGGCCAGTCCTCGCGGTTGGTCACGGCCCAGATTTCGGTGGCGCCGGTGGGGATGGTCAGGTCGATGCGGTTCATGTCCATCTTCGCGCCGTTGATCATGAACCATTCGAGATCGAAACCGCGCGTGACCGGTTGGCCGGTATCCACGGGCGGCAAGGTGGCCAGGGTGGCGGGCAGCGCGGGGGACGCGGGCGCGTCGGGGGTGGCGCGCAGGGTGAGGACCTCGAAGCTGTCGTCGAAGCCGAAGCGTTCGGGGCGGTCGATGCCGGTGCGGGCGGTGACGGGCAAGGCGTGCAGCGCGGCAGCGGATCCGGGGGTGAGTTCGACGGTGATCTCGGCGCGTTCGCCGGGGCTCAGATGCAGGCGGGTCAGCGCTACCGGGGTGGGCAGCAGTCCGCCGTCGGTGGCGATCAGCGTGAAGCCGCGGTCGTCGGTGAAGCCGAGATTCAGTACGCGGCTGCAGGTTCCGTTGAGCAGGCGCAGGCGGGCGCGGGTGGCGGGCAGGTCGTGGTGGCCGGGGACGGCGCCGTTGACGGTGAGGGTGTCGCCGAGCAATCCGTAACTGCCGGTGGGTGTTTCGTCCAGGCGACCGTCGGGGGTGAAGCGGGCGTCGGCCACGACGACGGGGAGGTCGTCGATGCCGTAGCGGTGCGGCAGATCCAGGCCGTCGGACAGGTCGTCGTCGAGGTAGAACAGTCCGGCCAGTCCGCGGTAGACGTGTTTCTCGGTGGCGCCGTGCGGGTGTGGGTGGTACCAGAGGGTGGCGGCGGGCTGGTCGATGCGCCATTGCGGGGTCCAGGTGGCGCCGGGGGCGATCATCTGGTGGGGTCCGCCGTCGGCGGCGGCGGGTACGTGCATGCCGTGCCAGTGCACGCTGGTCGCTTCGGGCAGGGTGTTGGTGACGGTGAGCGAGGCGCTCTCCCCGCGTCGCGCGCGCAGCGTCGGCCCGAGGATCGACCCGTTGTATCCCCAGGTGGGGGTGAGGGTGTCGGTTCGGATCCGGCTGTGCCCGGCGCGGGCGGTGAGGGTGAAGTGCCGCACGCCCGCGGCGTCGAGGCGGCCCGGGTCCAAGGGCGGGATGGGCAGCGCCCGGGTGGCGGGTGCGGGGGTGGTGCGGGTGCCGCCGGTGGCGGTCAGGGCCAGGGGCAGGGCGGCGGCGGTGGCGAGCAGGCGTCGTCGCGAGATCACGGGTTTGCTCCTCGGGTCGGTGCGTCGACTCCACCCTGCTGGGTGCGCGGGCGCCGCGAGTCCTCCCGGAGGCCGCGTTCGGCGGCCCGATCGCGGCCACGGGAGTCTTGTGGCGGGGCGAGCCGTGTGCTATCGCGACCCGTGTGTGCCGGGCGGGCCGCGGGTTCTCTACGGTGGATTCGTGATCGATGTCGGTGGCCGGGGGCTGGGCTGGAGGGCGGTGCGGTGGCTGCCGCTGGCGCTGATCCCGGTGGTGTTGGCGGCGAGCACGTTCCCGGGCGAGTACCGGGTGCCGCCGGTGTACTGGCTGCTGGCGGTGGCGGCGGGTGTGGTGTTCGCGATCGGTGATCGATGGCCGCTGGCGATGTCGCTGAGCCTGTCGGGGCTGGCGGCGGGGATGTTCGTGATTCCGGCGTGGGGGCCTTCGGAGCTGGTGCCGTATCTGGGTGCGCTGGGGTTGGTGGAGGCGGTGGCGCGCGGTGGCCGGCGCGCGAGCGTGGCGGTGTCGGCGGCGTGGGCGCTGGCGTGGGTGGGCGGGCATTGGGGTGGGCACGCGCCGACGTTCTGGCGTGGGGCGACGTTCGTGGCGGCGGCCGCCTATGTCGGGTTGCCGCTGCTGGCGGGTTTGTATCTGCGCGGGCAGCGGCAGTTGACGGCGAGCCTGGCGGCGCGCGCGGCCGAGGCCGGGTTGCGGGCGCGCGCCGAGGAGCGCGCGGCGATGGCGCGCGAGCTGCACGATCTGGTCGCCCACCACATGGCCTCGATCGTGTTGCGGGTCAAGGTGGCTCGCCGGGTGCTCGCTGACCCCGATCCGCGGGTGGGCGAGGTGCTCGACGATGTGGGTGGCACCGCCTCGGGCGCGCTCACCGATATCCGGCGGCTGCTGGCGGGGCTGCGCGATCCGGGCCTGGGCGCGGCGCCGCTGCTCGATGCCGAGATGGTGCGCGCCGAGATCGCCGCAGCGGTCGAGCGGGTGCGCCGGGGCGGGTTGCGCGTGGATGCCGAGATCGCCACGCGCCTCGAGGGTCTGGACGCGATCGCGCGGCTGACGCTGCTGCGGCTGGTGCAGGAGTCGCTGACCAATGTGATGAAGCACGCCGACCGCGGCCGGCCGGTGTGGATCGCGGTGGCGCGCACCGAATCCGGTGTGGCGGTCCGGGTCGGCAACGCTGTCGCCGCGGCGGCGGGTCCGCCCGGGCACGGCCTGATCGGGATGGGTGAGCGGGCGGTGCTGGCCGGTGGCTCCCTGCACGCCGGTGCGCGCGGTGATCGGTGGCTGGTCCAGGCGCACCTGCCCGCGGTCTGCGCCACTGCGGCTACGGCGGACGGCACGCAATCCGTTACGCGATTCGGTGCGGAATCCGGCACGCAATGCGGTGCGGAGTTCGATGCGCAATCCGGTGCGCACCCAAGCGTTCCGGAGGCGACACGGGCCGGTGAGTCGGCAGCGGTTGCGCGGGCGGCAGCGGTTGCGCGGGCGGCGGGGCGGGGGTCGCGGTGATCGGGGTGTTGCTGGTCGATGATCAGCGTCTGGTGCGGGCGGGGCTGGCGATGCTGGTGGAGGCGACGCCGGGGTTGCGGGTGGTCGGTGAGGCCGCCGACGGGGTGACCGCGGTGCGGGCGGCCGCGCAGTTGTCACCGGATCTGGTGTTGATGGATCTGCGGATGCCGGGCATGGACGGGGTGGCGGCGACGCGGGCGATCGTGGCGGGCCCGTCGGCCCCGAAGGTGTTGGTGCTGACCACCTTCGACGATGACGAGCATCTGTTCCCGGCGCTGGCGGCGGGCGCGAGCGGGTATCTGGTGAAGGACACCGAGCCCGAGGCGCTGGTGGCCGCGCTCGGGCGGGTGCTCGACGGGGAGCTGTTGTTCTCCCCGCCGCTGCTGCGCCGGCTGGTCGCGCGCGCGATCGACGCACCCGGATCCCCGCCCGGATCCGCTACTGCCGCAGTCGATCTGACCGCCCGCGAGGCCGAGGTGCTGGCATTGGTGGGTGAAGGGTTCAGCAATGGCGAGATCGCCGATCGCCTGCATCTGGGGGTGACGACGGTCAAGAAGCATCTGGCTCGTCTGATGGACAAGACCGGGTGCGACAACCGGGTGCGCCTGGCGGTGTTCGCGGTCGGCCGGGCGCACTGAGCACCGCCGGCCCGCCGCGGGTGATCGGGCCGGGCGGCGCGGGAGTGCGGGTGTCGGGTCAGGCGTCGGCCAGGGCGGCGACGGCGGGGGCGAACATGGTGGACTTGATCGCCGTGAGAGTCGCCTGATCCTTGGCCCCGATCGGGCCCAGGATGCCCAGCGCGGCCGCGGTGAGCGTCTCGGCCTCGGCGGTGGCGTCGACCAGGTCGACGGCCAGGGCGTCGGGGCCGCCGTAGCGGCGGGCGGTGGTCATGGCCGCGATGGCGGTCTTCGGGGTGAGTTTGGCCTGGATGAGCGCGGCCATGCCGCGGGTGAACGGGATGCGGATGTCGGCTTCGGGGAAGCAGAAGAATCCGCGGTCGGCGCGCATGACCCGGTAGTCGTGGGCGATGGCGAGCATGGCCCCGGCACCGAAGGCGTGCCCGTTGAGCGCGGCCGCGGTCGGCATGGGGAAGGTGAGCAGGCGCGCCAGCAGCGACTGCACCTGCGCGACATACCATTCGGCGCGTTCCCCGTGCGCGGAGAGCCAGTCCAGATCCAGTCCGTTGGAGTAGAACTTGCCGGTGGCGGTGGTGATCAGGGCTTGGCTGCCGTCGGCGAGAACGGTGTCGAGGTGGGTGCCGATCTCGGTGAGAAGCTCGGGGGCGAAGCGGTTCTCGGTGTCGCCGAGGTCGAGCACGGCGATCTTGTCGTGGTGGGTCAGGGTGGGCATGGGTGTCCTTCCGGGGTGTTCAGGCCGGTGCGGGCCCGAGGTCGAGGACCGCGCGGACCGCGGCCTGCAACTGGTGGCGGGCGGTGGGATCGGTGAGCCGGTCGCGGGCGAGCAGGATCGCTGTCGGCAGGTCGACCAGGCACAGGGTGAGGGTGTCCACGGCGCGCGCGTCGGCGCGGTCCCAGAGCCGGCGCGCGAGGGTTTTCATCAGTTCGACCAGGGTGGTCTGGGTGGCGTCGAGGTCGGCGCGCACGGTGTCGGGCAGGTCGGCGCCGAGCAGGTCGGTGCGCCGGATCCGGAAGACCAGTTCGGTCGAGCGCGGGTGGCGGGCGGCGAATTCGGCGGGTGCGTCGGCGGCGGCCAGCACCGCGGCGACCGGGTCCCCGGCGTGGTCGACCAGTTCGGCCTGCACGGCCAGGAACCGGCGGGCGGCGCGAATCCAGGTGCGCCCCAGCAGTTCTGCCCGCGAGCCGAAGCTGTGGTAGAGCGCCCCGTTGGAGATGCCGGTGGCGGCGGCGACCGCGCGGATGGTGACCGCGGCGGGCCCGCCGTCCACGGCCAGCGCCTCGGCGGCGTCGAGCACGAGATCGGGGTCGTGGATGCGGGGGCGGGCCATGCACCGACCATAACAGAGCAAGTGCTCTGTTATGGAGGGTCAGTTTCCGCAGCCCCGGTCGGTCAGCGCGCTCAGCGCCCGCGCAACCCGCCGCGCCAGGCTGCGCTCCCGCCCGGGCACCACACACGCCACCACGCCCGCGACCACGGCCACGCTCACCGCGCCGGCCTGCCCCGCCGTCACGCCCAGCACGATGAGCGCGCACACGAACACGAAGCACATCCCGACCAGCGCGACCACACTCAACGCGACCTGCCATGTCCACGAATGCTGTTGCGCCCCGGCCGATCCGGTCACCGCGGCCCCCACAGATCCGGCCTGGGCCGTTTCGGCCGTCTCGACGGTGTGGGCGGGTCCGGTGCCGGGCGCGGCGGGGTGGGCCGGGGTGGTGTCGAGGATCATGCCCAGCAGGGCTTGGCCGCGGGTGAAGCGGCGCTCGGGCAGCCAGCTCAGTTGCCAGTCGGCGTCGTCGGCGGCGCCGGGGACGCGGTAGGCGAATTCGGGGGTGTGCACCGATTGCATGGCTTGCTCGCTGATGTGCAGGCGGCCGGCGTAGTGGCGTTGCAGGTGCGGGTCGAGGCCGTGGGCGAGGTAGCGGGCGCGCCGGGCGGGTGCGTGCCCGCGCGTGGCGGGGATGCCGGCGCGCACGGCCGCGGCGCCGGGGCTGCCGAAGGAGGAGTGTTCGAGCAGTTCCTCGACGCGAGCCGCAGGTGTTGCGCCCCTGTGGTGTTGGCTGTCGTACAGCACGGTTGCTCCCGGTGGTGGATTGGGTGGGTGGGCGCCACGTCATCGTGGGTTGCGCGCGAGCCGCGCGATCCAGTCGTGGCCGGCCATAAAGGCCGACCAGCGGCGTTCGACGGTGCGGGCGCTGGATTCGCCGTAGATTTCGGCGATTTCGGCGTTGGTGAGCCCGGTGGCCTTGCCCCACACGATGTTGCGGTCGCGCCCGGACAGCTGGGCCAGGCGGTGGCGCAGGTGGTCGCGGCCGGTGAGTTCGCGCACGGTGTCGTGGGTGGCGTAGTGGTCGGATTCGGGGCGGGCGGCTTCGTGGCGGGTGACGGCTTGCACGGTGCGGTGGTGGCGTTGCTGGGCGCGGCGTTGGAGGCGCAGTTCGTCGAGGAAGGCGTAGAGGCAGCGGCGGGTGAGGTAGGTCGTCATGGCGGCGCCGCCGGGTTGCCAGCCGGTGCCGGCCAGGGCGCGGCGGCGGAAGTCGTGCAGGGCGACGGCGACGGTGGCGTCGGCGAGGTCGTCGCGGTAGTCGTCGTCGAGGGCCAGCCGGTGCAGTTCGGCGGGGGTGAGTTCGGCGCGTACGCCGATGGCGCGCAGTTCGGTGCGGATGTGGCCGGTGGCCAGCCAGGCGCGCATCACCCCCAGGGCGTAGCGGGCCATTTCGGTCTGGGTGTACTGCCAGGCCGGGCCTGCGAAGCCTTCGTCGCGCAGTGGCGCGAACAGGGCGGTGTCGGCGGCGGCGCGGATGTGCGCGGCCGGGTCGGGGCGGGTTTCCGGTTCGCTTGTGGCGTCGGGGATTTCGCCTGCCGGGCGGATGCTGTTCACGGTTCCCACCCCCTGGATACGTCGAACATGACGGGCCTGCCTTCCACGGTGCGCCGTGGTGGTCGACCCCGGTGGCGCCGTGCTGGTGCTGATATCCCGGTTATACGCACACCCGTCCCGCGTCCCCCGGCCCGCGCGCGCACCGTGGAGCGCATCGCCGATTTCGATTGGGCCGCACGGTATTTCAGCAGGTCACACGGCATTCCCGCAGGCCGCACAGCATTCCGGCCGCGCCCGCCCGGCGGGGGCGGTCGCGGCCGGGTGGCGACGGTGCGGGTCAGGCGGCGAGTGCGGGTCAGGCGGTGGGTGCGGTGTCGGGTTCGTGCACGCCTTCGGCGAGTTCGGTCTCGTACATGCGGTCGATGTCGGTGGCGTATTTCTCGGCGATGGGTTTGCGGCGCAGTTTCATGGTGAGGGTGATCTCGTCGCCGCCGGGTTCCCAGAAGGTGGGCAGGATGGTGAAGCGTTTGATCTGTTCGACGCGTGAGAGCCGCGCGTTGCCGGCGGCCACGCCGCGGGCGATGTCGGCGATGACGGTCTTGTCGGCGGCCAGCGCGGCCGCGGAGGCGTCGGTCAGGCCGTGCTGGGCGGCGTAGGGGCCCGCGGATTCGGCGTCGAGGACGATGAGCGCGGTGTTGTAGGGCCGGTTGTCGCCGATGGTGACCAGGGCGCCGATGAGGGTGGTGGCGGCCTTGACGGTGTTCTCGATATTGGCCGGGGACATGTTCTTTCCGGCGGAGTTGATGATGAGTTCCTTCTTGCGGTCGACCACCCGCAGGTAGCCGTCGGCGTCTTCGGTGATGATGTCGCCGGTGGCCAGCCAGCCGTGCACATCGAGGGCGTCGGCGGTCTTGGCGGGTTCCTTGCGGTATTCGCGCATGACCAGCGGCCCGCGCACGAAGTATTCACCGTCCTCGCCGATGCGCGATTCGAGCCCGGGCAGCAGCTTTCCGACGGTGCCCAGCCGGGCCTGGCCGGGCGGGCTGACCGACACGACGCAGGTCAGCTCGGACATACCCCACACCTCGGAGATGGGGATGCCCAGCCCGTAGAAGAATCCGAGGGTTTCCGCGGGGATGGGCGCGGCACCGGAGAGCGCCCATTTGATTTGGTCGAGACCGATTTTGGCGCGCAGCGGGCCCAGTACCGCGGCGTCGGCTTTGTCCCATTCGGCGGCCTGGGTGTCGTCGAGGGGCACTCCGGCCAGCTGGGCGGTCGCTTTGCGGGCGGCCACGTCCATGGCCCAGTCCAGGGCGGCGCGGCGGGCGGGGTCGGTTTCGGCGGTGATCGAATATTCCACGGCCGCTTTGAGTTTCTCCCACACCCGTGGCACCGCGCCCCAGATGGTGGGGTGCACGTCGGCCAGGGCGGCGGGCAGCTGGGTGCGGTCGGGCACGACGGTGATCTGGGTGCCGAAGTATTCGTGCAGGTACAGGTTGGTGACCCGGTCGGCCATGTGCGCGGTCGGCAGGAACGAGGTGATGCGGTCACCGAATTCGACGGGCATGACCGAGGCGTAGGCGCGGCATTCGAATTCCAGGTTGGCGTGGGTGATCTCGACGCCCTTGGGGTTGCCGGTGGTGCCGGAGGTGTAGCAGAGGGTGACGATGTCGTCGGGTTCGATCGCGGCCCAGGTGGCGTCGAAGTCGAAGTCGTTGCGCCCCAGCTGGTGTAGTTGCGCCACCGAGATGCTGCCGGGGGCGGGGGCGTCGACGCACACGATGGTTTGCATGGGTATCCCGGCCGCGCGGATACGGTCGACGTATTGGGCTTCGCAGATCACCACCCGGTTGCCGGCATTGGCGAACACGTAGTTCAGCTGCTCGGGTGAGAGGGTGTTGTACACCGAGAACGAGGTCGCGCCGGTGTGCTGGGCGCCGACTTCGAGGGGGTAGAACTCGACGCGGTTGGCCATCATGAACGCGACGGTGTCCCCGCGTCCCACCCCGAGTGCCGCGAGCCCGGCGGCGGTGGCGCGCACCTGTGCGGCGTAGTCGCGCCAGGTCAGGGTGTGGGTGCCGCCGATATCGCGGACGGCGATCGCGTCGGGGTCGATCGCGGCGGTCGCCTGGAACGCGGCCGGGGCCGTATTGGGTTGGTTCATCGCAGTTCTCGCCTCCACTGTCCACCGAAGCCTTCTCAGACGGTAAGGCGCGGGACGGGTTCCGCGTGGGTGTTTGGACCGGTTCGGGGCGATCGTCCTAAGGGAGCGTTAGGAATCGGCCCGATCTCTTGGGAGCGGGTGTGTCGGGGGCCACAGTGGAGCCCGGATGTGATGAGGCATTCGCGGTGAGCGAGGGAGAACGACTGTGAGCAGGACACACGCGCCCGGGGAGGCCCGGGTGGTGGCGAACGTGATGCGCGGCTCGATCGGCAACCTCGTCGAATGGTAGGACTGGTATGTCTATGCGGCGTTCAGCGTGTATTTCGCCAAGACGTTCTTCCCCGCCGGGGACGCCACCGCCCAATTGCTGTCCACCGCCGCGGTTTTCGCGGTCGGATTCCTGATGCGCCCGATCGGCGGGTGGGCGCTGGGCCGCTACGCCGACCGGTTCGGGCGTCGCAGCGCGCTGACCCTGTCGGTGACGGTGATGGCGGCCGGTTCGCTGCTGATCGCGCTGACACCCTCCTACGCCTCGATCGGGCTGGCGGCGCCGGTGATCCTGCTGCTGGCACGGCTACTGCAGGGGCTCTCGGTGGGCGGGGAGTACGCGACCAGCGCCACCTATCTGTCGGAGGTGGCCTCGGCGGGGCGGCGCGGGTTCTATTCGAGCTTCCAGTACGTGACCCTGGTCTCGGGTCAGCTGGTCGCGCTCGGGGTGCGGATCGTGCTGCAGCAGGTGCTGACCGGCGCGCAGCTCTCGGCGTGGGGGTGGCGCATCCCGTTCCTGATCGGGGCGGCCTCGGCGGTGATGGTGACGCTGTTGCGCCGCGGCATGGACGAATCCGAATCCTTCCGCGCCGAGACCGCGGAATCGGGTGCGGGACAGGCGGGTTCGGGTCGGGGGTCGCTGGCGGTGCTGGCGCGCTATCCGCGCGAATGCCTGCTGGTGGCGGGTCTGACCCTGGGTGGCACGGTGGCGTTCTACACCTACACGACCTACATGCAGAAATACATGGTCAACACCTCCGGGATCGCGAAGTCGACGGTGGCGTGGATCAATTTCGTGGCGTTGCTGGTGTTGCTGCAGCCGATCGCCGGGGCGCTCTCGGATCGAATCGGGCGGCGCAAGCTGCTGATCGGGTTCGGGGTGGCGGGCACGATCGCCACGGTGCCGATCATGACGCTGCTCGGGCACACCAGAAACCCGGTGGCGGCGTTCACGTTGATGCTGGCGGCGCTGGCCGTCATCACCGGCTACACCTCGATCAACGCGATCGTGAAGGCCGAGCTGTTCCCCACCCGCATCCGCGCCCTGGGTGTCGGTCTGTCTATCACGCGTTCGCGCTGCTGGTTTCGCGGGCGGCGGCGGGGTCGGGGGTGTGGATAGACGTGCTGGTCACGGCCGGGTCCCTCGACAATCTGGCGTTGCTGGCGCGCGGGGACGCCGATATCGCACACCTTAGGGCAGTGCGGACCGATCCGCAGTACAGCGTGACGGGGTCACACCACCATCGGGCGTCACAGTGACGAACAAGCCTGGGGGAGTGGCGAATCGGCGGGGGAGCGCGGCAAGTCCCGGCGCGCGGCGGCTGCGCTGGCGCGGGGTCCACATGTGAGCCACACACCGCGGCGCGGTCAGCGGTGGGCCTGCGTGTAGATGCCCGCGGCTACGACCTCATCGCCGTGAGGGGTGGGGTGGAAGGGAATCGCGCCCGGTTCCCGCGGGTCCTGATAGTCGTTGATCCACGACTCGACCGAACACAATCCGTGGCCCGCCGTCGCCGCCCGCGCGTCGTAGAAGTCGACCGCGAGCAGCCGCGCCGCCTCCCGCTGCGCCTGATCGAGCCGGTTCACCGCGTTGATCGCCGCCCGCCCGCGCGGCTGCGTGAACCGCGCCGCACCGAACGCGTCGAAGCACACCGAATCCTGACCGGTGCCGAACAATTCCGGATATCCGACCAGCACGATGCGCGCGTTCGGGGCGTAATACTTCACGTAGGTGACCACACTGCGCAGCCGTTCGGCATAGCGCTCGCCGGTGACCTCACGCGTATCCAGCCCCCGGTCGGGCACCGCGGCCTCGGCCCCGCATCCACGAATCAGGTCCAGCACGCACTGTTGCAGTGCGTACCACATGGTCGTGGTGTTCTCGCCCCATCGATCATTGAGCCCGAACTGCAAGGCCACCAGCTCGGTTCGCGGCCCGAACGCCCCGGCCCGGGCGGCGTGTTCGGCCTCCGAGGCGGCGGTGCGGGTCGGCGGGGTGACGATCGATGCTCCCGGGCAGGACACATCGAGGAAGTCCGCGGTCCCCGCCACCCCCAGCGCAGCGCCCAATCGCGTGGGCCACGACGTGCTCCCGTGCGCGCAGTCCTCGGCCTCCGAATCCACCACCCACGCATTGGCGCTGAACGAATCTCCCAGCACCACCACCTGTTTGCCCTGCGCGGGAGCCGCCGAGACCGCGCCCAGCCCGCTCGCCGAAGCAGCGACCGCCAATACCACCGCGACCCAGGACCTCATCGCAAACCTCACGCAACACTTTGAAACGAACATATTTCATCCAAGGGTGAGTCTAGGCAGCATCCCCACGCCCCCGCGGCGGTCCGCCCGCATTTCCGCCCCCCAATTCCTCGCCCCCTGAACCCTGGGGCCCGCCGCCGGGCCCTCGCAACACCTCGAATGCCGCGAATCCGGCCCGACGGCAACAACTTCCACCATCCAGCCAGCCCACCTCATTACGTCACTGTGACGCAATGACCGGTCAGGGGGAGTCGCAGGGGAGTAGCCGACCGACAACCCCGGCACGCCCGAGCCCTGAATCCGAGCCGCATTCAGCCGATCCGGCCAATATCGGAAAATTTCCACCAAAGACCGGATAAGCCAAAAAATTTCATTTCAGCCCTCGCATGGCATCCACGGCATCGGCGAGGGCGGAACCCGGCGCGGGGGAATCCGCGAGCCCGCAGCGCCCCGGACCCGGCGAGCCGAGCGCGCGCACGTGAACACCGCATGCGCACAACATCTTTCAAGATCATTCCCGATGCCGTAACCGCGCCGATAATCAAAATTATGTCAAGTTGAGTGTGGAGGGCCGTCCCCGACAACGGCCACACAACTCCCCTCCGCTACGCCGGGGTGACGGCTCGCACGACGAGCATGCGTTGCGGGCTCGGGCAGATCAGGCTGTCCCAGGGCAGCCACATGGATTCGGTGTTGTCGGGCGGGTAGACGCGCAAGGTGTTGGTGCGCAGGGCGGCGCAGTCGTTGACCTGTTTCGGGTAGGTGATGAATTCGAACTCGGCGGCGGCACCGGGCGCGAGGACGACCGGGGTGGGCTTGGGGGCGCCGGGGCCCTGGTCGCGTTCGGCGGGTTCGCCGACGGGGTCGCCGGTGGGGCCGTTGGTCTGGGAGATGCCGGGGAATCCTTGGATGACACAGGTTTTGGAGCTCTGGTTGATGAATTTGAGGAACCAGTCCCCTCCCACCGGGCCGCCGCGGCCCTTGTCCAGAACGATCTGGAGGGTCACGCACTTGGGGACGGCGCCATTGCCCGGTGTCGTCGGATCGGTCACGGGCGCCCCGGCATTGTCCCCGTCGTGGTCGATGCCTCCCGGAGTCGAACCGCCGGGCTGCGTCGCCTGCCCCGGCTGCGTCGCCTGCCCGGGTTGGGTGGTCTGCGCGGCCGGGGTGGTCGACGCGGGTCCCGTCGTGGTGGTCGGGTCGCACCCGCTGACCGAGATGGCGACACCGGCCCCGAACGCGGCGACAATCACTGACTTGATCCGCATGAGATCCCCTCGAGTTCGGTACTGCAACCGTTCGTCTGCAAACAGCACATCGAGCCCTCCCCGACCCCGTTACTTCCCGGTACGAGCGAAAGTTTGCGTAATCGCCTGCGGTTCAGCGCAGTTCGTCGTAGCCTTGCGCGAAACCCCCTGCTCCGGGCACCTGCCGGCAAAGCGTTAACACCGCACCGGCGTCACTGGTGCCCCAGAAAGTGGGGGCCGGTCGGTGCGGCTTCTCCCCCGCGGCCCGCGCGGTGAACCGACCCGCGATCGATGTCGTGGTCCAGAGCGGGATGCCTCCGACATGAGCGATCAAGACTTGATTCATTCCAGAAAAACGGGCAGAGTGTGGGTTGTGCCCACGCCTACGGATTTCGAGCGCATATTGCGCGGGGCCGCCTTGCGTGTGACCGCACCGCGGCTCGCGGTGCTGACCGCGGTACACGAGCACCCCCACTCCGACACCGACTCGCTCCTCGGTTTCGTACGCGAAAACCTCGGCGGGGTCTCCCACCAGGCCGTCTACGACGTCCTGCGGGCCCTGACCAGTGCCGGACTGCTGCGCCGGATCCAGCCCATGGGCTCGGTCGCCCTCTACGAGACCCGCGTCGGCGACAACCACCACCACGTGGTGTGCCGCTCCTGCGGGCAGATCGCCGACGTCGACTGCGCCGTCGGCGACGCACCCTGCCTGACCGCCTCCGACAACCACGGGTTCGCGCTCGACGAGGCCGAGGTCGTCTACTGGGGCCTGTGCCCCGAATGCTCGAAAACAGCGGCAACACAACAGAAGTAGCGGCCACAATTCGTGGTCGACAGCCCCGATCACCGACATGGAAGGACATATCGTGACTGAAGCCACTACCGGCGGCTGCCCCGTCGCGCACGACCGCCAGACCGACCCGGCCGAAGGCGGCAGCACCAACCGCGCCTGGTGGCCCAACCAGCTCAACCTGAAGATCCTGCAGAAGAACCCGGCCTTCGCCAACCCCATGGACGAGGGCTACGACTACGCCGCCGAGTTCGCCACCCTCGACCTGGCCGCCGTCAAGGCCGACATCGTCGAGGTCATGCACACCTCCCAGGACTGGTGGCCCGCCGATTTCGGCCACTACGGCCCGTTCTTCATCCGCATGTCCTGGCACGCCGCCGGCACCTACCGCGTGCAGGACGGCCGCGGCGGCGCCGGAGCCGGCATGCAGCGCTTCGCGCCGCTGAACTCCTGGCCCGACAACGCCTCCCTCGACAAGGCCCGCCGCCTGCTGTGGCCGGTCAAGAAGAAGTACGGCAAGAAGCTGTCGTGGGCCGACCTCATCGTCTACGCCGGCAACGTCGCCCTCGAGGACATGGGCTTCGAAACCTTCGGCTTCGGCGGCGGCCGCGTCGACCAGTGGGAGCCCGAAGAGGACGTGTACTGGGGCCCGGAGACCGAATGGCTCGGCGACGCCCGCTACACCGGCAAGCGCGACCTCGAAAACCCGCTCGCCGCGGTCCAGATGGGTCTGATCTACGTCAATCCCGAAGGCCCCAACGGCAACCCGGATCCGATCCTGGCCGCGGTCGACATCCGCGAAACCTTCGCCCGCATGGCCATGAACGACGAGGAGACCGCCGCCCTGATCGTCGGCGGCCACACCTTCGGCAAGACCCACGGCGCCGGCCCGGCCGACAACGTCGGCCCCGAGCCCGAGGCCGCCCCGCTCGAGGAGCAGGGCCTGGGCTGGGTATCCACCTACGGCACCGGCGTCGGCAAGGACGCCATCACCTCCGGGCTGGAAGTCACCTGGACTCCCACCCCCACCAAGTGGGACAACTCCTTCCTCGAAACCCTCTACGGCAACGAGTGGGAACTGTCCAAGTCCCCCGCGGGCGCACACCAGTGGGTCGCCAAGGACGGCCAGGCCACCATCCCCGACGCCTTCAACCCGGCGATCCGCTGGCTGCCGACCATGCTCACCACCGACCTGTCGATGCGCATGGACCCGATCTACGAGCAGATCACCCGCCGCTGGCTCGAGCACCCCGAAGAGCTGGCCGCGGCCTTCGCCAAGGCCTGGTACAAGCTCACCCACCGCGACATGGGCCCCAAGGTCCGCTACCTCGGCCCCGAGGTGCCCGCCGAGACCCTGCTGTGGCAGGACCCGATCCCGGCCGTGGACCACGAGCTCATCTCCGACGCCGACGCCACCGCCCTCAAGGCCAAGATCGTCGAGTCGGGTCTGACCGTGGCGCAACTGGTTTCGACCGCGTGGGCGGCCGCCTCCTGCTACCGCGGCTCGGACATGCGCGGCGGCGTCAACGGCGGCCGCATCCGCCTGCAGCCGCAGGCCGGCTGGGAGGTCAACCAGCCCGACGAGCTCGCCCAGGTGATCCGCGTCCTGGAAGGCATCCAGGCCGGCTTCGGCAAGCCCGTCTCCTTCGCCGACCTGGTCGTGCTGGCCGGTAACGCCGGTATCGAGCAGGCCGCCAAGGCCGCCGGCGTCGACATCGAGGTCCCGTTCCGCGCGGGCCGCACCGACGCCACCCAGGAGCAGACCGACGTCGAGTCGTTCGCGGCGCTCGAAACCGCCGCCGACGGCTTCCGCAACTACCTCGGCAAGGGCACCACCATCCCCGCCGAGTACCTGCTGCTCGACAAGGCCAACCTGCTCACCCTCTCCGCCCCGGAGATGACCGTCCTGGTCGGCGGCCTGCGCGTGCTCGGCGCCAACCACGGCGGCTCGCAGCAGGGTGTGTTCACCGACGAGCCGGGCGTGCTGTCCACGGACTTCTTCGTGAACCTGCTCGACATGTCCACCAAGTGGTCCCCGGTCGACGCCGACAACTCGAGCTACAACGGCACCGACCGCACCACCGGCGCCCCCAAGTGGACCGCCTCCCGCGTCGACCTGGTCTTCGGCTCCAACTCCCAGCTGCGCGCCCTGGCCGAGGTCTACGCCGAAGACGACTCCAAGCAGAAGTTCGTCAACGACTTCGTCGCCGCCTGGACCAAGGTCATGGAGCTCGACCGCTTCGACCTGGCCTGATCCCGACGGGAGGACCGGCACCGCGCCGGTCCTCCCCCGGAACCGACAAGGTGTCCCGCGAACCGAATCCGGCTCGCGGGACACCTTTTCCGTCACCACCCGGCCTCCCGCACCTCCACCCGGCCGTGGAAGCGCTGACCGATATCCCCGCCGTCATGGTCGTAGGCGGCCATGATGTCGGCCAGCTCGGCACGCACCAGCCGCAACGCCTCGGATTCGACACCGGGCCCCGACCAGCCCCACGTCGGCGGGACGTGCGCGACAAGGATCCGAATGCCCGCGTCGAAGGGAGTGTCCACCGTGTAGGTGATCCCCTCCGGCGCGTCACGAATCGCATTGCGGGCGGCCAGTTCTCCCGGCACCGCCGCATCGGCGAAGACCCGCGCCAGCGCGATATCCTCCCGGATCATGTCCGCGAGGCGCGAAAGCCCCGCATGCCGCCCACCGCGGGAATGCCGCTGCCCGTAGCTGCGATCCCCGGCCGTCGGGCGGGCCCGACCGGGGTTGCCGAGAATCCGGTCCAGCAGGCGCTGCGCCGCCGCCCGTTCGGCCGCACCGGTCCGCGGATGTTCGATCAGACTGCGCAGCCGTTGAATTCGGCTCTCCGCGGCCACGTGCTTCCATTCCGACGCCTTCGACCTCCGGTCATGCCAGTGCCCCGGGTCGCGATGCCATGACCGGCAGCGTGACCCGGGGCCTCGGGTGGGCTCAGGCGGGGCGGGGTTCGTGGGCGATGCCCGCGTGCTCCGCACCGCGGCGGAAGCGCAGCAGCCGTAGCGCGTTCGCGACCACCAGGAGAGTGGAACCCTCGTGGATGAACACCGCCGGGCCGATCGGCAGGCCGATCAGGGTGGCGGGGACCAGGGCCGCGACGATCACCAGCGCGACCGTCAGGTTCTGGCGGATGATCGCCGCGGTGCGGCGGCTCAGGGCCACCGCGAAGGGCAGGCGGCCGATGTCGTCGGACATCAGGGCCACGTCGGCGGTCTCCAGGGCGACGGCCGATCCGCCTGCACCCATCGCGATTCCGACCGAGGAGTTCACCATGGCGGGCGCATCGTTCACACCGTCACCGACCATGGCCGTGCCGCCCTTAGCGTTCAGGCGCGCGATCATCGACACCTTGTCCTCGGGCAGCAGGCCACCGTGGGCGGCATCCAGGCCCAGACCGTCGGCGACCGCGTCGGCCACCCGCTGATTGTCACCGGAGATGACGACCATATCGGTGATGCCCAGGCCGCGTAGCTGTTCGATCACGGAAGCCGCCTCGGCGCGCGGGGTGTCCATGACACCGAGCACACCCAGATAGACGCCGCCGTGGCGCACGATCATCGTGGTGCGGCCCAGCGCGTGCAGCCGGTCCACGGTCGCGGCGACCTGCTCCGGCACACCGGCGGGATCCAGCTCCTCGAACATCGTCAGATTGCCGATCTCGGTGGGGTGGCCGTCCACCCGCGCCGTCACACCGCGGCCCGTCACCGAATTGACCTCCTCGGCAACGCTTTCCGTACCGGAGGCGACCTCGCCGGCCAGATCACGGGTGATCGCCGCGGCCAGCGGATGATCACTGAAGGACTCGACGGCCACCACCGTGGTCACCAACCGCTCCCGCAGCTCGGGCCGCACCGGCACGATGTCGGTGACGCGGGGCTGACCCCAGGTCAGGGTGCCCGTCTTGTCGAACGCGATCGCCTTGACCCGGCCCAGCGACTCCAGCGGCCCACCACCCTTGGCCAGCACGCCCGCCTGCGCCGCCCGCGCCACCCCCGCGAGCACCGCGCTCGGGGTCGCGATGGCCAGCGCGCACGGGCTGGCCGCGACCAGCACCACCATGCCGCGATAGAAGCTGTCCGCGAACGGCTCCGACAACGCCAGCGCACCGAATCCGATCACCGTCAGCACACCCGCGATCACGGCCGGGACGTACACCAGCTGGAAGCGGTCGATGAAGCGCTGGGTCGGCGACTTCTGGGTGTCGGTGTCACGAACCATGGCGATCACCCGCGCCAGCGTCGAGTCCTCGGCGCGATTGGTCACCAGCACCTCGAGCGCACCCGAACCGTTGAGCGTGCCCGCGAACACGCGATGCGACTCCGACACGGGGCCTCGGCCCGCCACGGCGGCCTGCGCGTCGGCGACCGGTTGCTTGTCGACCGGCATGCTCTCCCCCGTCACCGACGATTCGTCGATGGCGGAAGTACCGGCGACCACGATCCCGTCCGCGCTCAGCCGCGAATTCGGCAGCACCACAACGGTATCCCCGACCCGCAGGTCCGCCACGTCGATCTCCTCGACCCGGTCGGGACCCCGGCGCACCAGCGCCGTGCGGGGCTCGAGTTCACCCAGCGCCGCGATCGACCGCTCGGCGCGGCTCATGGCGTATTCCTCGAGCGCGTGGCCGAGGCTGAACAGGAACAGCAGCACCGAACCCTCGGCCCACTTCCCCACCGCCGCCGCACCCACCGCGGCCACGAGCATCAGGAAGTCGACCTCGAAGCGGCCGCGCCGGATGGTCTCGACCGCCGAGCGGACGGTGAAGAAGCCACCCAGCACGTACGTCGCGAGAAACAGCGTCGTCGGCACCCACCCCGGAGTGTCGAACAGATACTCCGTCGCCATACCCGCGGCGTAGGTGATGCCGGATCCGATCGCGAAGCCCATCTCCGCGCGCGGTGCCAGCAGGCCGTCGCCGTGCCCATTCTCGGCTTGCCGGTTGTTCGCTGTGGTCTCCATACCTGTGAGAATAACTTAGTTACATGCGCATGTCTGCATGTGTTTATTCACGGAAGGTGTGTGAGATTCGACCGATCTATCCCGCAGCGCAGGCCGCCGCGAGCCGCTCGATATCGGCGGGCCGCACCCGGCAGCAGCCGCCCACGATGGCCGCGCCGAGACCCGCCCACCCAGCGGCCCGCGCGACCGAAAATTGGGACTCCCCCACCCAGCGCCGATGCTCGGCGTCCCACTCCTCCCCGCTGTTCGGGTATACGATCACCGGCTTGCCCGTGATCTCCCGCGCCAGCGTCACCGCCGCCGCCACGTCCCCGGGCGCGCAGCAGTTCACGCCCATGGCCACGATCTCGCGCACCTCGGCCGCGAGCGCGAAGGCCGCGCGCAGGGACTGCCCGGCCCGGGTCCGCTCTCCCGCGATGGTGTAGCTCAGCCATGCGGGCACCCCGCTACTGTCGAGCAGCCCGGCGAGCGCCTCGGCCTCGTCGATATCCGGGATGGTCTCCAGCGCAAGCACATCCGCCCCGGCCTGGGCCAGCACCTCGAGCCGCGGCAGATGCCAGCGCTTCAACGCCGCGATCGAAAGCCCGTAGCGGCCGCGATATTCCGAGCCGTCGGCCAGCGCCGCCCCGTAGGGCCCGACCGAGGCGGCGACCCAGCGCTCCCGGCCGTCGTCGAACTCCGCGCGGGCCGCACCCGCCAGCTCCACGCTGCGTCGCAGCAGCCGCACACCCTGATCCCGGTCGATGCCGCAGGCCGAGAATCCCTCGAAGGAGGCCTGATAGCTCGCGGTCGTCGCGATCACCGCTCCGGCCCGGAAGTAGGCGGCATGCACGGCCCGGATCTCATCGGGCGCGTCCGAGAGCAGTCGCGCCGACCACAATTCGCCGGACAGGTCGTGACCGCGCGCCTCGAGTTCGGTGGCCAGCCCGCCATCGGAGATCAGCACCTCGCCCAGTGGAACTCCGAACACGACCACCGGCCTCCAAACTGAAACCTGTTCTATGTTGGATGGCGTGGATGTCACCTACGAGAACACCCGACGCGAAATCGCCACCGACAAAGGCGTCCTGCGCTACCACGAGGCCGGCGACGGCCCACCCCTGATTCTGCTCCACGGCTCCGGAATCGGCGTGAACGGCTGGCGCAACTTCCGCGGCAACCTCGGCTTCTACGCCGACCACTTCCACTGCTACGTCCTGGAATTCCCCGGCTTCGGCGTCAGCGACCCCGTCCCCGGCCACCCCGTCCTCACCGCCGTCGACTCCGTCGTCCGCTTCATGGACGCCCTGAACATCGACTCCGCCGCCATGCTCGGCAACTCCATGGGCGGCGTGGTCGCCGTCAACGTCGCCATCGCACACCCGCAGCGGGTCGAAAAGCTCATCGCCATCGGCGGCGTCGGCCACAGCCTGCTCAGCGCCAACCCCAGCGAAGGCACCCGCCTGCTCTCCGAATTCGCCGACAACCCCACCCGCGAGGGCCTCGACCGCTGGCTGCGCTGCATGATCTACGACCCCAAGATGATCACCGACGACCTCGTCGAGGAACGCTGGAACGCCGCCGTCGATCCGGCCGCCCAGGCCAGCCTCAAAGCCATGTACGGGTCCGAAGCCCTTGCGCTGCAACAACAGTTCCTCGAGCACTCGCCCACCCCGCCGTACTGGTCCATGCTGCACAAGGTCAAGAGCCCGGTCCTGCTGACCTGGGGCGCCGACGACCGCCAATGCCCCACCGACATGGCGCTCATCCCGCTGCGCCAGATCCCCGACGCCGAACTGCACGTCTTCCCCAAGTGCGGCCACTGGGTCATGTACGAGGCCAAGGAAGCCTTCGAACGCGTCACCCTCGAATTCCTGCACCGTTGAACAAGACCGCGGGTGGGTACGCCATACCCACCCGCGCCACGGTCAGCGACCGCCGAACACCGTCGCCTGCGCGGCGGTCAGCAACGTCACCAACTCCTCACACTCCTTGTCGTCGAGCACCGCGAACGCGGGCGCGATCAACTCCTCGGTGATCGACTCCGCCTGCATCCACCGGCCCTTCAACTCCGCGGTGATCTCGTCGAACGGCTCCGGCCAGCCGAAATTGCGCGCCTGATCCGGCCCCTGCTTCAACGGCGACCCGGCGATCAGCACCGCCTGCAACGGCGTCAGCCCACTACCCAGCACACCCACCAGGTGCAGACCGCCACGCAGCTCACGCAGCACGTGAATCAGCTGCAGCACCAGCCCCGGCGCGTCCGAGGCCTGCGGCAGCGCCCGCCAGCCCGCGAACAGCGGCGCACCCACCGGATCGGCCGCGGCCACCACCCGCTGTAGCAGTTCGGCCAACCGACCGGCGTCCTCGAACCCGGCCAGCTTGCGGCGGCCGAAGTCCTGGCAGGCCTTCAGATATCCCTGCGCACCCGCCGCCGCGGAGGTCGAGGCGGTCGACTCCCACGCCTGGCGAATGGCCTCGGGACGGAAGAAACCGAACGCCGCGGTCACCACATCGGCATCCACATCACCCAGCACCCCGCCGCGCCCGCGCGTGTAGCCCGGCATGAAACCCGGTACTCCGGTGCTGTCGGCGAAGACTCGGGCTTCGCGGGAGAACATGAATCCCCCACCGATGGTCTGGATCTGATCCTTCACCGCGGACGCTACCGACATGTCCGTTCCTCTCTGACGACATCTCGAACACCCCATTCTTACGGGACGGTCGAGACCACCTTCCTCAGGTGTCCCCAACTCACGTCGGTGCTGGTGCCGAGTGAGTTTCGGTTCCCGCGTCATCCAGGCCGGTTCCGCCGACACCGTCATGGTGTCGACCAGCGCCTTCCCGTCGACGGGCCTTGTTGACCCGGCCTCTTGTCGAGAGGTCCGGGGATCGTGAAATGTCGTTGTGCATCGTCGCCCACACAGCAAGATTGACGGCCGCATTCGTATCGCGGTCCGCGCCGAACCCGCACTCGCACACGAATATTCGTTCGGCAAGTGTGAGAGCCGAATTGATGACTCCGCAGGAGGAGCACCGCTTGCTCGAGGGGTACCATCGATCCGCGACGACCACGGTCCCACCCCGCCACTGCTGCTTGTAGGTCAGCAGCCGCGCGAATTCACCCCATGCGGCGTCGCTGATCGCACTTGCCGATCGTCGGTTGCGAAGCACACCCGCCACATTCAGGTCCTCGATCACAAGCCGGTCGTGGGTCTTGACCAGCTTGTTCGTGACCCGATGCAGGAAATCGCGGCGAACGGCCGCGATATGACGGTGATAGCGCGCCAACCGGAGGGCCACGCGACGTCGGCGACCGGATCCTTTCTTCTTACGGGACAGCATCTTCGACAGCTGCTGTAGTTGCGAGACACCCACCGCGAGGGCCCGCGAAGGATCATCGACGCGGGCGACCTCAGCGCCCTGGGTGGTGGCGGCAACCAGGAATACCGCGAGCCCGCGGTCCACCCCGACCCACCCGCTGGAGTCCGACACCGGAAGTGCCGACTCCGCCCGCCACTCAGCCTGAAAGGGGTGTCGGTCAGATCCGCTAACCTTCAAGCGGTGCTAGGACATTCACATGCGACCAGCGGCGCGCTCGCCTGGTCGGCGGCTGCGGCGGCGCTGCCGTTCACCGTCTTGACCTATCCCGCAGTGCAATCCGGGGCCATCGGCTCCGTCGATCTGGTGATGGGAACCTTCCTCACCGCGGGCGCCGCGCTGCTGCCCGACGCCGATCACCCCTCGGGCACTATTTCCCATGTGCTGGGGCCGATCTCGCACTACGCGTGCAAGTTCATCTCGTGGATCTCCGGCGGGCACCGCCACGGCACCCACTCCTTCGCCTTCGTCGCCGCCGTCACCTACGGCACCTGGGCCGGGGAACACCTGCTCGGCCGCTGGTTCACGCTCGCGCTGGTGTTCTTCCTGCTCGCCCTCGCCATCAAGTCGCTGGGCCTGGCCCCCAGCGGTGACGGGCTCAAGTCCTACGGCACCGTCGTGATCCTCGCCGTCTGCGGCACTTTCGCCATCGACCACTGGATCAGCGACAAACCCGCCTGGCTGCCCTTCTCCGTCGGCCTCGGCGCCCTGGCCCACCTCATCGGCGACTGCCTCACCGACCGCGGCTGCCGGCTGCTGTGGCCCTTGAAGATCCGCACCCGCATCCCGATCGTCGACCGCACCGGCAACAAGGTCGAGACCATGATCCTGGTGCCGCTGTTCGCCCTCGGCACCCTCGCCCTGCTCTGGTACACACTGACCCACCACCCCTGAACCGCCTCGTATGATCCGAAGACCACCGCCGCGGGCAGAACGGAGCACAGCATGAGCGATCGCGAGGAACTGAGCTGGGAGCTATTCGGCGAGGCCAGCCGCGAGCTGGCGCACACCATCGCCGATGACGGCTTCGAACCCGACCTCATCCTGTCGATCGCCCGCGGTGGCCTGTTCGTCGCCGGATCCCTCGGCTACGCCCTCGACGTCAAGAACCTGCACGTCATGAACGTCCAGTTTGCGACGGCATAGGGAAGCTCCCCACTGGAAATCACCCGGTCGGGGAGCTTTTCCTATTGCAGGACAATCGGTTACGACTCTCAGCCCCTCCGCCAACTCATCCGGTGAGATCAGCCGGAATCTCGTTCGATCACGCTGAATTCGTGCTCTTAAACGTGCTATGCGTGCCACGGCATCAGACCCACTGACCAGGCTGTAACGTCTCCTCGAAGGCCCAACATCCTTCAGCCTCAGCCCCTCCAGCCAATCACGCCAGATGCCGCCGGAGGGGCTCAGTGCTACCCGCCCACCCAAGCGCGCTCGGTAGCCCAAATCACGCCACCGTTTTCGTAGCCGCCAATCCTCCCGGTCACTGGCCGGATCACACACCGGGCGGACACATGACCGCGAAACCCGAACACCATACGGGTTTGACATCCCAACACGCTCGCCGCCAGCCTGGACAATTGACCAGTTCCCAAGGAGAGGCCGCGACCGTGCACGACAACACCCCCAACGCGAAACCGAAGATGTCCAAGGGCAAGAAGTGGGGAATTGGCCTCGCTGCATTCCTGGGACTCGCTGCTATCGGCTCACTCCTGCCCGACGACAAGAAGGAAACCAAGGCAGAAGCAGCCACGGAAATCACCACATCCACTCAGCCGAAGGTGACCAAGGACGCCCCTTACGTGATCACCGACAACCTGAGCAATGCGCAGGGCAAACACTCCGGCATCAAGTTCGAGCCCGTCGATATCCTGCCCGCACTCCAGCAGTCCGGCGCGGCGCCGGCCGACGAGATCACCACCAACACCCGGTCCGTCATCGACTCCGGCAACTGGGCGATCGTGGCGCAGTGCAACACCTACACGGAAGGCGAGCCGTTGAAGGTGGGCGTTATCAAGGTGAGCGAATATCAGGAGCAAGGCAAGTACAACAGCACGCTCCTTGATCTCGGTTTGGTCGGTGGTGATACCGGGAAGGATTCCCCCGGCCGGATGTTCGTGGACAACTTCCACGCCTACGCCCTGGATTGCGCCGCTTAGCCATCGCCGCCGAACGAAGACCCCCGACCCGAACCATGGGTGTGGGGGTCCTGTCGTCTACGGGGTTAGTACT
>NZ_BJWY01000023.1 GCF_007990715.1 Nocardia seriolae NBRC 15557 | reverse complement strand
GTATTAGGTCCGGAGCGCTGGCGCGGTGGTGTCGTCCGGTGCGAGGAGTTGCGTCGAGGCGGCCGAGTGCGGCGTGAATGGTCGCGGTTGCCAGCCCGGTGCTGGAAGTAGCTCGGAAGCACTGTGCGTGTAGTGGAATCCCTGGGCGCGCGCCGCATGGTAAGGGCGTCCAACCTCCCGTCAAGGAGCGAATTTCCCATCGGTTGGGTAGTTCGACGTCCTTCCCGGTGATGGAAATTCGCCCCTTGAGCGTGAGCCTCCTGGACGCCCTGGGCAGGCGGTGAGGGCAGGCCGCGGGCCTGCCCCGGACAGAGCGCGGCGCGCGCCCAGGGATTCCACGCTCTACCGGGCCTCTCATTCCTGTTGACACGTACGTGTCAAAACCGTTGGGCCGCCGGTTGACACGTACGTGTCAAAGCATCTGGAAGGACCCGGAGATCATGACGGACTCCGACACCATCACCGGCCTACTCGTCACCGCCCTGGAAAGTACCTGGGCCGCAATCCGATCCCAGCATCCCGACGTTCCGAACGTCGTGCTGACCGTAGGGTCCGGATCAACCGGCGGAAGCGAACTGACACTCGGACACTTCGCGCCGAACCGCTGGGTGCGCGGCGAGTATGAGCTACACGAGCTGTTTGTCGGCGGGGAAGGTCTCCAGCGCGGCGCGGTCGATGTGCTCGGCACTCTGCTACACGAGGCTGCTCACGGTGTCGCGGTCACGCGTGGGATCAAAGACACCAGCCGCCAAGGCCGCTGGCACAACGAGCGATACCGCGCCCTCGGTGAAGAACTCGGGCTCACCCTCGCGCATCATGACAAGATCGGATGGTCGGTCACCACCGTGCCGGATCAGACCCGTGAACTTTATCGAGACGAACTGGACGAACTCGCGTTTGCGCTGGTGGCCTATCGCCGACGCGAGCCGGA
Source organism: Nocardia seriolae NBRC 15557 (assembly GCF_007990715.1). Lineage (GTDB taxonomy): Bacteria > Actinomycetota > Actinomycetes > Mycobacteriales > Mycobacteriaceae > Nocardia > Nocardia seriolae. The sequence goes on along the minus strand of NZ_BJWY01000023.1, from coordinate 68,714 downwards.
GCGGCGGGGCGGTCGAAAGTCGAGCAACAACGGGTTGACGGCGGAATGCGAGTGCGGTCGAAAGATCCGGGTTGCGGTGGGGACGTTTGGAGTCGGCCCGATCATCTGTGGACTGTGCCAGACCACATTCGAGGTCCTGTAGATGTCTCAGAAGCTGACTGGTGCCAGAGCCATTGACCGTGTCCCGGGATGCTCTGGAACGTCCCGAGGTGACCATGTATCAGGGCTTGATTTGGCACATATCTGGCACGTGAGAGTGCTCAGACGGTATACGCGCTGGTCAGGCTGTGCCCTCGGCAGGATTCGAACCTGCGACACCCGCTTTAGGAGAGCGGTGCTCTATCCCCTGAGCTACGAGGGCTGAACCTTGCCGGGCATGGGGACCGGCGTAGTCGTCGGGGAGTCTACCTGGTGGTGGGGGTGAGGGCCGCATTCATTTGGGTGGGGGTGGTCAGTGGGGGTGGTTGGCCAGGTAGCGGGTGCGTTCGGTGGGGGGTGGCGTGGAGGATGCGGGGGGCGTCGAGGCTGGCGGGGAGGCCGTGTTGGGTGAGGCGGTGGGCGCGGTTGGGGGCCATGTAGGCGGCGCAGTAGAAGACGGCGAGGATCAGGGCCAGGAGGGTCATGGCGGCGCGGAGCCAGAGGGGGCCGGGGAAGAGCAGGAGGAAGGCGGCGAAGATGGGGAGGAAGGGGACCATGCCGCGGGTGAGATGTCTTGCGTAGGCGTGCTTTCCGGTGAGGTCGCGGCGGACCCAGTCCTGGAGGTCTAGGGGCATGGGGCGGCCCACGGTGTAGCCGAGCCATTCCGCGAAGGTGGGGCGTTGGCGTTGGGGGATCATGAATTCAGCCTGCGCTGCTCGCCGTTTCGCAGGTAGAAGGCAATTCTCTATGTGGCCATAGGGTTGTTCTATGTGGTGTCGGGGCTAGCGCCGGGCGGCCTGGCCCTCGTCGTAGTCGGAGGGTGTGAATCGGCTTGTTTTCCAGCGGAACAGCGCCGTCGCGCCGGGCCAGTTGTTGGTGATGCGGCCCGAGGCGTTGCGGTACCAGCTCGAGCAGAAGTTCCACGGCGTTTCCTTCAGACGCCGTTGCAGCCAGTCGTCCCAGGACTGTTCGGCCTCCGGGCGGGCCGCGAGGAAGCGGCCGGGGCGCGCGCCCAGGTATTCGATCACCTGCCGGACGTAGCGGGCCTGCGATTCGAGCATGTAGACGATCGAGCCCGAACCCACATTGGTGTTGGGGCCGTACATGATGAACAGGTTGGGGAAGCCGGGCACCGACATGCCCAGGAACGCGCGGGCACCCTCGGGTGACCATTCGTCGGCGAGCTTGCGGCCCTGCAGCCCGTAGATGTTCATCGGCGCGAGGAATTCGGTGCCCTTGAAGCCGGTGCCGTACACGATCACGTCGACCGCGTGCTCCACGCCGTCGACGGTGCGAATCCCGTTGGGCGTCACCGCCTCGATCGCGGTCGTCTCGACACTCACATTGGGCTGCGTCAGGGCCGGGAAGTACTCGGTGGAGAACAATCCGCGCTTGCATCCCGCCGCATAGTCCGGAGTCAGCTTGGCGCGCAGGGCATCATCGGGAACCTGCTGCTCGCGATGCCGGTCCGCGATGGCGATCACCGGATGCTTGATGGCCGGAATATCGGTGAGCGCCAACGCCATCACCTCGAAGAAGGTCCAGATGGCGAACCGCTCGGCCAGCCGTGTCACCGGCACGTGCTTGAACAGCGCGTGATGCAGCGCGGTGTATTCGGTGTCGAACTTGGGCAGTACCCACGCGGCCGAACGCTGGAACAGAGTGAGGTGCTCGACGCGTGGCTGGATCGCCGGAATGTATTGAACGGCACTGGCTCCCGTGCCGATGCAGGCCACCCGCTTGCCGGTTGGATCCACCGAGTGATCCCATTCGGCCGAGTGGAACGCCGCCCCGGTGAAGGTGTCGATGCCGGGCAGGTTGGGCATGGCGGGGCGGGACAGCTGCCCGACCGCGGGAATGAGCACATCCGCCAGGCGGGTGACCCCGTCTGCGGTTCGCACCCGCCAAATCCCGCCCGCCTCATCGAATTCCGCGTCCACCACCTCGCTGCCGAATTCGATCCGCGACGGCAGATCGTACTTCTCCGCGACGCTCCGCATGTACGCGTGGATATCGGCCTGCTGCGAGAACCGGCGCGGCCAATCGGATTTCGGCTCGAACGACCACGAGTACAGCGGCGACGGCACATCGCAGGCCGCGCCCGGGTAGGTGTTCTCGCGCCACACGCCGCCCAGGTCGGCGGCCTTCTCCAGGATGGTGAAGTTGGTCAGGCCGTGGCGTCGCAATTCCAGGGCCAGGCCCAGTCCGGCGAACCCGGCACCGATGATCAGAATCGACGGCTCTCGCTGCATATCAGCAACGGTAGGGCGCGTTGTCGCTGGTTATGGAGACATCGCCGGTCAGTGAATCGGTATTTTCGGCCACTCCGCATGTTGCCGCGGCATCCACCCCGGGTAAGCGCGCGCCTACCTGATTCAGGTCCGCTGTCTCTTACTCACCGTCGCCGGTCCGCGTCGGTGAGCGCCCTCTGACCTGCGACGCAGCCCCCGACTGGACAGCCCGGTGTCACACTCAATATATTCACGGAAGTTCTTGCTCCAATTTGCTTGTCCTGGTTAGTGATTGGCTATTCTGCGCCGCCGCAGGGGGCGTCGTCAGCAAGTCCGACGCTGGTCAGGACCGCGGAACCGGACCGTTGTCGTGTTGGGCGGCGGCGGGTCGGTCACGGGCTGCGGGCGGCGTGGGTGGGGTGCGCCGTCCGCAGCCCGAACTTTTTCGCGCAGGTCAGCCCCGTGCCCGGGGTCACGTCCGAGCGTGTCCGGATTCGGCTAGGCTCGCCGCAAGTGACTCAGTTCACTCCCCAGTAGGTACATGCAAGGAGCGGTTGGGAAATGTTGAGCACCATGCAGGACGAGCAGCTGTCACTCGCGACGCTGCTGCGCTACGCCTCCACCTTCCAGGGCGACTCATACGTCTCCACCTGGACCGGCGACGGCGTCCGCACCCAGACCTATCGCGAGATCGGCCAGGATTCGGCCCGGCTCGCCAATGCCCTGCGTGACCTGGGCATCGGCGTCGGTGACCGGGTGGGCACCTTCATGTGGAACAACAACGAGCACATGGTCGCCTACATCGCGGTGCCCGCCATGGGCGCGGTGTTGCACGCCTTGAACATCCGGCTGTTCCCCGAGCAGCTGGTGTACGTGGCCAACCACGCCGAGGATCAGGTGGTCATCGTGGACGGCTCGCTGCTGCCCATGTTCGCCCAGTACCTGCCCAACCTGAAGACGGTCCGCCACGTCATCGTCGCCAACGGCGACGCCGCCACGCTGACCGCCCCCGAGGGCGTCACCGTGCACTCCTACCGCGAGCTGCTCGACGCCCAGCCCGACACCTACGACTTCCCGGTCATCGACGAGCGTTCGGCCGCGGGCATGTGCTACACCTCCGGCACCACCGGCGACCCCAAGGGCGTCGTCTACTCGCACCGCTCCAACTGGCTGCACGCCATGCAGGTGATCTCGCCCAACGGCATGGGCTTCACCGCCGCCGACACCGTGCTGGCCATCGTGCCGCTGTTCCACGCCAATGCCTGGGGCATCCCGTACGCCGCGCTCATGTCGGGCGCGAATGTGCTCATGCCCGACCGCTTCCTGCAGCCCGCGCCGCTGCTGCAGATGATGGCCGAGGTCAAGCCGACCTTCGCCGCCGCCGTGCCGACCATCTGGGGCGGCGTGCTGGCCGGACTCCAGGCGCAGCCGCAGGACATCTCGTACCTGCGCACCTGTGTGGTCGGCGGTGCGGCCGTGCCGCCGTCGATGATGCGTGCCTTCGAGGAGCGCCACCACGTGAAGCTGCTGCACGCCTGGGGCATGACCGAGACCTCCCCGCTGGGCTCGGTCGGTCACCCGCCCGCCGGCGTCGAGGGCGACGAGGCCTGGTCCTACCGCTACACCCAGGGCCGTTTCCCGGCCGGGGTGCAGGCGCGGCTGGTCGGCGACGACGGCAGCGTGCTGCCCAATGACGGAGAATCGCTGGGCGAGTTGGAGGTTCGCGGACCCTGGATCACCGGGTCCTACTACTCGCCGTCGGGTGGCGAGGTCGATCCCGACAAGTTCCACGACGGCTGGCTGCGCACCGGCGATGTCGGCAAGATCAGCCCCAATGGCTATCTCACCCTGGTCGACCGCTCCAAGGACGTGATCAAGTCCGGCGGCGAGTGGATCTCGTCGGTGGATCTGGAGAACGCCGTCATGGGTCACCCGGCCGTGGCCGAGGCCGCCGTCATCGGCATCCCGGACGCCAAGTGGGACGAGCGCCCCCTGGTCGCCATCGTGCTGGTCGAGGGCACCGAGGCCAAACCCGAGGAGCTGCGCGACTTCCTGGCCCCCAAGTTCGCCAAGTGGCAGCTGCCCGAACACTGGACCTTCATCGCCGAGGTCCCCAAGACCAGCGTCGGCAAGTTCGACAAGAAGCGCCTGCGCGCCCAGCACGCCGACGGCACCCTGACCATCATCACCCTGTCCTGACCTGAAAACGGCTGCGCCCTCCCGGGTTCCGGGAGGGCGCAGCCGCGTCTTCGGGCGGTGTCCGCCGGGTCGATCAGGCGGTGCCGAGCGGGTTGAGGACGGCGAAACGCCATTCGCCGCTGCCGATTCGGCGGGCGACGTTGGCGGTGCTGCCGGTCGGGGCGATGCGGGTGCCGTCGGGGGTGTCGATTTCCATGGTCCAGTCGGGCACCAGCAGTGCGGTATCCGCGCCCACGAGGGTGTGGCGCTGGACATTGGTGAGCCGTCCGCGCGCGGCGACCGTGCCGGTGATTTCCGCGCGCAGCGCATCCGGTCCGGTGATGACGGTGCCGGCGGTGGTGCGCATGGTGGCGTCCGGCGCGAACAGCGCCAGCACGCCGTCCACGTCGCCCGCGTTCAGGTGTTGCTCGAAAAGGGCTGGGAGAAGGGCGGGATCGGGGATCGTGTTGGTCATGACTCGATCGTCGCGGTGGTGGAGCGTCGCGGGCCAGGTGGAAACCGGACGCGTCATGGTCAAAAGCGGACCAAGCCGTCGCCGGTGAGTTGGTCCAGGGTGGCGGTGCGGCCGGTCGCCGCCAGCAGCAGGGCGACGATGGGGCCGCGGATCTCCGCACCGGTGCCGTGGCACCAGTCGATATCGGTGGCGCACAGGCGGATCCAGTCCAGGCGATGGCGGTCCCAGACCGGCCAGCCGACCTGCACGGCGCGGTCGGCGGCGGCCGCGACCGGGATGTCGATGGTGCGGCCCAGCGGAATCGCGATGTCCTGGCCGTGGACCATGGTGTCGAAGAGGATGTTCCGGTAGTTGGTGAGTTTCGAGAGCCTGCGGTCGGCGGCGTGCTCGCGGATCACGGTAACCAGCTCCGACACCGGCCGCTTCGCGTGCTCGGTGGTGAGCGCGTGGACGAATCGGTGATATCAGTGTGGCGCAGGGGCGATTGGCCGGTCGGCTCGCGCCCGAGGGCAGTCGCACCACCGAGTTGGCCGAGCAGGCACAGATCACCAAGCAGACCGCGGGTTTGCTGGTCGACCAGCTCGAGAAGGCCGGATACGTCGAGCGCACCCCGGACCCGAGCGACGGTCGCGCCCGCCTGGTGCGGCTGTCGCGGCGCGGGCGCGAGATGGCCGAATTCTCGAACCGCGTCGCCCGGGAAGTGCAGGCCGAATGGGCCGCCCACCTCGGCCCCCGCCGCATGCGCAACCTCCGCGAGGCCCTGGAACTGCTGCGTGAGATCACCGATCCCTATGCGTGACCGGTGTGTGCCGGGATGCGGTTCCGGTCGCGGTCGCGGTTCCGTACGGTTAGTTTGAGGGCGAGTGCCCGCAAACCGCAGGGGCGGACGAGGAGGTCCGGGTGGAATCGACACGCGCACAAGGTGAATGGCTGTTCGGGGGTGGGCGTCGATGACGTTCGGGCTGATCAGGGCGGTGGGGGAGCGCGCATATCTGGAGGCCGAGTCCGCGCGGCTGGCGGTGGGGGCCGGGCTGGCCCGGGTGGAATCGCCGGCCGTGCTGCTGGCGGCGGCCACGGCCATGCTGCGATACGGGACGCTGGCGGCGGGGTTGCGACTGTCCGCGGCCCGGTACGGCGGGCGGACCGCGGTCATCGACGAGCTGGGGGAGCTGACCTTCGCCGAGCTCGAGGAGCGGTCGAATCGGCTGGCCAACGCCTGGCGTGAGCGGGGGCTGAAACCGCGTGAGGGCGTGGCGATTCTGGCGCGCAATCATCGCGGGCTGATCGACGCCATCTTCGCCGCGGCCAAGTGCGGGGCGAAGATCATTCTGCTGAATACCGATTTCGCGGCCCCGCAGATCCGCGATGTCGCCACCCGCGAGGGCACCGACCTGCTCGTCTACGACGAGGAGTACGCGCACATGCTCGACGAGGTGCAGCCCGCGCGCGGCAGCTACCGGGCCTGGACCGACGAGCCGCGCGAGGACAGCCTCGAATTCCTCATCGCCGCCGGATCACCCGACGCGCCGCCCGCGCCCGGTGCCGAACCCAAGATCATCCTGCTCACCAGCGGCACCACCGGCACCCCGAAAGGCGCGCCGCGCGCGGAGCCGAAATCGCTGCTGTCGCTGGGCGGTCTGCTGTCCAAGGTCCCGTTCCGGGTGAACGAGGTGACCGAGTGCTGCGCGCCCATGTTCCACACCCTCGGATTCGCCTGCGCCATGCTGACTCTCGGCTTCGGCTCCACCCTGGTGATCCGCCGCCGGTTCGACCCGCAGGCCGCCATCGACTCCATGGCCGAGCACGGGGCCGCCACGGTGATCGCGGTCCCGGTCATGCTGGCCCGCATGATGGACCTGGGCGGGCGGGCGCTGACCGGGCACGACCTGTCGGCGCTGCGCATCATCTTCGTGGCCGGTTCGCAGCTGGGCGCGCAGCTCTGCCGCGAGGTGACCGCGGCCTTCGGTCCGGTCGTCTACAACCTGTACGGGTCGACCGAGGTCGCCTACGCCACCATCGCCACGCCGGAGGATCTGGCCGAGGAGCCGGGCTGTGTGGGTCGGCCGGTGCTGGGTGCGCAGGTGGAGATCCTCGACGATCAGGGGCGCGCGGTGCCCAATGGCGCGACCGGGCGCATCTTCGTCGGCAATACCATCCAGTTCCAGGGCTATACCGGCGGCGGCCACAAGGAGATCATCCGCGGGCTGATGTCCTCCGGCGATGTCGGCCACTTCGACAGCGCGGGAAGGCTTTTCATCGACGGCCGCGATGACGACATGATCGTCTCGGGCGGCGAGAACGTCTTCCCGGTGGAGGTGGAGGAGCTGCTCCATACGCATCCGTCGGTGCGTGAGGCGGCCGTCATCGGCATTCCGGACGAGCAGTTCGGCGCGCGGCTCAAGGCTTTCGTGGTCGTCCACGACGGTCAGGTGTGCACCGAGGTCGAGGTCAAGGACTTCGTGAAGTCGAATCTGGCCCGCTACAAGGTGCCCCGCGAGGTGGTCTTCCTGGACGAGCTGCCGCGCAACCCCACCGGCAAGGTGCTCAAGCGCAAGCTGCTGGAGGTCTAGCTCAGCCCTGGGCGAGCCGGGCCAGCAAGGTCGCGAACTCGGCGCGCGACAGGAAACCGTCGCCGTCGAGATCCGCGGCCGCCAGCAGGCTTTCGGCCGATTCGTCGGTCAGCCCCGGGCAGGTGCGCAGCAGCGACTCCAGCTCGTCGAGCTCGATGAGCTCGTTCTGGTTCACGTCGAACATCTCGAAGGCCGCGTCGGCATCGGTGATCTCCGGATCACGCCCCAGCCGCGCGGCCTCGAACTCGGCTCGCGAGATCATCCAGTCCCCATCGGTGTCGGCCGCCGCGACCAGCCGCTGCACCGCCTCCGCGTCGATCTCCAGCCCGAGCGCGGTGATGCCCGCGAGAATGTCCTCGGCGGAGATGAGCCCATCCCCGTCCCGATCCCACAGGTCGAAGGTGTCGGCGGGCTGCTCGCTGGCCACGGATGCTCCTCGCTGAATGAAATGCCTTGCTCCGAGGTGCATTCGATCGCACCCGCGGGCACCGGTCAAGCCGGAATTGCCCCGGCCTCGGCACGCGCCCGCCGCGTCGTCCGCGGGCCGGGCATCGAACCGGACGGCACCGGTCTCCGTACTGGGTATTGGGATGGTCGCGGCCGCCGTATGCTGAGCACGCCGTAGCGGGCGGAAAGACTGGGAGGGCACGTGCCGGGGGATGGTCGACTCGGCCACTATCGACTGGTCAGGTTGCTCGGCCGGGGCGGTATGGGTCAGGTGTGGCTGGCACAGGACACCCACCTCGAACGAGAGGTGGCGCTGAAACTGCTGCCGGTGGAACTCGCCACGGACGAGGACTATCGCCGCCGCTTCGAGCGCGAGGCCCGGCTGGCCGCGCGATTACGCGGGCCGCACGTGGTGCCGATCCATTCCTTCGGCGAACTGGACGGCCGCCTGTACATCGACATGGAGTACGTCGAGGGCTCCGACCTGGACAAGATCCTGCGCGAGGTGGGCGCACTGCCGCCCGACCGCGCGGTCGACCTCGTCACCCAGATCGCCGCGGCCCTCGATATCGCGCACAGGGCCGGGCTGGTGCATCGGGACGTGAAGCCCTCCAACGTCATCACGCTCCCCGACGGTTTCGCCTACCTCATCGACTTCGGCATCGCCCGCGGCGTCGGCCAGGCCACCATCACCAGCACCGGCGTCGCCGTCGGCACCTGGGCCTACATGGCTCCCGAGCGCTACGCCGGCACCGAGGACCTCCGCTCCGACATCTACTCCCTGGCCTGCCTGCTCTACGAGACCCTCACCGGCGCCAAGCCATTCGCCCAAACCGACCCCGTCCAGCCGATGGCCGCCCACGTCACCGCCGACCCACCCCGCGCCAGCGACCGCAACCCCCGCATCCCCGCCGCCCTCGACGCCGTGATCGTCCGCGGCATGGCAAAAGACCCGGACCACCGCTTCCCAACCGCCGGAGCCCTGGCCACCGCCGCCCAGTCCGCCCTCGAAACCCCGCCGACGTCCCGTCCGGGCCCTGCCCCCGGCCGCCGCTCCGCGCCGACCGCGAAATGGGATGGCGGCGAACCCCTCCCCGGCTACGCACCCGCGTACCCGGGCGCGGTACCCACCCCGCCCCCGGCATGGCTCCCGCCTCAGCGGGCCAACCGCCCCGCTCCGACCGCATCGCCACCACTCGGCGGCCCTTTGTCGAGTGCGACCCCGCAACCCTTCACCCGGCCACCTGGCGAAGTGCCCTCGGCCGCGACGCCCCGACCCGGCGCGCGGCCGCCGAGTTCGAATCGGCCGCCCTTCTCGTCGGAGGGGGCGGGTGTGGTGCACCCGTTCGGCGGGGCCGGGATGGGCGCGTCGGCCGGGGTGAGTGGAATGGGTTCGGGGGGAACGGGGTATGTCTCGCCGTATTCGGGTTTGCCGGTGGGGGCGGGTTATTCGGGTGGAGTGACTCCGGGGCCGGAGAGGCCGCGGGTCAGGCCGTGGCAGCCGGTGTGGTGGGTGGTGCTGGGGCTGCTCACCCTGCTGTTCGCGATCATGACCGTCGGGACCGTCGGGGTGACGTTCAGCAATGGGTTCGGGGACGCGGGGTCGACGGTGATCGCCTGGTTCATCTTCGTCGGGCCGTTCGCCCTGTTCGTGTGGCTCGTGGTGCGGGAGGTCAAGAAGTTCAAGGCCGAGCGCCGCAGGTGGCGCGAGGCGGGCGGGCGGTGAAAAGCGAGCGGCGCGACCGGGTTTCGGTCGCGCCGCTCCGGGTTGTGCGGGCGCTCAGCAGTTGCGGAGTTCGGGGCTCTGGTTGAGCAGCTGGGCGCGGGTGGAGATGAAGGTGGTGTAGGTGTCGTTGCCGACCGAGGAGAGCGGGAAGGCCGCTACCCGGTGGCAGTTCTGGAAGGCGAGCTTGATGCCGAAGTGGCGTTCCAGGCCGCCGCGGATGGCGTCGGAGGCCATGGCGCGCAACAGCTGGCCGCGGGCGGTCTCGTCCGGTGGCGCGATGGTGTTGTCGGCGAATTCCGCCGTGCCGGAACGCAGATCGTCGGCAACCCGGCTGACCACCTCGTAGGCGTAGGGCAGCGAGTTGCGGACGCATTCGACGAACTCTGCGTCGCTGACCTCACCACGTTCGGCGCGCTCGAGTAGTGCGGTGGGTACGTCGAGTGACATATCGCTCTCCTCATGGGATGGCGGAAGGTGTCAGCCGATTGTAGGTGAAAAACGTTGTCAATAACTCTGGATTCGCAATGAAAGTGCCCGCTCCAGAGCATTTTTCGCATCCGCCGACAGCTTGCGCACCAGCTCGCCCGCCGGTAGCTCCGGTGCCAGCGAATGCGCCTGACCTGCCCAGAGATTCACCGCGTCGGCATTGCCCTCGGCGCGCCCGGCGGCTCGCAAAGGCCCCGTGGCGTAATGGATCTCGGGGTAGGCGACCGGAGCGTCCAAGTGCTCCAGCATGAACCGATTGCGCAGTCCGCGTGCCCGCCGCCCGGTGAAGGCGCGGGTCAGCATGGTGGGGGTGTCGGCGGTGATGGCCTCCCGGACGAGCGGCGCGGTCCCGGCCTCGGGGCAGCGCAGGAACGCGGTCCCGATCTGCGCGGCTGCGGCACCGGCGGCCAGCACCGAGGCGACCGCCTCGCCGGTCGCGATGCCACCCGCGGCCACGATCGGTGCGTCCACCGCCGAGCGCAGCAACTGCACCAGCGTCAGCAGCCCGAACGGATCGGTGAGATCGTCCGCGGCGTCGTCGACGAAGGTCCCGCGATGCCCGCCCGCCTCCGCACCCTGCGCGATGAGCACGTCCGCGCCCGCGGCCACGGCCTGCCGCGCCTCGGCCACGGTCGTGACGGTCACCCACACCTCGGTGCCCACCGCGTGCAGCCGGTCGATCTCCGCCGCCGAGGGGCAGCCGAAGGTGCTCGACACCACCGCGACCGGCTCGGCGACCAGCAGTTCGAGCTTCGCGTCCCAGTCGTCGCTGTCGTACTTGGCCGCGCCCACGGGGAACTCGCGCGACAGCTCCTCTATATAAGAAGAGAACCGATCGGTCGGACTGGGTTCGGACGGGTAGAAGAGGTTCACCCCGAACGCCCGCGGGGTCAGTGCGCGCGTGGCCTTGATTCGAGCGCCCAGCTCGGCCGCGGGCAGATATCCGGAGGCCACGAAACCAAGCCCGCCCGCATCTGAAACAGCGGCGGCCAATTCCGGTGTGGACGGCCCCCGGCCATGGGGGCGAGAACGATCGGCGTGCCCAACTCGTCGAGAACCATGTCACAAGTGTGCCCCGTCGGTTACCTTTTGTGATCAAGGGTTCGAGTATTCGACCTGGCGTTATCGCACAAAAGGTTGCGGAATGGTCACGGGCGAGTACTGTTTCCATCACAGCGATGCCGAATCGTTACCGGACCCACCGAACGCTAGGACTTGCAGTGTCGCACCACCGAACGACCGCGAACTCCGTAACTGTCATGGATTTGCTTGGTGATTCCGGTGCCTGCCGCACTGGCACCACCTCTCGCCGCCGGCACCGGGCCGAACCCTCCGCCACCGATCGCGTGAAGACCGCCGCGGGTGTGGCCGTCGCCGCCGGCGCCCTCATCGGCACCGCGACGCAGCTGGTCCCGGCCCTCGCGCACGCCGCACCGCTCCTACCCACGCACGACGAGAAGCCGACCGCCATCGGTGAGGACGTCGCCGTCGCGGACACCGCCCTCGAGCTCAAAGAGGCCAAGCCGGACGCCGCCCCCGTCGCGGAGGCCGCCCCCCAGGCCCAGCAGGTCGCGGCTACCCCCGACCCCGCCCCCTTCGGCCTCCAGAACCTGCCGCCGGAGATCTCCGCGCCGCTGCAGCAGGCCGAGCAGACCCTCAAGACCCTGCAGCAGCAGCTGCACCCGGGCCCGAACGTGGTGAAGCCGGTCGCCGGCCAGCTCACCTCCGGCTTCGGAATGCGCTGGGGCGCGATGCATTACGGCATCGACTTCGCCGATCCCATCGGCACCCCGATCCACTCCGTCATGGGCGGCACGGTCATCGACGCCGGGCCCGCCTCCGGCTTCGGCCTCTGGGTGCGCGTCAAGCAGGACGACGGCACCACCGCGGTCTACGGTCACGTCAACGACATGTACGTGTCCGTCGGCCAGCGCGTGAACACCGGCGATGTCATCGCCTCCGTGGGCAACCGCGGCAATTCGACCGGTCCTCATCTGCACCTCGAGATCTGGGACGCCGCCGACAACAAGATGGATCCGCTGCCATGGCTAGCCAGCAAGGGCGTTCTCATGCAGCAGCAGTGGGGCCCGGACCAGTAGAGCGTTCACCGCTCCCCGCGGCCGGACGCTTTCCGGACCGGCGGACGCCGGTGGGTGCGGTGACGACACTGGACGATCTGTTCGACCCGGCCTCCCTGCACGGTCGCACCTACGCGCTGCTCGTGCAGCATCCGCGCTCGACCGTGCCCGAGGTGGCCGAGCGCCTGAGCGCGCCGCCGCGCGTGATCGAGGCGGCCCTCGAGACGCTGTGCCAGCTCGAGGCCGTGGTCCGGCTGACCGACGGCAAGGGCACGGTGCGTTTCGACGCGCACGCCCCGGAAGCGCTGTCCGAGGCCGAGACTCGCCGCCGCAATCAGGACATGCTGCGCATGCAGTCGGCCGCGGCGCGCCTGGGCGAGACCTTCCGCTCGGTGCGCCGCACCACCGACGCCGACGGCGCGGTGGTGGCGGTCTACGAACGCCGCCAGCTGCTGGCCGATTTCGAGGACCTGCAGCACACCGCGCACGCCTGCGTGAAGGTGGTGGAGCGCGGCCCGTTCCTCTCCGATGTGGAGACCGAGGAGCGGTTGTTCGAGCTCAAGTCCTCGCGCATCCAGGCCGGGATCGACTACCGGACCCTGTACCAGGAGACCATCTATCAGGACCCGGAGCGGCTGCGGCACGTGCTGGCCACCAATGCGGCCGGCGCGCAGGCCCGCACACTGCCCGATCCGCCCATGAAGCTGATCGTCGCCGACGATCGGCGCGCGGTGCTGGTGCTGCACACCGACGAGCGCCGCGGCGACCCCATGGGTGTCCGGGTCGGCCCGTCGCCCACGCTGGACCTGCTGGTCAAGACCTTCGACGCGCTCTGGCTCATGTCCACCCCGATCTCGGTGAACCCGGCCGAGGCGCTCGACGAGCGCGACAAGGCGATCCTGACGCTGATGAGCATGGGGGCGACCGACGACACCATCGCCCGCCGCCTGGGCCTCTCGCGCCGGACCGTGGTGCGCCGCACCGCCAGCCTGCTCGAACGCCTCGGCGCGAGCACCCGGTTCCAGGCGGGAGTGCAGGCCACGCGCCGGGGCTGGCTGTGAATTGTGGTGTATTTCACTCGTGTTGGCGAAGGTGCAACGCGACGGCGCTCTCGTTCCGATGGGTGAGTGTGTAGAGCTCGGGCGGTAGGGACCGCCCCGGTGCCCGTATAGGATTGCTCGGATCGCCCCCAACCGCCGACGGCATGTGCAGCCGCCGTCGCTGGACGCCGGATTCACTTCGGTCGGGTGGGACCTGATGAACGCGAGAGGTGAATCGACTTCAATGGATACTGCCCGCCGTTCAGCCCGTGGTAGCCGTCGCCGCCGGTCCGGCAGCCCCCTTTTCGGGCAGCTGCTGACCGCCTCGGTCGAGGCCGCGGCCGAGGCGGTGGCGATCCGTTTCAATCCGACCGGTAACCCGGCCGACCAGCGCGAACTCACCTATCGCGAACTGGACGAGGCCTCCTCGCGGCTGGCCCGCGAACTCATCGACCGCGGCATCGGCCCGGGCGACGTGGTGGCCATCGGGATCAGCCGATCCATCGAATCGGTGCTGGCGGTGTGGGCCATCGCCAAGTCGGGCGCGGCCTACGTGCCGGTCGACCCGAAGTATCCGCCGGAGCGCATCGACTACCTGCTGTCCGATTCGGGTGCGGCGCTGGGCGTGACCACCGCCGAGCACCGCTCGGCGCTGGGCGACGGCGTCACCTGGCTGGAACTCGACGATCCGGCGAACGCGGCGCGCATCGCGGCGCGGCCCGCGCACCCGATCTCCTACGCCGACCGGGTGCGCCCGCTGACCGAGCAGCAGCCGGCCTACCTCATTTACACCTCGGGCTCCACCGGCCGCCCCAAGGGCGTCGTGGTCACCCACACCGGCCTGGGCGCGCTGGTGACGGCCGAGCGCGAACACTATGGCGTCGATCGGGATTCGCGCGTGCTGCACGTGTGCTCGCCGAACTTCGACGTCTCGGTGCTGGAGCTGCTGCTGGCCTTCTCCTCCGGCGCGACCCTGGTGGTGTCGCCGCCGACCGTGTTCGGCGGTCACGACCTGGCCGAACTGCTGCGCCGCGAACGCGTCTCGCACATGTTGATCACCCCGGCCGCGCTGGAGTCGGTCGATGCGAGCGGCCTGGACGAGCTGCGCGTGGTGGTCGTCGCCGGTGACAAGTTCGGTCCGGAACTGGTGGCCCGCTGGGCGGTCCCGGGGCGTGCGTTCTACAACGGCTACGGCCCGACCGAGGCGACCATCCTCGCCACCAGCAGTGCGGCCATGGTGGCGGGCGAGCCCATCACCATCGGCACCGCGATCCCGGGTATCGGCGCGTTCGTGCTGGACACCCGGCTGCGGCCGGTGCCCGCGGGCGTCATCGGTGAGCTGTACCTGGCGGGTCCGGCGCTGGCACAGGGCTATCTGGGCCGTCCCGGCCTGACCGCGGACCGCTTCGTGGCCAGCCCGTTCGCCACCGCCGACAATCCCGGCACGCGGCTCTACCGGACCGGCGACCTGGTGCGGTACGGCCGCGAGGACGGCGTGATCGAGTACCTGGGCCGTTCGGACTTCCAGGTCAAGATCCGCGGTTTCCGCATCGAGCTGGGCGAGATCGACAATGCCCTCACCGCGCACCCGGATATCGACTTCGCGGTCACCATGGGCAAGACCCTGCCTTCGGGCGCAACGGCATTGGTGGCCTACGTGCTGCCGACCCCGGGGCACGGTGTCGACACCGCGGAGGTGGCCGAGCAGCTCGGACGCAGCCTGCCCGCGCACATGGTGCCCTCGGCCATCATGGTGATCGACGAGCTGCCGCTCACCCCGAACGGCAAGCTCGACCGCTCGGCGCTGCCGGAGCCGGTGTTCCCGGCCACCAGCACCCGCGCACCCTCCGGACCGGTGGAAACGCAACTGGCCCAGCTGTTCTCGGAGCTGCTACGGGCCGAGGAAGTCGGCGCGGACGACTCGTTCTTCGCCATCGGCGGCGACTCCATCCTGTCCATCCAGCTGGTGTCGCGGGCGCGCGCGGCGGGCATCGTGTTCACCCCGCAGGACGTGTTCGAGCACCGCACCGTGGCCGGGCTGGCCAAGGTGGCCGTGGTCGGCGACGAGACCCCGATCGCCAAGCTGGAAGAGCTGCCCGGCGGCGGTGTCGGCGAGATCCCGCTGACGCCGGTGCTGGCCGAATACCTGGCCGACGGTGTGTCGGACCGGTTCTCGCAGACCATGGTGCTGGCGCTGCCCGAGGGCATCGACCGCGCCGGGATCACCGACACCATCAATGCCGTTCTGGCGCACCACGATGTGCTGCGGTCCCGCCTCGAGCGCGACGCGGACGGCTGGACGCTGCGGGTGCCCGCCGACGGTGTCGACGCAGACGCGCTGCTGTCGGAGGTGGCACTTCCCGCCGGAGCCGAAGGTGCGGAGCTGGCCCGACTGGGCAGCGCCGCAATGGATTCCACCCTGGCCGCGCTGAACCCGATCGCCGGGCGCATGGTCGCGCTGACCTGGCTGCGGCGTCCCGACGCCGCCGATGTGCTGCTGATCGCGGCGCATCACTACGTGATCGACGGCGTCTCCTGGCGCATCCTCATCTCGGATCTGGTGATGGCCTGGATGCAGCGCGCGGCCGGACAGCGCCCGACGCTTCCGGCCGTGGGCACCTCGTTCCGCCGCTGGGCCCACGCGTTGTCCGAGGCCGCCACGGCCGACGTGCGCCGCGCCGAACTGGACTACTGGCGCGAGGCGCTGGCCGCGCCCGATCCGCTGCTGGGCGCGCGTGCCCTGGACGCGAAGGTCGACACCTATGCGACGGTGCGCCGCTTCAACATTCAGGTGCCCGCCGAGGTCACCGAGGCCGTCCTCACCGAGGTTCCGGCGCTGTACCGCGGTGGCGTGAACGACGGCCTGCTGGCCGCGCTGGCGCTGGCGGTGCGGTCGTGGCGGGATCGCCGCGGCGTCGACTCGCCCGTCACCCGGGTCCGCATGGAGGGCCACGGTCGCGAGGAAAGCGTTGTCCCGGGCGCGGATATCACCCGCACCATCGGCTGGTTCACCACCGTCTACCCGGTCGCGCTCGACCTGTCCGGCGTGGACACCGCCGCGGCGCTGGAGGGCGGCGCGGCCACCGCGGGCGTGCTGCGCTCGGTGAAGGAGCAGCTGCTCGCCATGCCCGACAAGGGCATCGGCTTCGGCATGCTGCGCCACCTCGATCCGGAGTCGGCGTCCCAGCTGACCGGCCGGGTCGCGCAGATCGGCTTCAACTACCTGGGTCGTATCTCCACCGCCGAAATCGCCGAGGCCCCCGCGGGTTCGGGCTGGTTGCCCACCGACGCGCTCGGCGAACTCGAGGTCGATCAGGACCTCGCCATGCCGGTGAGCACCGTCGTGGACATCAATGCCATCGTCACCGACGGCGAGGCCGGGCCCCGCATGTCGGTGTCGTTCCAGTACGCCGCCGAAATCCTCGACGAGGCCGCGGTACGGGAGCTGGCGCAGGACTGGGTGGCGGCGCTGACCGCGGTCGCCCGCCACGTGAACGACCCGGCCGCAGGCGGTTTGACGCCCTCGGACGTGCCGCTGGTGCGCGCCACCCAGATCGAACTGGACTCCTGGCGCGCGGCCTACCCGGGCCTGTCGGACGTGCTGCCGCTCTCGCCGCTGGCGTCGGGCTTGTACTTCCATTCTCAGCTGACCGCCGGTTCCACCGACGACTACGTCATGCAGTTCGCGCTGGAACTCGCGGGCAATGTCGATCTCGAGCGCATGCATCGGGCGGCGCAGGCCATCCTGGATCGGCACGCCGCGCTGCGGGCGGCCTTCGTCCCGGCGGCCGACGGGACGCCGGTGCAGGTGGTGATCGACGGGCTGGAAACGCCGTGGAACGTGGTCACCGATGTGGCCGACGAGGACGTGCCCGCGCTGCTCGAAACCGATCAGCGCACCCGCTTCGATCCGACCCGGGCACCGCTCATGCGATTCACGGTGTACCGCACCGTGTCCGGGCGCATCCACTTCGTGCTCACCACGCACCACCTGCTCTTCGACGGCTGGTCGCTGCCGTTGCTGATGAAGGATCTGCTGATCTGCTATGCGACGCACGGTGATGCGTCGCTGCTGCCGCCGGTGCGCCCGTACCGCGATTACCTGACCTGGCTCTCGCGCCAGGACCGCGACGCCACCCTGGACAAGTGGCGCGAGACCCTCACCGGCGCGCGGCCCACGCTCATCGGGACCGTGCTGGCGCGTCCCGAGGACTCCGAAATCGGTCACGGGGAAATCGAATTCGAGCTCTCCGCCGACGAGACCGCGGCCGTCGCCGCCTTCGCGGCCGGGTCCGAGGTCACGGTCAACACCGTGGTGCAGGCGGCCTGGGCGCTGGTGCTGTCGGCCCTCACCGATCGCGAGGACGTGGTCTTCGGCGCGGTGGTCTCGGGCCGCCCGCCGCAGCTGGACGGCATCGACGACATGATCGGCCTGTTCACCAACACCATTCCGGTGCGGGTGCGCTTCGACGCCGGGTGGACCGTGCGGGACCTGCTGGGCCGGGTGCAGTCCGAGCAGGCGGGCCTGCTCGAGCACCACTACCTGGGGCTCGCCGAGATCCAGAGCGCCGCCGGTACCGGCGCGGCCTTCGATTCGCTCGTCGCCTACGAGTCCTACCCGGTGGATGCCGAGGGGCTGCAACAGGCGGGCGGCGGTATCGACGGCATGGAGGTCGCCGGGATCAAGGGCGTCACCTTCACCCACTACCCGGTCACCCTGGTGGTGGAATCCGGTGCGACCCTGCGGTTCAAGGTGTGGCACCGGCGCGACACCGTCTCCGACGCCACCGCCCGCGCGCTCGCCGAGCTGGTGCGCACGCTGGTCGGCCGGTTCGTCGGCGTGCCGTCGGATACCGTGCTGCCGCCGTCGAATTGGTGGCTGACCGGCGCGCCCGCCGGGCCGCTGGAACTGCCCGCCGATCGCCCGCGCCCGGCCGTGCCGTCGCGGCGCGGCAACGAACTGCACTTCGACCTCTACCCCGAGGTGCATTCCGCGCTGGATCGCCTGGCGCGCCGCCATGATTCGAGCCTGTTCACCGTCGTGCGCGCGGCCTTCACCGTGCTGCTGTCGCGGCTCTCGGGCGGGGTCCGGGAGATCGCCATGGGCGCGATCGGCGCGGATCGCGCTGCCGCACCGCAGGTCTCGGCCGCCGACGCGGTCGTGCTGCGCACCGAGCTCGACCCGGGCGTCGCCTTCGCCGACTTGCTCGAGCGGATGCGCGACGCCGATGCCGAGGCGTTCGGTCGCGGCACCGGCGGAGCCGAGCGCCTCGCCGACGTCCTGGACGCCGTGCGCGGTGCGGCGGGCCAGCCGCCGTTCCAGGTCCTGATCACCGCGGGCAACGCGGGTACCGGTGTGGCACAGGTGGATCTGCGCCTGGATGTTACCGAGCGGCCCGCCGCCGCGGGCGTGGCGCTGAGCTTCACCTACGCCACCGACCTGTTCGAACCGGCGACCGTGCAGGACTTCGCCGATCGCCTGACCCGGCTGCTCACCGCCATCGCCGCCGACGAGCGCGCGGTGGTCGGCGATATCGACCTGTACGCGCCGGGCGAGCGCGATCTCGTTCTGCACGAATGGAATACGCCGGGCGCGCCGGTGCCCGATGTGACGCTGGTGGACCTGATCACCGCGCGTGCCGCCCGGCACCCCGGCGCGACCGCCGTCCGATTCGGTGACGCCACTTTGTCCTTCGACGATCTCGTGCGGCGCGCCAACCGGGTCGCCCGGGCACTCATCACCGCCGGGGCCGGACCGGAATCGCTGGTGGCGGTGGCGGTTCCGCGCACCGAGGAACTGCCGGTGGCGCTGCTGGCCGTGCTCATCTCGGGTGCGGGCTACCTGCCCATCGACACCGCCTACCCGGCGCAGCGACTGGAATTCATGCTCGGCGACTCGCGCCCGGTGTGCGTGCTGACCACCGCCGCGGAACGGGACGCGGTGCCCGCCGGGGACACCCCGGTGCTGCTGCTCGACGAGCTGGACGCCCACTCCGACGCCCCGGTCACCGACGCCGATCGGCGTTCGCCGCTGCGCTCGGACCAGCTGGCCTACGTCATCTACACCTCCGGCTCCACCGGTGTGCCCAAGGGCGTCGGCGTCACCCACCGCAATGTGGTGGAGCTGTTCGCGAACACCCAGGCGCACTTCGATTTCGACGAGCACGACGTGTGGACGCTGTTCCACTCCTTCGCCTTCGACTTCTCGGTGTGGGAGCTGTGGTGCGCGCTGGCCAATGGCGGCGCGGTGGTGGTGGTCGACCATCTCACCTCGCGGTCGCCGGAACAGTTCCGCGAGTTGCTGATTCGCGAACGGGTGACGGTGCTCAACCAGACCCCGTCGGCGTTCTACCAGCTCGCCGAGGCCGATCGGGCCGCAGTGGGATCCAGTGGCGACTACGCGCTGCGCTACGTCGTATTCGGCGGTGAGGCACTGGATCTGCGCCAGCTGCGCCGCTGGTACGAACGCCATCCCGCCGACGCGCCGCGCCTGGTGAACATGTACGGCATCACCGAGACCACGGTGCACGTGTCGTTCCTGGCGCTCGACGAGGAACTGGCCGAACTGCCCAGCAGCATGATCGGCCGCGCGCTGCCCGGTCTGGGCGCGCGCGTGCTCGACCAGCGCCTGCACCCGGCCCCGGTCGGGGTCGCGGGCGAGATCTACGTCGACGGTGAACAGCTCTCGCGCGGCTACCTGGGCCGCCCGAGCCTGACCGCGACCCGCTTCGTGGCCAACCCCTTCGGCGCGCCCGGCTCGCGCATGTACCGCGCCGGTGACGTCGGCCGCTGGGTCGGCTTCGGCGGCGAGGCCAATCTCGAGTACGCGGGCCGCAGCGACCAGCAGGTGCAGCTGCGCGGCTTCCGCATCGAGCTCGGCGAGATCGAGTCGGCGCTGCTGCGGCTGCCCGGCATCAGCCAGGCGGTGGCGCTGGTGCGCACCGACAATGACGTGGATCAGCTGGTCGGCTACGTGGTGCCCGAGGACACCGCGGGTATCGACGTGGCCGCCATGAAGACCGCGCTGGGCGAATTCCTCACCGCCTACATGGTTCCCGATGCCATCGTGGCCCTGGACGTGCTGCCGCTGACCCCCAACGGCAAGCTGGACCGCAAGGCCCTGCCCGCGCCGGAAGCCGTCAGCTCCGTCGAGTTCCGCGCCCCGCGCACCGAGACCGAACGCCTGATCGCCGCCGAATTCGCCGCCCTGCTGGGCGCTTTCGAGGTCGGCGCGGACGACGACTTCTTCGCCCTGGGCGGCAACTCGCTGCTCGCCACCCGCGCGGTGGCCCGCATCAACGAGGCGCTGGGCGCGAGCCTGGCGGTGCGCGAGCTGTTCGAGGCGTCCACGGTCGCGGCCCTGGCCGCCCGGGTCGTCACCGGTGCGGCCGGCAACCGGCCCGCGCTGGTGGCCGGTGAGCGCCCCGCGCGGGTGCCGCTGTCGCTGTCCCAGCAGCGCATGTGGATCGTCAACCAGCTCGATCCGGACTCGCCCGCCTACAACATCCCACTGGCGCTGCGGCTTTCGGGCACCCTGGACATCGCCGCGCTGCGGGCGGCGGTGACCGACCTGCTCGAACGCCACGAGTCGCTGCGCACCCGCTACCCGGTGGACGCGGACGGCATTGCCTACCAGGAGATCCTGCCGGTCGAGCAGGCACTGCCCGGCGGGCTCGAGGTCGGGCCGCGCGCCGACGCGCTGGCCCGCATGACCGGGGTGCTCTCGGGCGGCGTCGACGTCACCGCGCAGGTGCCCATCCGGGCGCTGCTGTGCACCGACGGCGACGCGGGCACCGAGCACTACCTGGTCGTGGTGGTGCACCACATCACCGCCGACGCCGCCTCGCTGGCCCCGCTGGCCCGCGATCTCATCACCGCGTATGTGGCGCGCTCGCAGGGTGATTCGCCCGCTTGGACGCCGCTCACGGTGCAGTACGCCGACTTCGCGCTCTGGCAGCGCGCGGTCATCGGCAGCGATGACGACGAGAACTCGGTCGCCGCTTCGCAATTGGATTTCTGGCGCGATCGCCTCGACGGCGCGGGCGGCACCCTGGGCCTGCCCCTCGATCGGCCGCGGCCCGCCGTGCGCACCATGCAGGGCGGCGCGACCACCTTCACGGTGCCCGCCGAGGTGCACGAGGGCCTGCTGCGCATCGCCCGCGAGCACAATGCCTCGCTGTTCATGGTCGTGCACGCCGCGCTGGCCGCGCTGCTGGCCCGGCTGTCCGGCAGCCGCGACATCACCATCGGCACGCCCATCGCGGGCCGCGGCGAACGCGTCCTCGACGACGTGGTCGGCATGTTCGTGAACACCCTCGCGCTGCGCACCGGGGTCGACTCGGCGGCGGCCTTCGGCGATCTGGTCGACGCCGCGCGCGAGACCGACCTGGCCGCCTACGGCAATGCCGACATCCCGTTCGAGCGCGTCGTCGAGGTGGTCGCGCCCGATCGCGGTGCGCAGGGCCAGGATTCGCTGTTCCAGGTTGTGCTCTCGTTCCAGAACACCGAGCAGGCCGGGCTGGAACTGCCGGGCCTGACCATCGCCGCGCTGGACACCGGCGCGGTCTCGGCCAAGTTCGACCTCCAGGTCACCATCGACCCGCGGCAGGTGGCCGACGGCGTGGTCGGCGAACTCGCCGGCGCGCTCACCTACGCCTCGGACATCTTCGACGAGGCCACCATTGCCACCTTCGGGGAGCGGTTGCGCCGGGTGCTCGCGGCGGTGGCCGCCGATCCGCGCCAGCGGGTCGGGGCGATCGAACTGGATGCGGCGCAGGCCCGTTCGCACGCCGCCGCGCCGGTGGCCCAGACCGCCGCGGTCTCGCGCGGCACCCAGTTGCCGCAGCTGCTGACCGCGGCCGTGGAGGACGATCCGGAGGGTCCCGCCTTGGTGTGGGGCGACGGCGCGCTGTCCTACGAGGAACTCGACGCGCGCTCTTCGCGGCTGGCACGGGTGCTCATCGCCCGCGGCTGCGGCCCGGGCACGGGCGTGGCGGTGCGGCTGGAGCGCGGCATCGGCGCGGTCGTGGCCACCTGGGCGGTGCTCAAGTCGGGCGCGGCCCTGGTGCCGGTGACCGGCGCCGAGCTGCCCGGCGATCTGGTGATCAAGGTCGGGCTGACCGCCACCGCGGTCGGGACCGCCCAGGACGTGGACTGGCTGGTCCTCACCGATCCGGCGCTGGCCGCCGAGATCGCCGCCGCCTCACCGCGTCCGGTCACCTACGCCAGCCGGACCCGGGCGCTGCAGGGCGGCGATATCGCCTTCCTGACCGGCACCCACGCCCTGACCTACGACGAGCTCGCGGAGCTGGTCACCCGGGTCGGCGCGAGCACCGAGCTGACCTTCGAGTCCCGCACCTACCGCCAGGGTCGCCCCGACGCGCCCGCGGCGGCGGTCGAGGTGCTGGCCGCCGGCGCCAGCGGTGCGTCGGTGGTGATCATGGCGGTCGAGGACGGCGAATCCCTGGCCGACGCGCTCGCCGAGGAATGGGTGACGCACCTGTTCAGCGATCGGGCCGGACTCGCCGCGGTGGGCGCCGAACCGCTCGAGGATCTGCAGGCCATCATCGTGGACGAGGGCCCCGCGGATGCTGTTGCAGCGCAAGTGCAATGGGTCACAACGGCCGCTTCGCTCGAGGGATAAATAGTCAGTCAGCAGAACAGTCTCGATGTCGGGAACGAATATTCGGCATCGAGACCGATACGACTGCCCATACGGCCGTTTGCCAGCAAACGGTCGCTCGCCAAAACTGAGGTGCGCTCATTTCGAGTGCCCACGTGCGCGGTGAGATCGGGGAGTGATCATGGTTCGGGTCGGGGGAGATGCGATCGACGATGCCGGGAGGGCGACCGGGTCGATCCGATCGCAGCGGACCCGGCCGGTGCGGATGCGCGGTCCGCGTTTCCGCGCGCTGCCGGAATTGCTGTTGGCCGCAGTCGAATCCGACCCGCACGCGCCCGCCCTCGTCTTCGCCGATGAGGCCGCCACCCTCGCGAGCCTGACCTACGCTGAGCTGGATGCGCATTCCACCCGACTGGCGCGACTGCTCATAGCGCGCGGGATCGGGCCCGAGGATTTCGTGGCGGTGGGGATTCCGCGCTCGGTCGAATCGTTGCTGGCGGTCTGGGCGGTCGCCAAGACCGGGGCGGCGTTCGTGCCGGTGGACCCGAAGTATCCCGCCGACCGGGTCGCGCACATGATGACCGATTCCGGTGCGGTGCTGGGCATTACGGTCGCCGCCGTGCGGCCCGAGCTGCCCGGCGCGGTGGAGTGGCTGATCATCGACACCGTCGGCGCGTCCGCCGGGCTCGGGGCCGGTTCCACCGAACTGATCACCAATGCCGACCGGGTAAGACCCTTGCGCGCGCATCATCCCGCGTATGTCATCTACACCTCGGGCTCGACCGGTCTGCCCAAGGGCGTCGTCGTTACGCAGTCCAATGCCGGGACCTATTGCGCGGTCCAGCGCGAGCGCCTTGGCGCCACCTCGGATTCCCGCGTGCTGCACGTGATTTCGCCGTCGTTCGATGTGTAGGTGGGTGAGCTGCTGCTGGCTGTCGGGGCTGCGGCGACGTTGGTGGTCACCGCGCCGACGGTGTACGGCGGGCCGGAGTTGGCGGCGCTGCTGCGTCGGGAGCGGGTGAACCACATGATGATCACGCCGTCGGCGTTGACCTCGGTGGATCCGAGCGGGCTCGACGCTTTGGAACTGCTCGTCGTCGCGGGTGAGGCGTGCCCGCCGGAGCTGGTGCGGCGCTGGGCGATTTCGCTTGCCGGGGGCCGATCGCGGCGGTTCGTGAACGGGTACGGGCCGACCGAGGCCACGATTCTGGCCAATACCGCCGAACTGACGCCGGACGAGACGGTGACCATCGGCGGACCGTTGCGCACCGTCACCGAATACGTGCTCGACGAACGCCTCATGCCGACCCTCGCCGGTGTGGCGGGCGAACTGTATCTGGCCGGAGACCAGCTGGCCCGGGGCTATCACAACCGGCCCGGGCTGACCGCCGAACGCTTCGTCGCGAACCCGTTCGGCGCGCCCGGTTCCCGCGCCTACCGCACCGGTGACCTGGTGCGGCGGACAGCGGCCGGGGAGCTGGAGTATCTGGGCCGCAATGATTTCCAGGTGAAGATTCGTGGTTTTCGGATCGAGCTGGGTGAGATCGACGCGGCGCTGGCGTCGTATCCGAGCGTGGACTTCGCGGTCACCATCGGACACGAACTCGCCGACGGGGCAACCATACTGGCGTCCTACGTGCACGCCGACGGCGCGGCCGCGGTGGATACCGACGAACTGATCGCCCTGGCCGGACGCAGCCTGCCCGCGCACATGGTGCCCGCCGCCATCACCGTGCTGGACACGATTCCGCTGACCCCGGTCGGCAAGCTGGACCGCCGGGCCCTGCCCGCGCCCAAGCTGCGCGTCGCCGAATTCCGCGCTCCCGCGGGCCGGCTCGAAACACTGGTCGCCGAGGTGTTCGCGGAGCTGCTGGGCACGGTGGATCCGATCGGTGCGGACGACGATTTCTTCGGCCTGGGCGGCAATTCGCTCATCGCCGCGCGCGGCGCGGCGCGGCTGGGTGCGCTGATCTCGGCGCGGGTGCCGGGGCGGCTGCTGTTCACCGCGCCGACCGTCGCGGCGCTGGCGCGGGAGCTGGCCGGACTCGAGGGTGCGGGCGGGCGCGCACCGCTCGAGGCGCGCCCGCGTCCGGAACGCATTCCCCTGTCCCCGGCACAGCAGCGGATGTGGTTCCTCAACCAGTTCGACCCGGCGTCGGCCGCGGACAATATTCCCCTCGCGCTGCGGGTGACCGGCGCGCTGGACGTGACGGCATTGCGGGCCGCGTTCGGCGATGTGATCGAGCGGCACGAGGCGCTGCGCACCGTCTACCCGGCCGTGGACGGTGTCGGGAGTCAGATGATTCTGCCTGCGGCAGAGGTGATTCCGGACCTGGTGCCGCGACCGGTGCGCGAGGAGGACCTGCCCGGGTGGCTCGCCGGGGCGGCGCTGACCGGATTCGATGTGTCGGCCCGGGTGCCGCTGCGGGTGGAGCTGGCCCGGCTCGGGCCGGACGAGCACGTGATCGCGGTGGTCCTGCACCACATCGCCGCCGACGGCTTCTCGACCGGACCGTTCGCGCGAGATCTCATGACGGCCTTCCTGGCCCGGCGCAACGGCGCGGTCCCGCCGTGGCGGCCGCTGCCGGTGCAGTACGCCGATTACACGCTGTGGCAGCGCGGGGCGCTCGGCGACGAGCACGAGCCCGGTTCGCTGGCCGCCACCCAGATCGACTACTGGCGTGGGGCTTTGGCGGGGATTCCGGAACGCATCGACCTGCCCGCCGACCGCCCGCGACCGGCCGTGGCCTCCGGGCAGGGCGCGACCTTCGCCTTCGAGATCGGCGCGGACCTGGTCGCGGGCGTCGACGAACTCGCCCACGCCGGTGGGGCCTCGCCGTTCATGGTGCTGCACAGCGTCTTCGCCGCCCTGCTCGCCCGGTTGTCGCGAACCGACGACATCGTGATCGGCAGCCCGGTGGCCGGGCGCGGTGAGCGCGAACTCGACGATCTCGTCGGCATGTTCGTCAACACCCTGGCCCTGCGCACCGAGGTCGACGGTGGGGCCGGTTTCAGGGAGCTGCTGCGGGCCGCGAAGGAAGTCGACCTGGCTGCCTTCTCGCACGCGGAGTTGCCCTTCGAGCGGCTGGTCGAGGTGCTCGATCCGGTCCGCACCCAGGCGCACCACCCGCTGTTCCAGGTGGCGATGTTCTTCCAGAACCTCGACGCGCCGCGCGTGGAGCTGCCCGGGCTGGTCGTCGAGTCCGTCGAATCTGATGGTGCGATAGCGAAATTCGACCTGCAACTGTCGCTGCTGCCGCGTGCGAACGATGGCATGGGCGCGGTGTTCACCTACGCGACCGATCTTTTCGACGAGGCGACGATCGCGGGTTTCGCGAGGCGGCTGGTGCGCCTGCTGTCCGCGGTGATTGCCGACACCTCGAGGCCGATCGGCGACATCGATCTCCTCGATGGCGCAGAGCGCACGCGAATGCTGGTGGACTGGAACGATACCCGGCACGCCATCCCCGAAGAATCGCTGCTCGATGGCTATCGGCGCGCGGTGGCGGCTCATCCCGATGTGGTGGCGGTGCATTTCGAGGGTGTGGAGCTGACCTACCGCGAGTTCGACGAGCGGGTGAACCGGCTTGCCCGGCTGTTGATCGCTCGGGGTGTGGGTGCGGAATCGCTGGTGGGCCTGGCTGTTCGGCGTTCGCTGGACCTGGTCGTCGGCGTGTATGCCGTGCTCACTGCCGGTGGTGGGTATGTGCCGTTGGATCCGGATCATCCGGCCGAGCGGATCGCGCATATTCTCGAGACCGCGCGCCCGGCGTGCGTGCTGACCACCACCGCCGACGCCGTGCCGGTCCCGGCAGGGACGCAGGTCGTGAGCCTGGACGCGGTGGATCCGAGAGCGTTTTCCGCTGCCCCGGTATCGGATACGGAACTGCTGCGCCCGGTGCGGCCGGAGCATCCAGCCTACGTCATCTTCACCTCCGGTTCCACCGGCCGCCCCAAGGGCGTCGCGGTGTCGCATCGGGCCATCCACAACCAGATCACCTGGATGCTGGCCGAGTACCCGATGGGGCCGGGTGCGGTCTATCTTCAGAAGACCGCGACGACCTTCGACGTGTCGCTGTGGGGCTACTTTATGCCGCTGCGGGCGGGTGCGAAGCTGGTGGTGGCCACCCACGACGGGCATCGCGATCCGGCGTACGTGGCCGAAACCATTGCGCGGCACGGCGTTACCGTCACCGACTTCGTGCCGTCGATGCTCACGGTGCTCGCCGCGCACGCCGCGCCGGGCACCATCGAGAGTCTGCGCGACGTGTTCGTGATCGGCGAGGCGCTGCCGCCGGAGACCGTCGCGGCCTTCGCCGGGGTGTCGGACGCCAGGGTGCACAACCTGTACGGTCCGACCGAGGCCGCCGTCTCGGTGACCTACTGGCAGGCGCGCGAGGACGAGCACGCCACCGTGCCGATCGGCGTACCGCAGTGGAATGTCGGTGTCTACGTACTGGATTCGCGCCTGCGTCCGGTGCCCGCCGGTGTCGCGGGTGAACTGTATCTGGCGGGTGATCAACTGGCGCGCGGCTACGTGCGCCGCCCCGACCTGACCTCGGATCGCTTCGTGGCCAACCCGTTCGGTACCGGCGAGCGCATGTACCGCACCGGTGACCTGGTGGTCTGGCGGGACGCCGGTTCGGGCCGCTCACAGCGACTGGAGTACATCGGCCGCACCGACTTCCAGGTCAAGTTCCGGGGGCAGCGCATCGAGCTCGGTGAGATCGAGACCGCGCTGCTGGCCCGGCCCGGGCTGAGTGCGGCGGTGGCCTCGGTCATGCCGTCCGAGCTCGGTGATCAGCTGGTCGCCCACGTGGTGCCGTTGCCCGGGCGCACCGTCGATGCGTCGGCATTGCCTGCTGCACTGGCGGATTCGCTGCCCCGGTACATGATTCCGTCGGCCATCGTGGTGCTGGACGAGTTCCCGTTGAATGCCAGCGGCAAGCTCGATCGCAAGGCGCTGCCCGCGCCGAGTTTCAGCGCGCGTCGATTCCGGACTCCCGCAACGGCTCTCGAAGAGATCGTGGCCGGTGTCTTCGCCGAGGTGCTCGGCATAGACCGGGTCGGTGCGGACGACGACTTCTTCGCCTTGGGCGGCAATTCCCTGATCGCCACTGCCGTGGTTGCCCGGATCGGTGCGGCGCTCGGGGACCGGGTGCCGGTGCGCACCCTGTTCGAATCCCCGACCGTCACCGCCCTGGCCTCGACGGTGGAGTCGCGAATCCGCCGGGTCCGCACCGGGGAACTGGGCAGTATCCCGCGTCCCGAGCGGCTGCCGCTCTCGCCCGCGCAGCAGCGCATGTGGTTCCTCAACCGCTTCGAGGATCTCGGCGACGGCACCGTCACCGCCGGATCGGCCGCCTACAACCTGCCGTTCGCGCTGCGACTGACCGGCGACCTCGACGTGGACGCGCTGAGCGCCGCGCTCGACGACGTGGTGGCCAGGCACGAAGTGCTGCGCACCGTCTACCCGGAGACCTCCGACGGCCCGGCGCAGACCGTGCTCGCCGGCGGTGCGCCGCTTCCGCGCCTGGTGGTCGCCCGCGCGGTCGCATCCGAGATCGCCGCCGCCGTCTACGAACTGGCCACGACGCCGTTCGACGTCACCTGGGAGGTGCCCATCCGGGTGCGACTGCTGGAGCTCACCGACGCGACGCCGGACCCGCAGTTCGTGCTGGCCGTGGTCGCCCACCACATCGCCGCCGACGCCTCGTCCATGGCTCCGCTGGTGCGCGACATCATGACCGCCTATACCGCGCGCCGCGGCGGCGGCGAACCCGCCTGGCTGCCGCTGCGGGTCCAGTACGCGGACTACGCGGTGTGGCAGCGCGAGGTGCTGGGCTCCGAGTCCGATCCGGAATCGGTTGCGGCCCAGCAGCTCGAGTACTGGCGCGGCGAGCTGGCCGGACTGCCGGACCTGCTGGAACTGCCGACCGACCGGCCGCGCCCGGCGGCGGTGTCCGCGCTCGGTTCACGGGTCGAGGTGCGCATCGATCCGGCCGTGCACGCGGGCGTGGTGCGCCTGGCCCGCGCGCACAACGCGACCGTCTTCATGGTCGTGCACGCGGCCCTCGCGGCCCTGCTGGCCCGGCTGTCGGGGACCGCTGACATTGCCATCGGCACCCCGGTGGCGGGGCGCGGCGAGCGCGAGCTCGACGATCTGATCGGCATGTTCGTCAACACCCTCGTGTTCCGGACGCGCGTGGACGGCGGGGAGTCGTTCGCGGAGCTGCTGGCCCGGCAGCGAGAGACCGACCTGCGGGCCTTCTCGCACAGCGACATTCCGTTCGAGCGGCTGGTGGAGGTGCTCGATCCGCCGCGCACCACCGCGCATCATCCGTTGTTCCAGGTGGGTCTGTCGTTCCAGAACATGGCCCGCACCGCACTGGAGTTGCCCGGCCTGACGATCGCGCCGGTCGAGTCGGATGTGGATGTGTCGCAGTTCGATCTGCATCTGGTCGTGTCCGACGGTTACGACGAGGCCGGTACGCCGCTGGGCATCGGCGGCTATCTGACCTACGCGAGCGATCTCTACGATGCCGGGACGGTCGCCGGATTCGTGGACCGGCTGAACCGGTTGCTCGCCGCCGTGGTCTCGAATCCGGCGCTCCCCGTCGGTGATATCGAGCTGCTCGCCCCGGACGAGTGGGCCGCGGTGGCGGCCGCGCGCACCGCGACCGCGCACCCGCTGGACGCGACCGCGAACCTGCTCGCCCGATTCGAGGCGCAGGCGGCGCGCACGCCCGCGGCGACCGCGCTCAGCTTCGAGGGCACGAGCCTGACCTACGGTGAGTTCGCCGAGCGGGTGCACCGGCTGGCCCGCCATCTGATCGCTTCGGGAATCGGCCCGGACACGCTGGTGGCCCTGGGCCTTCGCCGTTCCGCCGACCTGGTGGTGGCGATGTACGCGGTGCTGGCCGCCGGTGGCGCGTACGTGCCGCTGGATCTGGACCAGCCCGCCGACCGCATCGGTCAGGTGCTCGAGACCGCGCAGCCGATGTGGGTGCTGACCACCTCGCGCGACGGGTTCGAACCCGTCGAACCGTGCGGATTGCTCCGCATCGACGATTTGGACTTGTCGGGCTACCCGGGTGCTCCGGTGACCGACGCGGATCGGCGCGCGCCGCTGCGTTCCTCGAATATCGCCTACGTCATCTTCACCTCCGGTTCGACCGGCCGCCCGAAGGGCGTCGCGGTCCCGCACGCCGCCGTGGTCAACCAGATCGCTTGGATCACTTCGGAATACGGCCTCTCGGCCGATGATGTAGTGCTGCTCAAGACGCCGCAGACCTTCGACGTGTCGGTGTGGGAACTGTTCGCGCCGCTGGCCGTCGGTGCGCGCATGGTCGTGGCCACTCCGGACGGGCATCGGGATCCGCAGTACCTGGCGGAGGTGATTGCGGCCGAGGGTGTCACGATCACTTCGTTCGTGCCGTCCATGCTCAGCGTGTTCGCGGGCGGTGTGGCCGCCGAACAGCTGTCCTCGCTGCGGGCGCTGCTGGTGGCCGGTGAGGCGTTCACCTCCGATGTGGTGCGGGCCTTCCGCAGGGTCGGCTCGGCCGCACTGCACAACCTCTACGGCCCCACGGAATTCACCGTGCACGCCACGCACGCGCCGGCCTCCGACGACATGCGGGGCGCTGTCCCGATCGGTCGCCCGGTGTGGAATGCCCAGGCGTACGTGCTGGATTCGCGGCTGAATCCGGTCCTGCCGGGTGTCGCGGGCGAGCTGTACCTCGCGGGCAGTCAGCTGGCGCGCGGCTACTTCGGCCGGGCGGATCTGACCGCGGATCGCTTCGTGGCCAGCCCGTTCGGGTTCGGTGAGCGCATGTACCGCACCGGTGATCTGGTGCGCTCCGACAGCGACGGGTCCATCACCTATCTGGGCCGTACCGACTTCCAGGTGAAGTTGCGTGGTCTGCGCATCGAGCTCGGTGAGATCGAATCCGCGCTGACCGCCCACGATTCGGTGGCGCAGGCGGTCGTGGTGCTGAACTCCGACCCGCGCACCGGCGACCGCCTCGTCGGATACCTGGTTCCGTCCGGATCGAATGTGGATGTGCCGCTGGTGAAGTCGGCACTGGCCGCGGCCTTGCCGTCGTACATGGTGCCGTCGGCGTTCGTGGTGCTCGACGCACTGCCGCTCAATGCCAATGGCAAGCTGGATCGAAAGGCGCTGCCCGAGCCCGAGTTCGAGGCCACCGCCTTCCGCGCGCCGTCCACCCCGATCGAGGAGATCGTTGCCGGCGTCTTCACCGACGTGCTCGGCTCCGGCCGCTCCGCCTCCCCGCGCTCGGTCGGCGCGGACGACGACTTCTTCGCCCTGGGCGGAAACTCCCTGGTGGCAACGCAGGTCGCGGCTCGCCTGGGCGCGGCGCTCGATACGCGGGTGCCGGTCCGGATGCTGTTCGAAGCGCCGACGGTCGCCGCGCTCGCCATTCGGGTGGA
The DNA here is from genome assembly GCF_007990715.1 of Nocardia seriolae NBRC 15557. Taxonomy (GTDB): domain Bacteria; phylum Actinomycetota; class Actinomycetes; order Mycobacteriales; family Mycobacteriaceae; genus Nocardia; species Nocardia seriolae. The sequence goes on along the minus strand of NZ_BJWY01000023.1, from coordinate 37,272 downwards.
GCAGCAGGCGGGCCGTGGGCGGAAGGCGCTGACCGCCGGACCGCGTCCGGATCGGGTGCCGTTGTCGCTGGCGCAGCAGCGCATGTGGTTCCTCAACCGGTTCGACCCCGCCTCGGCCGCCTACAACATTCCGGCCGCCGTCCGTCTGACCGGTGAGCTGAATGTGGCCGCGTTGCAGCAGGCCGTGGCCGACACCATCGGCCGTCACGAGTCGCTGCGCACCGTCTACCCGCAGATCGACGGCGAACCGCGGCAGGTCATCCGGCCCGCCGCCGAGGCGGTGCCCGACCTCACGCCGGTGCCGGTGAGCGTGAGCTCGCTGCCGCATCGCATCGCCGGTGTGCTGTCGGCCGGTTTCGATGTGGCGCGCGAGATTCCGGTGCGCGCCGGGCTGTTCCGGGTCGAACCTGCCGCTGTGTCCGGTGGCGGCACCGCCGCCGAATACGTCCTGGTCTTCGTGGTGCACCACATCAGCGCCGACGGCTGGTCCATGGGCCCGTTCACCCGGGACGTCATGCTGGCCTACGCGGCGCGGGTGCAGGGCGAGGCGCCGGCCTGGTCACCGCTGCCGGTGCAGTACGCGGACTACACGCTGTGGCAGCGCGAGGTCCTCGGCTCCGAGAACGATCCGGACAGCCTCATCTCCGCGCAGGCCGACTACTGGCGGACCACCCTGGCCGGGCTGCCCGACGAGCTCAACCTGCCCTGGGATCGCCCACGGCCGCCGGTGTCCTCATTGCGCGGTGGCACGGTCGATTTCGAGATCGATGCCGAACTGCACGGCCGCCTGCGGGACATCGCGCGGGAACGCAATGCGACGCTGTTCATGGTCGTGCACACCGCCCTCGCGGTGTTCCTGGCGCGACTGTCGGGCACCGGTGACATCGCCGTCGGCACCCCGATCGCGGGTCGCGGTGAGGCCGAACTCGACGACGTGATCGGCATGTTCGTCAATACCCTGGTGCTGCGTACCCGGGTATCGGGACAGCAGTCCTTCGCGGATCTCCTGGCGGAGGTCAAGGATTCGGATCTGGGCGCGTTCGCGCACGCGGATATGCCGTTCGAGCGCCTGGTCGAGCTGCTCAACCCGGAGCGCTCGACCGCGCGCAATCCGCTGTTCCAGGTGGCGCTGTCGTTCGAGAATCTGCCCGATGCCGGATTCGAATTGCCCGGATTGCGGGTCGGCGGTGTCGATTTCGAGATCGACACAGCGAAATTCGACCTGGAGCTGAGGGTGGTGGGAGCGGCCGATTCCGGCGCGACCGGCATCCTCACCTTCGCGCGCGACCTGTTCGACCGGGCGACGGTCCAAGGGTTCGCGCAGCGCTTCCTGCGCGTGCTGGAAGCGATCGCGGCCGACCCGGAGATCGGTGTCGGCGCGATCGACATCCTCGATGGGAGCGAACGGGCCGATCTGGTGGCCCGTTTCGGACTGCCCGCCCTCCCCACACGGACGTTGCCGGAGCTGATCGCCGATGCCGTCGCGGTCGACCCCGCAGCGCCCGCCGTGGTGCTCGAGGGGCGGAGTCTGTCCTACGGTGAGCTGGATAGTCGCTCGAATCGTCTGGCGCGCTTGCTGATCGGGCGTGGAGTCGGTGCCGAGGATCTGGTCGCGATCGCGGTGCCGCGTTCGTCTGACTCGTACCTGGCCGAGTGGGCGGTGACCAAGACCGGTGCGGCCTTCGTGCCGGTGGATCCGAACTACCCGGCCGATCGCATTGCCCACATGGTCACCGACTCCGGTTCGCGGTTCGGCCTGACGGTGAGTGCGGTGCGGGCCGGGCTGCCGGATTCGGTCGAGTGGCTGGTGCTCGACGAGCTGGAACCGAATGCGTTCGCGGACACCGTGATCGACGATTCGGACCGGGCGCGCCCCTTGCGTCCGGAGCATCCCGCGTATGTCATCTACACCTCGGGTTCGACCGGTGTGCCCAAGGGCGTCGTGGTCACCCACACCGGTCTGGTCAACTTCGCCACCGAGCAGATCGAGCGCTACGGCCTCGATTCAGCCTCGCGTGCTTTGCATTTCGCCTCGCCGTCGTTCGATGCGTCGATTCTGGAATTCCTGCTCGCGGTCGGCGGGGCCGGAACGCTGGTGGTCGTGCCGCCGGGTATCTACGGCGGTGAGGAACTGGCGGAGCTGATTCGCCGTGAGCGGGTCACCCATGCGCTCATCACTCCCGCGGTGCTGGCCACCCTGGATCCGGCCGGGCTCGACAGCCTGCGCGTCCTGATCGCCGGTGGCGAAGCCGTCGCGGCCGAGCTGGTCGCGAAATGGGCGGTTCCCATTGGCGAAGGGACCCTGCGGGACGGCGCGATTCGGGCCTTCCACAATGCCTACGGTCCGACCGAGGCCACGATCATGACCAACCTGAGTGATGCGCTGGTCCCGGGTGCTCCGGTCACCATCGGTGGCCCGATCCGGGGTGTGCGGTCGCTGATCCTCGACGATCGGTTGCAGCCGGTGCCGGTCGGTGTGGCGGGTGAGTTGTATGTGGCGGGCACCCAGCTGGCCCGCGGATACCACGCGCGAGCGGGCTTGACGGCGGATCGGTTCGTGGCCAATCCGTTCGCCGTGGGGGAGCGGATGTACCGCACCGGTGACGTGGTCCGCTGGACCTCGGACGGTGAGGTCGAGTACGTCGGTCGTTCCGACTTCCAGGTCAAGGTGCGCGGTTTCCGCATCGAGCTGGGCGAGATCGACGCGGTGCTGGCCTCGCACGAGACCGTCGACTTCGCGGTCACCGTGGGGCACAAGAGCACCGCGGGCGCGACCGCGCTGGTCTCGTATGTGCTGCCGGTGGCCGGTGGTGACGTCGATGTCGCGGTGCTCACCGAGCACGTGGCGGCGCTGCTGCCGGAATACATGGTCCCGGCGTCGATCACGGTGCTCGACGCCATCCCGCTGACACCGGTCGGCAAGCTGGATCGGCGCGCGCTGCCGGAACCGGTGTTCGCCGATCGAGCGCGGGGAGCGGAATTCCTGGCCCCGAGAACACCTTTGGAGCACACGGTCGCGGCCGTCGTGGCGGAGGTGCTGGGTCTGGAGCGGGTCGGCGTCTACGACGACTTCTTCGCGCTGGGCGGTAACTCACTGCTCGCGACCCAGGTCGCCGCGCGCATCGGCGCCGCGCTGAAGGCTCGGGTGCCGGTGCGGGCGGTGTTCGAGGCGTCCACCGTCGCGGGTCTGGCCGCCGAGGCGGAGCAGTACGCCGGGGCGGGAGATCGCAAGGCGCTCACCGCCGGACCGCGACCGGACATTGTCCCGCTGTCGCTGGCTCAGCAGCGCATGTGGTTCCTCAACCAGTTCGACACCATCTCGGCGGCCTACAACATCCCGGTCGCCGTCCGCCTCTCCGGTGACCTGGACACGGCCGCCTTGCAGGTTGCCGTCGCCGATCTGATCGAACGGCACGAGGTGTTGCGGACGATCTATCCGCAGGTGAACGGCGACCCCTCGCAGCTGATCCTGCCTGCCGGGCAGGCACTTCCGGATCTGACTCCGGTCGTGGTCGGCGCGGACTCCCTGCTCGATCGGATAACCGAATTCCTCGGTGCGGGTTTCGACGTGACCACCGAAGTCCCGGTGCGAGCCAGGCTGTTCCATCTCGACGGCGGTGAAAGCGCCGAGTATGTCCTGGCTTTCGTGGTACACCACATCGGTGCCGACGGCTGGTCCATGGGCCCGCTCACCCGCGATGTGATGACCGCGTACGCCGCCCGCGTATCCGGTACCGCTCCCGGCTGGGCGCCGCTTCCGGTGCAGTATGCCGACTTCGCGCTCTGGCAGCGCGAGGTCCTCGGCTCGGAGGACGATCCCGCCAGCCTGATTGCCGCTCAGTCCGAGTACTGGCGCGCCGCGCTCGCGGGGCTGCCGGACGAGCTGAACCTGCCCGCGGACCGGCCGCGTCCGCCGGTGGCATCCCTGCGCGGCGGCACGGTGCGCTTCGAGATCGCGGCCGAGCTGCATCACTGCCTGGAAAGCCTGGCACGGGACCGCAATACGACGCTGTTCATGGTCGTGCACACCGCCCTCGCGGTGTTCCTGGCGCGGCTGTCCGGCAGTGCCGATCTGGCGATCGGCACCCCGATCGCGGGTCGCGGTGAGGCTGAACTCGACGACGTGATCGGCATGTTCGTCAACACCCTGGTGCTGCGTACCCGCGTCTCCGGACAGCAATCGTTCGAGGACCTGCTGGCCGAGGTGCGGGACACCGACCTGGCGGCGTTCGCGCACGCGGACATGCCGTTCGAGCGGCTGGTGGAGCTGTTGAACCCGGAGCGCTCGACCGCGCGCAATCCGCTGTTCCAGGCGGCGCTGTCGTTCGAGAACCTGCCCGACGCCGGATTCGAGTTGCCCGGATTGCGGATCGGCGCGGTCGATTTCGCGGCCGACATCGCGAAATTCGACCTGCAACTGACCGTCGCGGGTGCCTCCGATGCCGGTGCGACCGGCATCTTCACCTACGCGCGCGACCTGTTCGACGCGTCGACGGTGGAGGCGTTCGCGCAGCGGTTCCTGCGGCTGCTCACCGATATCGTCGCGCGGCCGGGCCATCCGGTCGGCGATCTGGAGCTGCTGTCGCCCACGGAGTTCGAGGACCTGACCGACCGTCAGGGCGGCCCGGCGGTTCCGGCGCGCACCTACCCGGACCTGATCGCCGATGCCGTGGCCATCGATCCCGCCGCGCCCGCGGTGGTGTCCGACGGCCGGAGCCTGACCTACGGCGAGCTGGACTCCCGATCGAACCGCCTGGCGCGCTTGCTGATCGAGGGCGGCATCGGCACCGAGGATCTGGTGGCCGTCGCGGTGCCGCGCTCGGCCGAGTCGTACTTCGCCGAGTGGGCGGTGTCCAAGACCGGTGCGGCCTTCCTGCCCGTCGACCCGACCTACCCGGCCGACCGCATTGCCCACATGCTCACCGATTCCGGTGCGGTGATCGGCCTGACGGTGGCCGCGGTGCGCGCGGACCTGCCGGACTCGGTCGAATGGCTGGTGCTCGACGAGCTGGAGCCGGACGGGTTCGCGGACAACGCCATCGCCGACGCCGAACGGGTGCGTCCGCTGCGTCCGGAGCATCCGGCCTATGTCGTCTACACCTCGGGCTCGACCGGTCTGCCCAAGGGCGTGGTCGTCACCCACGCCGGTCTGGCCAACTTCGCCGCCGAGCAGGTCGACCGCTACGGGCTCGATTCAGCCACGCGCGCACTGCATTTCGCCTCGCCGTCCTTCGACGGGTCGATGATGGAATTCCTCATGGCGCTCGGCGGTGGCGGCGCCCTGGTGGTGGTCCCGCCCGGGATCTACGGTGGCGAGGAACTGGCCGAGGTCATCCGTCGCGAGCGGGTCACCCACGCGTTCATCACCACCGCCGCGCTGGCCACCTTCGCGCCCGACGGCCTGGACTCGCTGCGGGTGCTGGCCGTCGGCGGCGAAGCGGTTCCGGCCGAGCTGATCGCCAAGTGGGCGGTGCGCCTGCCCGACGGCACGATTCGCGCCTTCCACGACGTCTACGGTCCGACCGAGACCACCATCGTCACGAATATCGGTGACCCGCTGGTGCCGGGCGATCCCGTCACCATCGGCGGACCCGTCCGTGGCATGCGGTCATTGATCCTGGACGACCGGCTGCGCCCCGTCCCGGTGGGTGTCGCGGGTGAGCTGTACCTGTCGGGGATCCAGTTGGCGCGCGGCTATCACGCGCGGCCGGGCCTGAGCGCGGAACGATTCGTGGCCAACCCGTTCGGTGCCGGCGAGCGCATGTACCGCACCGGTGACGTGGTGCGCTGGAGCCCGGATCGCCGGATCGAATACGTGGGCCGTTCCGATTTCCAGCTGAAGGTGCGCGGCTTCCGCATCGAGCTCGGCGAGATCGACGCCGCCCTCTCCGCGCACGCGAGCGTCGACTTCGCGGTGACCGTCGGCCATCGGCAGGAGTCCGGGGCCACCATCCTGGCGGCCTACGTGGTGCCGGTGGCCGGCGGCGTCATCGATGTGGCGGCGCTGACCGAGCATGTCGCGGGCCGCCTGCCGGAATACATGGTGCCCACGGCCATTACGGTCCTCGACGCCGTGCCGCTGACTCCGGTCGGCAAGCTGGATCGGCGCGCGCTGCCGGAGCCGGTGCTCGTGCAACGCGAATTCGTTGCGCCCAGAACACCTTCGGAGCGGCTCGTCGCCGACACCATGGCGGCGGTGCTCGGTGTGGAACGGGTCGGCGTGCACGACGACTTCTTCACCCTGGGCGGTAATTCGCTGCTCGCCACCCAGGTGGTGGCCCGGCTCGGTGCGGCACTCGACGCCCGGGTGCCGGTGCGGGCGCTGTTCGAAGCGCCAACCGTCGCCGCGCTCGCGGCCGGTGTCGAACAGCGGGCCGGTGACGGCGGTCGACCGGCGCTGACCGCGCGCAAGCGCCCGGAGCAGGTGCCGCTGTCGCTGGCTCAGCAGCGGATGTGGTTCCTCAACCGGTTCGACACCGCCTCGGCGGCCTACAACATCCCGGTCGCCGTCCGCCTCACCGGCGAGCTGGACACGGCCGCTCTGCAAGACGCGGTCGCCGATCTGATCGGACGCCACGAGATCCTGCGGACGATCTACCCGCAGGCGGACGGCAGCCCGGTGCAGGTGATCCTGCCCGCGGCACAGGCGATTCCGGACCTGACGCCGGTGGAGGTCGATGCGGAGACGCTGCTGGAGCGGGTCGCCGAATTCCTCGGCACGGGTTTCGACGTGACGACCGAGATCCCGCTGCGGGCCCGGCTCTTCCGCGTCCACGGTGGTGAAAGCGCCGAGTACGTGCTGGCTTTCGTGGTGCACCACATCAGCGCTGACGGCTGGTCCATGGGCCCGCTCACCCGCGATGTGATGACGGCCTACGCGGCGCGGGTGTCCGGTATCGCTCCGGGCTGGGCACCATTGCCGGTGCAGTACGCCGACTTCGCGCTCTGGCAGCGCGAGGTCCTCGGCCGCGAGGACGACCCCACCGGCCTGCTCGCCACCCAGTCCGAGTACTGGCGCGCCGCGCTCGCGGGGCTGCCGGACGAGCTGAACCTGCCCGCGGACCGGCCGCGTCCGCCGGTGGCATCCCTGCGCGGCGGCACGGTGCGCTTCGAGATCCCGGCCGACCTGCGACGCGGCCTGGAAAACCTGGCGCGGGAACGCAATGCGACCCCGTTCATGGTGATCCACGCCGCCCTCGCGGTGTTCCTGGCGCGACTGTCGGGCACCGACGACATCGCCGTCGGCACCCCGATCGCGGGTCGCGGTGAGGCCGAACTCGACGACGTGATCGGCATGTTCGTCAACACCCTGGTATTGCGCACCCGCGTCTCGGGCCAGACCTTCACGGATCTGCTGGCCGAGACCAAGGACACCGATCTGGCTGCCTTCGCGCACGCCGATGTGCCGTTCGAGCGCCTGGTGGAGGTGCTGAACCCGGAGCGCTCGACCGCACGCAATCCGCTGTTCCAGGTCGCCCTGTCGTTCACCAACCTGCCGGACACCGGGTTCGAGTTGCCCGGATTGCGGGTCGGCGCGGTCGATTTCGAGGTCGGCATCGCGAAGTTCGATCTGGAGCTGACCGTCGCGGGCTGGGCCGAATCGGGCACGGTCGGGATGTTCACCTTCGCGCGGGACCTGTTCGACGCGGCGACGGTCGAGGTGTTCGCGCAGCGCTTCCTGCGCGTGCTGGAAGCGATCGCGGCCGACCCGGAGATCGGTGTCGGCGCGATCGACATCCTCGATGGGAGCGAGCGGGCCGATCTAGTGGCCCGTTTCGGCCTGCCCGCCATGCCGGCACGGACCCTGCCGCAACTGATCGCCGATGCCGTCGCCATCGATCGCGACGCGCCCGCGGTCGTGTTCGAGGGGCGGAGTCTGTCCTACGGCGAGCTGGATGAGCGGTCGAATCGCCTGGCGCGCTTGCTGATCGGGCATGGTATCGGTGCCGAGGATCTGGTCGCTGTCGCGGTGCCGCGTTCGGATGAGTCGTACCTGGCCGAGTGGGCGGTGTCCAAGACCGGTGCGGCGTTCGTGCCGGGGGATCCGAACTACCCGGCGGACCGTATCACCCACATGGTCACCGACTCCGGATCCCTGGTCGGCCTCACCGTGGCGTCGGTGCAGGCAAGCCTGCCGGATACGGTCGAGTGGCTGGTGCTCGACGAGATGGATCCGAATGCGTTCTCGGACAACTAGATCACCGACGGCGAACGCGTGCGGCCGCTGCGTGCGGAGCATCCGGCGTATGTCATCTACACCTCGGGTTCGACCGGTGTGCCCAAGGGCGTCGTGGTCACCCACACCGGTCTGGTCAACTTCGTCACCGAGCAGGTCGAGCGTTATCGGCTCGATTCGTCCTCGCGTGCTTTGCATTTCGCTTCGCCGTCGTTCGATGCGTCGATTCTCGAGTTCCTGCTCGCGGTCGGCAATGCCGGAACGCTGGTGGTCGTGCCGCCGGGCATCTACGGCGGTGAGGAACTGGCGGAGCTGATTCGCCGTGAGCGGGTCACCCATGCGCTCATCACTCCCGCTGTGCTGGCCACCCTGGATCCGGCCGGGCTCGACAGCCTCCGGGTACTGATCGCCGGTGGTGAAGCGCTGTCCGCTGATCTCGTGGAGAAGTGGGCGGTGCCCTTGGCGGACGGTGCGATTCGGGCCTTCCACAATGCCTACGGTCCGACCGAGGCCACGATCATGACCAACTTGAGTGATGTGCTGGTCCCGGGTGCTCCGGTCACCATCGGTGGCCCGATCCGGGGTGTGCGGTCGCTGATCCTCGACGATCGGTTGCAGCCGGTGCCGGTCGGTGTGGCGGGTGAGTTGTATGTGGCGGGCACCCAGCTGGCGCGTGGTTACCACGCGCGAGCGGGCTTGACGGCGGATCGGTTCGTGGCCAATCCGTTCGCCGTGGGGGAGCGGATGTACCGCACCGGTGACGTGGTCCGCTGGACCTCGGACGGTGAGGTCGAGTACGTCGGTCGTTCCGACTTCCAGGTCAAGGTGCGCGGTTTCCGCATCGAGCTGGGCGAGATCGACGCGGTGCTCGCCGCACACGACGACGTCGACCACGCCGTCACCCTCGGCCGCGCCACCCCCGCCGGGGAAACCGTGCTCGTCTCCTATGTGCTTGCCGCACAGGGTCATACGATCGATCCCGACGCGCTGATCCATCACGTCGCCGCGCGCCTGCCCTCCTACATGGTCCCGACGGCCATCGTCGTGCTCGACGAATTGCCGCTGACCCCGGTCGGCAAGCTGGATCGAGCCGCGCTGCCCGCACCCGAACTGCGGCCTCGGGCCTACCGGGCTCCCGCCACACCGGCCGAAACCCTCGTGGCCGCGGCCTTCGCCGAGGCGCTGGGTCTGGAGCGGGTCGGCGCGGAAGACGACTTCTTCGCCGTCGGTGGTACCTCGCTGCTGGCGACCGGGGTGGTGAGCCGGCTGCGGGAGCAGACGGGCGCAGAGCTGAGCGTCGCCGACTTCTTCGGCGACGCCACCGTCACCGGCCTGGCCCGTCGCCTCGACGCGCTCGGACCCGCGCGGCAGCCCGACCCGGCCGCCGCGCTCGGCGTCATCCTGCCCATCCGGGCCGAGGGCACGGCCAGACCGCTGTTCTGCATCCACCCGATGGCCGGATTGGCCTGGTGCTATTCGGGTTTGGCCCGGGTTCTGCCGCCCGACCAGCCCATTTTCGGTGTGCAGTCGCCCGCGCTGACCGAACCGGACTTCACGCCGACCTCGCTCACCGAGATCGCCCGGCGCTACGTCACCGAGCTGCGCGCCGTCCAACCCGAGGGCCCCTACCGGCTGCTGGGCTGGTCGCTCGGCGCGAAACTGGCCCACACCATGGCGGCGATCCTGCAAGAACAGGGCGAATCGGTCGAGCTGCTCGCCATGCTCGACGCCTACCCGCACCCCGCACGCGCCGAGGCCGGACTCCGGGACGCACTCCAGGAGACCTTCGCCGGTCTCGGGCTCCCGGACGCCCTGTCCGGGATCGGCGATCGGCTCGAACTGAGCGAAGTGGCGGTCGACCTGCTCCAGGAGACCCTCGCCCGGGACTTCGGCGGCGTGCCGCGCGAGCTGGTGCGCCGGATGTCCGACGCGGTCATCCGCTCGGTGGCGCTGGATCGGGACTTCCGGCCCGGCCGCTACCGCGGACCGCTGCTGTTCTTCCGGGCCGACGACCCCGAACACGCCGCGGCCGGGCGTGCCGCGGCCGATTGGGCGCCCTTCGTCACCGGCGACATCGTGGACCACCTCATCCCGGTCACCCACGAAAACATGACCGAGCCCGGGGCGCTGGACGGCATCGGCGCGGTCCTCACCGATGTACTTCGGCGGCTGGACGACCCGGCGGCGAACCGGGCCCGGACCTCGACGCCGGACCCCGACCCGGACATTCCGTCGGGGCTGGACCTCGCCGATCTCGAGCTGATGGGGATCTCGGTGCGGACCATCGGTTTCGATATCGCCGAGGGCACACCGCCCGCCCGGGTACAGTCGGCCGTCCGCTACCTGCGCGACCGGCACCCCGGACTGCTGGTCCGCTTGCATTTCGCGGGCGACAAGGTCGACTCGGAGATCGGGGGGAATATTGACTAGACGACGGTCCCTGTATGCCTGCTGACGTGCAGCAGATACCGTAGCGGCCGAGGCCGAGCGCCGACGCCGAGGTAACGGTTGGCGCATCCCGATTCGATGGATCAGGATGTGTGCTTCAGCATGTGCGCAGGGTACGATGGCAAGGGATGAGGCAAGCGGTTCATGGTTCGGGCGCCCCGGGAACAGTGGAACATGATGTACGCGGGAGCGCGGGCATGACCCGCCCGGTTCGCCAGCGGCCCACCCGTACCCGTCGGCCGCGCGTCACCACTTTGCCGCAGCTCATGGCCTCGGCGGTGGAGGCGAATCCGAGCGGAACCGCCGTCGTCTACGCCGACGCGGCCGCCACGCTGGGCGCTCTGACCTACGCCGAGCTCGACGAGCGCTCCACCCGGCTGGCCCGGCTGCTCATCGACCGCGGCATCGGGCCCGAGGACCTGGTGGCCATCGGCATTCCGCGCTCGCTGGACTCGGTGGTCGCGGTCTGGGCCGTCGCCAAGACCGGTGCCGGTTACGTCCCGGTCGACCCCAACTATCCGCAGGACCGCGTCACGCACATGGTCACCGACTCGCGGGCGGTGCTCGGGCTCACCGTCGCCGCGGTGCGCGCGGACCTGGCCGACGATGTCGAGTGGCTGACCCTCGACGCCGCCGATCTGACCGCCGAGATGGCCGAATACCCCGACGAGGCCGTCACCGCCGCGGATCGGGTGCGCCCGCTGCGGGCCGAGCACCCGGCCTATGTCATCTACACCTCCGGATCGACCGGCAAGCCCAAGGGCGTGGTGGTCACCCAGGCCGGACTGTCCGGCTTCTGCGATGAGCAGCGCGATCGGTACCGCACCGGAACCGATTCGCGGGCACTGCATTTCGCGTCCCCGTCGTTCGACGCCTCGGTGCTGGAGCTGCTGCTCGCGCTCGGCGGCGCTGGCGCGCTGGTGGTCGCCTCGCCCGACGTGCTCGGCGGCGACGAACTGGCGGCGCTGCTGCGCCGGGAGCGGGTGACACACGCGTTCATCACCCCGGCCGCGCTGGCCTCGGTGGATCCGGCGGGTCTGGATGATCTGCGCGTCGTGGTCGCCGGTGGCGAAGCCTGCCCGCCGGATCTGGTGCGGCGCTGGGTACTTCCCCTCGGCGGCGGCGCGAACCGCGAGTTCTACAACGGGTACGGGCCCACCGAGACCACCATCATGACCAATATCAGCGCGCCGCTGGTGCCGGGTGAAGTGGTCACCATCGGCGGGCCGGTGCGCGGCATCACCGAATACGTGCTCGACGAGCGGCTGGTGCCGGTCGTGGACGGCGTGGTCGGTGAGCTCTACATCAGCGGCGCGCAGGTGGCGCGCGGCTACCACGCGCGACCCGGCCTGACCGCCGAACGCTTCGTCGCGAATCCCATGGACCCCAGCGGATCCCGGCTCTACCGCACCGGCGACCTGGTCCGCCGCACCCCCTCCGGCGACGTGGAATACCTGGGCCGCAACGACTTCCAGGTCAAGATCCGCGGTTTCCGCATCGAGCTCGGCGAGATCGACGCGGTGCTGGGCTCGCACGACAGTGTGGACTTCGCCGTCACCGTCGGCCACACACTCGACACGGGCGCAACGATTCTGGCCGCCTACGTGCACGCCGCACCCGGCGCGGTGGTGGACGTGGACGAGCTGACCGCCTATGCCGAGCAGAGCCTGCCCGCGCACATGGTGCCCACCACCATCATGGTGCTGGACGTCATTCCGCTGACCCCGGTCGGCAAGCTGGACCGCCGCGCGCTACCCGAACCGCAGTTGCGCACCAAGGAGTTCCGCGCACCGTCGGGCAAGCTGGAGGAGCTGGTCGCGGGCGTCTTCGCCGACCTGCTCGACCCGGTCGATCCGATCGGCGCGGACGACGACTTCTTCGAACTGGGCGGCAATTCGCTCATCGCCACCCGGGTGGCCGCCCGGCTGGGCGCGGAGATCTCCGCGCGCGTCCCGGCCCGCATGATCTTCACCGCGTCGACCGTCGCCGGACTCGCCGCGCAACTCGAACCCCTGGTGGGAGCGGGCGGGCGGCCCGCGCTCACCCCGCAACCGCGCCCCGACCGGATTCCGCTGTCGCTGGCCCAGCAGCGCATGTGGTTCCTCAACCAGTTCGATACGGCCTCGGCCGCCAACAACATTCCGTTCGCCATCCGGCTGCGCTCCGCGCAGCCCGGCACCGACGCGCTCGATATCGCCGCGCTGCGGGCGGCCATCGCCGATCTGGTGGAACGCCACGAAACGCTGCGCACCGTGTACCCGGCCGTGGACGGCACCGGCTACCAGATGATTCTGCCTGCCGCGCAGGCGATTCCGGCGCTCACGCCGCGGCCCGTCGCCCCCGAGCAGGTGCCGGACTGGCTGCTGGGGCTGGCTGGGCGCGGCTTCGACGTGGCCGCCGAGGTGCCGCTGCGCATCGAGCTGGCCGAAATCGGTTCCGGCGACTACGTCATCGCGGTGGTCGTGCACCACATCGCCGCCGACGGCGCATCGGTGGGTCCGTTCATGAAGGACCTGCTGACCGCCTACTTCGCCCACCACGCCGGTGCCGCGGTGACCTGGGAGCCGCTGGCGGTCCAGTACGCGGACTACACGCTGTGGCAGCGCGCCCTGCTCGGCGACGAGCAGCAGGCCGGATCCCTCGCCGCCACCCAGATCGCCTACTGGCGTGCGGCTTTGGCGGGCATCCCGGATCGCCTGGACCTGCCCGCCGACCGGCCGCGCCCGGCGGTCGCCAGCGGCCGCGGCGCGGTCCACAAGTTCGAGATCGACGCGGCGCTGCACGCCCGGCTCGACGAGCTCGCCCAGCGCGGCGGCGCGTCGCCGTTCATGGTCATGCACAGCGCGCTGGCCGTCCTGCTGGCCCGGCTGTCCGGCAACGACGACATCGTGATCGGCACCCCGGTCGCGGGTCGCGGCGAGCGCGAACTCGACGACCTCATCGGCATGTTCGTCAATACGCTGGTGCTGCGGACCCGGATCGATCCGGCCGCCACCTTCGCCGAGCTGCTCGACACCGCGAAAGAGACCGATCTGGCGGCCTTCTCGCACGCCGAGCTGCCGTTCGAACGCCTGGTGGAAGTCCTCGACCCGGTCCGCTCGCAGGCCCACCACCCACTGTTCCAGGTGGCGCTGTTCTTCCACAATATCGAGACTCCGCGCCTGGAACTGCCGGGCCTGAGCGCTGAGGCCGTCGAACTCGACGGCGCGGTGGCGAAATTCGATCTGCAACTGTCGGTGATCCCGCGCGAGACCGATGGCGTCGCGGGCGGCATGACCGCCGTATTCACCTACGCCACCGAGCTTTTCGACGAGGCGACGGTGGCCGGATTCGCCGAGCGCCTGGTGCGGCTGCTGTCGGGCATCGCGGCCGCCCCGGACACCCGGATCGGCGAATTCGAGCTGCTGGCCGCCCCCGAGCGGGACCGAATCCTGCTGGGCTGGAACGAGACCGCGCATCCGGTCGCGCCGGAACTGCTGCTCGACGGCTACCGCCGGGCCGTGGCCGCGCACCCGGACGCGGTGGCCCTGCACCACGAGGGCGTCGAGCTCACCTACCGCGAATTCGACCGCCGGGTCAACAAGCTGGCCCGGCTGCTCATCGCCTACGGGGTGGGCCCGGAGGCGCTGGTCGGCCTGTCGCTGCGCCGGTCGCCGGAACTGGTGATCGGCATGTACGCGGTGCTGACGGCGGGTGGCGCGTACGTGCCGCTGGATCCGGACCATCCGGCCGAGCGCATCGCGCACATTCTCGATACGGCGCAACCGGTCTGCGTGCTGACCACCATCGCCGACGCGGTCCCGGTACCGGACGACACCGGCGTGGTCTACCTCGACGTCCTCGACAACGACGTGTTCAACGGCGCGCCGCTGACCCCGGGCGAACTGCTCGGCAAGGTGCTGCCCGAGCATCCGGCCTACGTCATCTTCACCTCCGGCTCCACCGGCCGCCCCAAGGGCGTCGCGGTGTCGCACGGGGCGATTCACAACCAGACCACCTGGATGCTGGCCGAGTACCCGATGGGTCCCGGCGACGTGTATCTCCAGAAGACCGCCACCACCTTCGACGTGTCGCTGTGGGGCTACTTCATGCCGCTGCGCACAGGCGCGAAACTGGTGGTCGCCACCCACGACGGGCACCGGGATCCGCTGTACGTGGCGGAATCCATTGCGCGCCACAGGGTCACCGTCACCGACTTCGTGCCGTCGATGCTGACGGTCTTCGCCGCGCACACCGCCGCCGGGAGCATCGCCAGCCTGCGCGACGTGTTCGTCATCGGTGAGGCGCTGCCGCCCGAGACCGTCGCGGCCTTCGCCGCCGTCTCGGATGCCAAGGTGCACAACCTGTACGGGCCCACCGAGGCCGCCGTCTCGGTGACCTACTGGCAGGCCCGCGGCGACGAACGGCCCACCGTGCCGATCGGCCTGCCGCAGTGGAACACTCGCGTCTACGTGCTGGACGGGCAGCTGCGCCCGGTGCCGCCCGGCGTGGCCGGTGAGCTGTACCTGGCCGGTGACCAGCTGGCGCGCGGCTACGTGCGCCGCCCCGATCTGACCTCGGATCGCTTCGTGGCCAACCCGTTCGGGACCGGCGAGCGCATGTACCGCACCGGTGACCTGGTGGTCTGGCGCGCTGCCGGAGCCGATCGCCCGCAGCGGCTGGATTACATCGGCCGCACCGACTTTCAGGTGAAGTTCCGCGGCCAGCGCATCGAACTCGGCGAGATCGAGACCGCGCTGCTGGCCCAGCCGCAGGTCTCGGCGGCCGTCGCCCTGGTCATGCCGTCCGACCTGGGCGATCAGCTGGTCGCCTACGCCGTGCCGCTGCCCGGGCACACCATCGATCAGGCCGAGCTGCTGCCCGCGCTCGCGGATCACCTGCCCGCGTACATGATTCCGGCCACCGTCGTGGCCCTCGACGCCTTCCCGCTCAACGCCAGCGGCAAGCTGGACCGCAAGGCGCTGCCGTCGCCCACCTTCGTCGGACGCGAATTCCGGGCTCCCGCAACGCCGATCGAGGAGATCGTGGCCGAGGTGTTCGCCGAGGTGCTCGGCGTGGCACGGGTCGGCGCGGACGACGACTTCTTCGCTCTCGGCGGAAACTCCCTCGTCGCAACGCAGGTCGTGGCCCGGCTCGGTGTCGCCGTCGGCGAGCGGGTGCCGGTGCGCGCCCTGTTCGAGACGCCGACCGTGACCGCGCTCGCCACCGCCATCGAAGCCCTCGGCGGCAGCGAATCCCGAGCCCGGCACGGCCGCACCCACGCACTGGGCACCATCGAGCGGCCCGAGCGGCTGCCGCTGTCCCCGGCACAGCAGCGCATGTGGTTCCTCAATCGCTTCGAGGACCAGGGCGACGGCACCATCGGCGCGGGCTCGGCCGCCTACAACCTGCCCTTCGCACTGCGCGTCTCGGGCAGCCTAGACGTGGAGGCGCTGACCGCCGCACTCGACGACGTGGTGGCCCGGCACGAGGTGCTGCGCACCGTGTACCCGGAAACCCCCGAGGGCCCGGTCCAGGTCGTGCTGCCGGCCGGCATCGAAACCGCCTCCGCGCGTCTGGAATCGGTGCGAGTCGCCGAATCCGAGGTGGCCGCGGCCGTCTACGAGCTCGCGGTGACGCCGTTCGACGTGACCAGCCAGGTGCCGATCCGGGTGCGGCTGCTCGAAATCACCGATCTCGCACCGGGTGCCCGGCGCGAGTACGTGCTCGCCGTGGTCGCCCACCACATTGCCGCCGACGGCTCCTCCATGGCCCCGCTGGCCCGCGACATCATGACCGCCTACGCGGCCCGCGCCGCCGGCGCCGAGCCCGGCTGGGCCCCGCTGGCCGTCCAGTACGCCGACTACGCGCTGTGGCAGCGCGCCGTGCTCGGCGACGAGTCCGACCCGGAATCGGTTGCCGCCCAGCAGATCGCCTACTGGCGCACCGAACTCGACGGCCTGCCCGACCTGCTCGAACTGCCCACCGACCGGCCGCGCCCCGCGGTAGCGTCGCTGACCGGATCGCGCCTGAACGTGATCATCGACGCCGAGGTGCACGCCGGGTTGACGCGCATCGCGCTGGCGCACAACGCCACCCTGTTCATGGTGGTGCACACCGCGTTCGCGCTGCTGCTGTCCCGGCTCTCGGGCACCGCCGACATCGCCATCGGCACCCCGGTGGCCGGTCGCGGCGAACGCGAACTCGACGATCTCATCGGCATGTTCGTCAATACGGTCGTCTTCCACACCCGGGTCGACGGCGACGCCACCTTCGGCGAACTGCTCGCCCGCCAGCGCGAAATCGACCTGCAGGCGTTCTCGCACGCCGACATTCCGTTCGAGCGCCTGGTCGAGGTGCTCAGCCCGCCGCGCTCGACCGCGCACCACCCGCTGTTCCAGGTCGGCCTGTCCTTCCAGAACATGGCGCGGGAGACCCTGGAACTGCCGGGGCTGACCATCTCCGGGCTCAGCGCGGATGCCGATGTGTCGCAGTTCGATCTGCACCTGATCGTCTCCGACGCCTACGACGAGACGGGTGCGCCCGCCGGTATCGGCGGCTTCATCACCTACGCCTCCGAGCTGTTCGACGCCGAGACCGTCGCGGGCATGCTGGACCGGTTGCAGCGCCTGCTCGCCGCCGTGGTGGCCGACGACTCGGTGCGCGCCGGGGACATCGAATTGCTGGCCGCCGAGGAGCGGACCGAACTCCTGTCGGCGCGCAATGCCACCGCGCACCGGGTGGATACGGCCGCCACGCTGGCCTCGCTGCTCACCGCGAGCGTGACCGCAGCGCCCGACGCCGTCGCCCTGGTCGGCCCGAGCGGGACCGCCCACACCTACGGCGAGCTCGGGCTGCGGGTGAATCGCCTGGCGCGCTACCTGATTTCGCGCGGGGTCGGCCCGGAGACCCGGGTGGCGCTGGCCCTGCGGCGCTCGGTGGATCTGGTCGTCGCCATGTACGCGGTATCGGTCGCGGGCGGCACGTACGTGCCGGTGGATCCGGACCAGCCCGCCGAACGCACCGGCTACATCCTCGAGACGGCCGCGCCGCTGTGCGTGCTCACCAATTCCGAGGCCGGATTCGACACCTCGGTCGCGCCGGTGCTGAACCTCGCCGATCTGCGCCTGGAATCCTTTGCCGGCCACGCGGTCACCAATGCCGAGCGGCTGCTGCCGCTGCGACCGGCCAATACCGCCTACGTCATCTTCACCTCCGGCTCCACCGGCCGCCCCAAGGGCGTGGCGGTGCCGCATCGGGCCGTGGTCAACCAATTGCGTTGGAAGATCGCCGAATTCGGGCTGGGCGCCCAGGACGCGGTGCTGCTCAAAACCGCCGCCACCTTCGACCTGTCGGTGTGGGAGTTCTGGTCGGCGGCGGTGTCCGGTGGCCGCCTGGTGATCGCGACCGCCGACGGGCACCGCGACCCGGCGTACCTGAACGCGCTCATGGCGCGCGAGCGGGTCACCACGCTGCACGCGGTGCCGTCCATGCTGGACGCGCTGATGACGGAATCCGGTGGGGCGCTGAACGATTCGCTGCGCCGGGTGCTGGCCATCGGTGAGGCGCTGCCCGCCACGGTGGCGCAGCGCTTTCGCAAGGCCAATCCGGGTGCGGCGCTGTTCAACCTCTACGGCCCGACCGAGGCCGCGGTGTCCATCACCAGCCACCCGGTCACCGACCTCGACCGGCTGTCGGTGCCGATCGGCGCACCCGAATGGAACAGCCGCGTCTACGTGCTCGACGCACGCCTGCGGCCGGTGCCGGTGGGCGTGTCCGGCGAGCTGTACCTGGCGGGCGACCAGCTGGCGCGCGGCTACTTCGCGCGACCGGAACTGACCGCGGATCGCTTCGTGGCCAACCCGTTCGGGCACGGCGAGCGCATGGACCGCACCGGCGACCTGGTGGCCTGGAACGCGGCCGGGGAACTCGACTACCGGGGCCGCACCGACTTCCAGGTCAAGATCCGCGGCTTCCGCATCGAGCTCGGCGAGATCGAGGCGGCGCTGCTGGCGCTGCCGGAGGTCGCGCAGACCGCGGTGCTGGCCAAGTCGGACGCCAACACCGGTGATCGGCTCGTCGCGTACATGGTGCCCGCGGGCTCGGATATCGATGTGGCAGAGGTGAAGTCGGCGCTGTCGGCGGCGCTGCCGTCCTACATGGTGCCCTCGGCCTTCGTGGTGCTCGATGCCCTGCCGCTCAATGTGAACGGCAAGCTGGACCGAAAGGCCCTGCCGGAACCGGAATTCGAGGCCACCGCCTACCGCGCGCCGTCCACTCCGATCGAGGAGATCGTGGCGGGCGTCTACGCCGACGTGCTCGGCTCCGACCAGGTCGGTGCGGACGACGACTTCTTCGCCCTCGGCGGAAACTCCCTGGTGGCAACGCAGGTCGCCGCCCGCCTCGGTGCCGCGCTGGACACCCGGGTCCCCGTGCGCCTGCTCTTCGAAGCGCCCACCGTCGCCGCCCTCGCCATCAAGGTGGAGCAGCATGCGGGCCTGGGCCGCAAGGCCCTGGTGGCCGGGCCGCGTCCGGAGATCGTGCCGCTGTCACTGGCACAGCAGCGCATGTGGTTCCTCAACCAGTTCGACCCCACCTCGGCCGCCTACAACATCCCGGCCGCCGTGCGCCTCACCGGTGATCTGAATGTGGCCGCATTGCAGCAGGCCGTGGCCGACACCATCGGCCGCCACGAGTCGCTGCGCACGGTATATCCGCAGATCGACGGTGTGGCACGGCAGGTCGTCCGGCCCGCCGCCCAGGTGGTGCCGGATCTCACCCCGGTCCTGGTGACCACCGGTTCGCTGCCGCACCGCATCGCCGGAGTCCTCTCGGCCGGATTCGATGTCGCGCGCGAGGTTCCCCTGCGGGCCAAGCTCTTCCGCGTCGAAGGCGCCGAGACCGAACATGTCCTGGTGTTCGCCACCCACCACATCAGCGCCGACGGCTGGTCCATGGGCCCGTTCACCCGCGACATCATGCTGGCCTACGCCGCCCGCGCGCAGGGCGAAGCCCCCGCGTGGGCTCCGCTGCCGATCCAGTACGCGGACTACACCCTGTGGCAGCGCGAGGTGCTCGGCTCCGAGGACGATCCCGACAGCCTCATCTCCGCCCAGACCGACTACTGGCGGACCGCTCTCGCCGGACTCCCGGACGAGCTGAACCTGCCCTCGGACCGCCCGCGCCCGCCGGTCGCCTCACTGCGCGGCGGCACCGTGACCTTCGAGATCGGTGCGGAATTGCAGCGCGCGCTGCAAGACCTTGCACGGGAACGCAATGCGACCCTGTTCATGGTCGTGCACACCGCCCTCGCGGTCTTCCTGTCCCGCCTGTCGGGCAGCGACGACCTCGCCATCGGCAGCCCGATCGCGGGCCGCGGCGAAGCCGAACTCGACGACGTGATCGGCATGTTCGTCAACACGCTGGTGCTGCGCACCCGCGTCTCGGGACAGCGGAGCTTCGACGACCTGCTCGCCGAGGTCAAGGACACCGACCTGGCCGCCTTCGCGCACGCGGACGTTCCGTTCGAGCGACTGGTCGAACTGCTCAACCCGGAGCGTTCCACCGCGCGCAATCCACTGTTCCAGGTGGCACTGTCGTTCGAGAACCTGCCCGACGCCGGATTCGAGCTCCCCGGATTGCGCATCGGCGCGGTCGATTTCGAGGTCGACACCGCCAAATTCGATCTCCAGCTGACCATTGCGGGCACCGCCGACTCCGGCGCGACCGGCATCTTCACCTACGCACGCGACCTGTTCGACGCGTCGACGGTGGAGGCGTTCGCGCAGCGCTTCCTGCGGCTGCTCACCGATATCGTCGCGCGGCCGGGCCATCCGGTCGGCGACCTGGAGCTGCTGTCGGCCGCCGAGTTCACCGATCTCACCACCCGCACCGGCGGCGCGGCCGAACAGCCGCGCACGCTGCCGGAGCTGATGAGCGCCGCGGTGGCGGCCAATCCGTCCGGGCCCGCGGTGGTGTACCGGGGCCGCTCCTTCGACTACGCCGATCTGGACGCGGCCTCCTCGAAGCTGGCGCGCGCCCTCATCGCACACGGCGCGGGACCGGAAGTCCGGGTGGCCGTCGCCATTCGGCGATCCATCGAGTCGGTGCTCACCACCTGGGCGGTGCTCAAGACCGGTGCCGTCTTCGTGCCGATCGATCCGGACTACCCGGGCGACCGCATCGCGCACATGGTCACCGACTCGGGCGCGCCGCTGGGCCTCACCCTGGGCGCCGATATCGCTGCCCTGCGCGACATCTCGGGCGACACCGAGTGGATCGCCCTGGACGCGCACCGATTCGTGGTCGACGTCGACCGGTACCCGGACACGCCGGTCACGGACGCCGAGCGGACGCGCCCGCTGCGCCCGGAACACCCGGCCTACGTCATCTACACCTCCGGTTCCACGGGCGTGCCCAAGGGCGTCGTGGTCACCCACGCGGGCCTGGCCAGCCTGTGCGCCGAGCAGGTCGAGCGGTACGAGCTCGATTCCACCTCGCGCGCACTGCATTTCGCGACGCCGTCGTTCGACGCCGCCATGATGGAATTCCTCTTCGCCATCGGCGCGGGCGGGGCCCTCGTGGTGGTGCCGCCGGGCACCTACGGCGGTACCGAACTGTCCGACCTGATCCGCGAGGAGCAGGTCACCCACGCGTTCGTCACCACCTCCGCGCTGTCCACCTTCGACGCCACCGGCCTGGACTCGCTGCGCGTGCTGGCCGCCGGCGGCGAGGCGATGCCCGCCGAACTGGTGGAGAAATGGGCGGTGCCGATCGGCACGGACGGCGCGATCCGCCGCTTCCGCAATGTCTACGGCCCGACCGAGACCACCATCGTGATCACCATCGGCGAGCCGCTGACGCCGGGCGATCCGATCACCATCGGCCGCCCGGTCCGCGGCGCCCAGGCGCTGATCCTCGACCATCGCCTGCGCCCGGTGCCGGTGGGCGTCTCGGGCGAGCTGTATCTGTCGGGTCTGCAACTGGCGCGCGGCTATCACGCGCAGCCGGGCCTGACCGCCGACCGCTTCATCGCCAACCCCTATGTGGCCGGTGAGCGCATGTACCGCACCGGTGACGTGGTGCGCTGGACCGCGGACGGTTCGATCGAATACGTCGGTCGCTCCGATTTCCAGCTCAAGGTGCGCGGCTTCCGCATCGAACTGGGTGAGATCGATGCCGCGCTGGCCGCACACGAATCGGTGGACTTCGCGGTCACCGTCGGGCACAAGACCGCGGCCGGGGCCACCATCCTGGCCTCGTACGTGCTGCCGGTGGCGGGCCACCGGATCGATACCGCCGCGCTCACCGAGCACGTCGCGGGCAGACTGCCGGAATACATGGTGCCGACGGCCATTACGGTGCTCGACGCTATCCCGCTGACCCCGGTCGGCAAGCTGGATCGCCGGGCGCTGCCCGAACCCGTGCTCACCCGTCGCGAATTCGAGGCTCCCGCAACGCCGCTGGAGCAGACCGTGGCCGACACCGTGGCCGAGGTCCTCGGCCTGGACCGGGTCGGCCTGCGGGACAACTTCTTCTCCCTCGGCGGCAACTCGCTGCTGGCCACCCGCGTGGTCGGCGAACTGAACCGCCGCACCGGAGCAAGTGTCCGGGTCGCCTGGTTCTTCACCGACCCGACGGTGGCCGGGCTCAGCGCCCGCATCGCCGCGGGCAGTGCAGGCATCGCCGAGGGCGGCGCAGGGAGTGTCGAGGCCGAGCTGGACGCCAGCCTGCGCCCGATCCTGCCGATCCGCGCCGAAGGCTCGCGGCCGCCGCTGTTCTGCGCGCCGCCGCTGTCCGGGCTGGCCTGGCCGTTCGCCGGACTGGCCGAGCACCTGCCCGAGGAGCAGCCGATCCTCGGCCTGCAATCCCCGGCACTGACCGAGAACGACTACGACCCGGCCACTTTCGCCGACATGATCGGCCGCTACCTGGCCGCCATGCGCGAGGTGCAGCCGCACGGGCCCTACCGGCTCGTCGGCTACTCCATGGGCGGCCTCATCGCCCACGCCCTCACCACCGAACTGCGCGCGGCGGGGGAGCGGGTCGAACTGCTCGGCATTCTCGACGCCTTCCCGGAGATCGACCTCGAATACTTCCGGGCCACGGTGCGAGACGAATTCGTGGCGCTGGGCGTGCCCGCCGACGCGTTCCCGGCGGACCTGCGCGACCTGGGCGACGACGCCCTGGCCGCGCTGGTCGCCGCCCTGCCGCCGGAACTCGCGGTGCTCGACCTGGACCGGATGCGCCGCATCTACCGTGGCGCCATGGGCGCGGTCCAGCTGGTCAGCGAATACCGGCCGGACCGCTTCGACGGTCCGATCGAACTGTTCCGCGCCACCATCCACAATGAGGGCGAACGGGTCGGCTCGGCCGCGGAATGGTCGCCCTTCGCCGACGGCGTCGCCGATCACGTTGTCCACGTCCGGCATTCGCAGATGACCACCGCCGAGGCGTTCGCCGAGATCGGCCCGCGCCTGGCCGAACTCCTCGCCCGCGCCGACTCCGGCGTGCTCGGCGACATTGCCGGTGCGAATGACAGCGCCGGTGCGAATGACAGTGCCCGTGTGAATGACAGCGCCGGT
This sequence comes from Nocardia seriolae NBRC 15557, assembly GCF_007990715.1. GTDB lineage: Bacteria > Actinomycetota > Actinomycetes > Mycobacteriales > Mycobacteriaceae > Nocardia > Nocardia seriolae. Next base: position 14,085 of record NZ_BJWY01000023.1, on the reverse strand, counting down.
GTGAGCGCTGACGGTGCGGAACAGACCCCGGCGGCCGAGCCTGCTACGGCGGAACCCGCTGCGGCCGAGGACGACTGGGACGCGGGCGCGGACTGGGCCATCACCCAGGTGCTGCCGGTCATCAAGCCTGAGGACCTCGCCGCGGGCCTCATGCCGCACGACGCCCAGGACCCGGAAGCCGCCGACGAAGCCGTGGCGGAGGCAGACGAGGAAGCCGTGGCGGCCGAAGAGGATGCGCCGGTCGCGGCCGAAGCGACCGCGCCGGTGCAGGATTCGACCAGCCGGGAAACGGCGCGGCCCGTGCCGCAGCCGACCACCGGCCCCCGCCTGACCTCGGTCGGCGAGACCTCGCCGCTGCCCGCCGGTGCGGTGGGACTGCTCGAGGGCGAACCGTCCGGCCTGCGCGTGCGGGCCATCACCCTCGATATCGCCGCGGGCCTGTCCGGCACCCGGGTCCGCCGCTCGGTGGCCACCCTGCTCGACCGCCACCCCGGCCTGTGGGCCCGGCTGCGGCGCGACGGCGGCGCGGCCGTCCTCGACATTCCCGCGCAGCAGCCGCGCGGGGCCGCGGTGGTCTGGCAGATCGACCCGAACGTGGAGGCCGTCGGCGACCCCATCGAGGCCGTGATCCACGCCGCCGCCGCGGAATTGGATCCCGAGCGCGGCTACAACATGCGCTTCGTACTGGTGGAGAACACCGCCGCCGGCGACGCTGAGGACCGGCCCGCCGCCGTGCTGGTGGTGGTCGCCAATGGCCTGGTGGTGGACGACACCTCGTGGCGCACGGTCATCGACGACCTCACCGCCTCCTGGTCCGGCGGCCACGCCACCCCGCCCAGCGCCGACGCCCACCCGCTCGGCATTGCCCGCGGCCTCGCACAGCGGGCCCTGGAAGCCGACACCGTGGACGAATTGGACTGGTGGCGTGAGGCTCTCGCCGATGCCGCCCCGGGCGTCTCCCCGGACCGGGTGCGCGCCGACCTCGAATCCGGTGGCCGCGGCCGGGTCTCGGTCTCCATCACCGGCGAGGGCGCGGCCGCCGTGGACGCCGTCGCCCGCCGCTACGACGCCAGCATCGACGACGTGCTGCTGTCCGCGCTGGCCGCCACCCTGCTCGACCCGGATGCCCGCGTCCTGCGCGACACCCTGGGTTCGGTGGTGCGGCTGACCGCCGACGGCCGCGAACCCGGCGACGGCGACGGGCAGCGCACGGTCGGCGCGTTCAGCACCGCCTACCCGTTCCCGCTGCGCCTCGAGGGCCTCGACCTCGCCCAGGTGCGCTCGGGCGGGCCCGGCGCGGGCAGTGTGATCGAGCAGATCCGCGACCGCTCCCGCGAGGTGCCGTCCCGGGGCGTCGGCTTCGGGCTGCTGCGGCACCTGAACCCGGAGACCGAGGCGGAGATCGCGGTATTGCCGGTGGGCCGCATCGGCTTCCGCTACCGCGACCTGCGGCCGGCCCGGGTCTACCCGGAACCGGTGGCACAGGACCTGTACCTGGACATCACCGTGGACACCAGCCAGGACGGGCTCACCGCCCGCTTCGACTTCGTGGGCGCGGTACTCGGACTCGACCAGGTCAAACAGCTGGTCGAGGGCTGGGTGCAGGCCCTCGGTGGACTGGCCGAACACGGGCGGTAACCCCGCTCACGCGCGGCGGGGCGAGCACCCCGCCGCGTGAGCGGCCCGTAATATGGTCCGTTGTTGCGGCGATGAGATAGGCCGTATGGGCTGTCGGGGGTCGGAAACCACCGGGAAATCCCGGGCCGCGGGGTCGCCGGCCAGCTGAATTCGACACGAGATGAAGGTGCAAAACATTGATTCGTCGACATGTCCGGAACGGGAGGGGCGGGGTGCGAGCCGCGGCCTTCCTCGCCGCCACAGCGGTTCTCACCGGTCTCATGACCGGCATCGGCGGCGGCACCGCCTCCGCTGATCCGATCATCGACGGCAAGAAGCTGCTGGCCGACCCGGTCTCGGCGGACGGTTCGAAGATCACCAAGGCCGAGATGCGCGACGAGCGCAATATCCGGCTCTACGTGTACTCCGCGGCCATGGGCGCCACCTACCCGGTCGATGTGCAGCGGCCCGCCGACGCCTCGGCGCCGCGCCCGACCCTGTACCTGCTCAATGGCGCGGGCGGCGGTCAGGACGACGCCTCCTGGGTCAAGAAGACCAATATCGTCAACGGGTTCCTCGGTGACAAGAACGTCAATGTGGTGCAGCCCATCGGCGGCAAGTGGTCCTACTACCAGGACTGGAACAATGACGATCCGGTGCTGGGCCGCAACAAGTGGACCACCTTCTTCAGCCAGGAGCTGCCCCCGCTGATCGACGCGGCCCTGGGCACCAACGGCGTCAACGCCATCGCCGGCATCTCCACCTCCGGCACCACCGTGCTCACCCTCGCCGAGGCCCAGCCGGACCTGTACAAGTCCGTCGCCGCCTACTCCGGCTGCGCGCAGATGGCCGACCCGCAGGGTCAGGAGTTCATGCGCCTGACCGTCGAGACCTGGGGCGGCGGCAAGCTGGAGAACATGTACGGCCCGTCGAACTCGCCCGACTGGGCGGCCCACGACCCGGTCATCAATGCCGAGAAGCTGCGCGGCATCAACCTTTACGTCTCCTCCGGCAGCGGCCTGCCCGGCCAGTACGACGTGATGAACGGTCAGTACGCGCTGCCCGGCGCCTACGGCCTGGCCAACCAGATCCTGATCGGTGGCGTCATCGAGGCGGGCACCAACTACTGCAGCCACAACCTGGCGAGCAAGCTGGACACCCTCGGCATCCCGGCCACCTTCAACTTCCGGCCCACCGGCACCCACTCGTGGGGCTACTGGAACGACGAGTTCATCAACTCGTGGCCGGTCCTGGCCCAGGGCCTCGGCATCTAGCCGAAAGCCAACGCGGACAAGACAACACAGCCCGGCACCGGAAGGTGCCGGGCTGTTTGCCGTTATGGCTATGGTCACAGCTTGGTAGGAATGACTAAACAAAAAGTTCGGTCACCCGTAAACTCGCTATGTGAGTACCAGTGTGGCCGATAAGAGCAGCCCGTTTCAGCGAGCGCGATCGGCCACGGTCCTATTAGGTCCCGCATTCGTCGCCGCCATCGCATATGTCGATCCGGGCAATGTGGCGTCGAACATCAGCGCGGGCGCGCAGTACGGCTACTTGCTGGTGTGGGTGGTCGTGATGGCCAACATCATGGCCGGGCTGGTGCAGTTCCTGTCCGCGAAACTGGGTCTGGTCACCGGTCGCTCCCTGCCGGAAGTGGTGCGGGCCAAGGCGAGTCGGCCCATCCGGCTGGCCTACTGGGTGCAAGCCGAAACCGTGGCCGTGGCAACCGATCTCGCCGAGGTGGTGGGCGGGGCCATCGCGCTCAAGCTGCTGTTCGGGCTGCCGCTCATGGTCGGCGGCATCATCACCGGCTGCGTCTCGATGTTCCTGCTGCTGATCCAGAACCGGCGCGGGCAACAACCCTTCGAACGGGTGATCACCGGGCTGCTCGGCATTATCGCCATCGGATTCCTTGCCTCCGTGGTGATCTCACCCCCGTCCGCCTCGGAGACCGTGGGCGGCCTGCTGCCCCGCTTCGACGGCGCTGGCAGCGTGCTGCTGGCCGCCGCCATGATCGGCGCGACCGTCATGCCGCACGTGGTCTACCTGCACTCCGGCATGGCCCGCGACCGGCACGGGCACCCCGATCCCGGGGCCCCGCGAAACCGCCTGCTGCGCATCACCCGCTACGACGTCGGGCTGGCCATGCTGCTGGCCGGCGCGGTGAACCTGGCCATGCTGCTGATGGCCGCGAGCACGCTGCGCGGCCGCGACGGCGTGGACACCATCGAGGGCGCGCACGCCGCGGTCCGGGAGGCGCTCGGTCCGGTGGCCGGACTGCTGCTCGCGGTCGGGCTGCTGGCCTCGGGGCTCGCCTCGACCTCGGTGGGCGCCTATGCCGGGGCCATGATCATGCAGGGCCTGCTGCACCGGCACATTCCGCTGGTGGTGCGCCGCGTCATCACCCTGATCCCGGCGCTGGTGGTGCTCGCGCTCGGCATCGATCCCACTCGGGCCCTGATCATTTCGCAGGTGGTGCTGTCGTTCGGCATTCCGTTCGCGCTGATTCCGCTGGTGCGCTTCACCAGCGATCCCGCCATCATGGGCAACAACGTCAACCATCGCGTCACCACCGGGCTGGCCTGGCTGGTGGCGGCCGTCATCACCGGCCTGAACGTGGTGCTGATCTACCTGACCGCCACCGGAAAGGGCTGACGCGCAGGCCCGTTCGCGGCCGGGCTATTCGGCGAAGACGGCCTTGCGCTTCTGGAGCATGGCCATCGCGCCCTCGGCGAAATCGGGGGAGCGCAGCAGCTCGGACTGGCCGGTCTTCTCGGCGGACAGGGCGGCATCGAGCGAGGTCAGCGATGCGGCATTGAGGGCGCGCTTGGTGAGTTCGAGGGCGCGGCGCGGGCCGTGCGCGAGCTTGGCGGCGGCCGCCTCCACCTTGGCGTCGAGCTCCTCCGCGCCGTAGACGCCCGCGATCAGGCTGTGCTCCAGGGCCTTTCGAGCCGGGAGCCGCGCGCCCAGCAGGGCCATCTCGGCGGCCAGCGGGCGACCGGCCGCGGCCGCCACCATGGCCGCCGCGCCGCCGTCGGGCATGAGGCCGATATTGATGAAGGCCAGCAGCAGGTAGGCGTCCTCGGAGAGGTAGGCCAGATCGGCGGCCAGCGCGAAGGCCACGCCCACCCCGGCGGCCGCGCCCCTGACCCGGGCGATGACCGGGATCGGGGCCTCGACAATGGCCTTGATCATCCGGTTGGCCACGTCCATGGTCATCTCGGGCGTGATGCCGCGTTCCTTCTCGCCCGGGGCCGCGGCCAGATCCGCGCCCGTGCAGAAGTCCCCGCCCTCACCGGTCAGCACGATCACCCGCACCGCCGGGTTGTCATAGGCGGCCAGCATCGTATTGCCGAGGCCCTCCATGGTGTCGTAGCTGAGCGCGTTCTTCCGCTTGGGATTGGTGATGGTGATGCGCAGCACCCGCCCGTCCTGAATCGCGGTGTACCCCGTCGTGGTCGCGATGGTGCTCATCGGGCGCTCCCCAGATATATATGCGGCAGCATCGCCGCAGACTGTGTGCGAATTTGCGAATTGTGGTTAACTTAAGGTCGTTCGTCCGGCACTGTCAACAGCCGGTGCCATCGAGAAGGAGAAACTGTATGGTCGCCGATCGCAGCGAGGCCGTCCTCGCTTCCGTGCGACCGGACGGTCCATCCGGATCGGCCGACGGCGAGGCCGGACCCCGTCGCCGCCCCAAGAACCGCAAGGCCCAAATCGTGCGGGTAGCGGCGCGAGCCTTCGCCGAACGCGGCTACCACCCGGTCGGCGTGGACGAGATCGCGGCCGAGGTCGGCATCTCCGGCCCGGCCCTGTACCGGCATTTCCGCAATAAGTACGCGCTGCTGGTGGCGGCCGCCGAAATGGGTGCGCAGCAGTTGCTGGAGGCCGCCCGGACCGCCGACAATCCCGAGCTGGAACCGGAACCGCGACTCACCGCGCTGATCCGCGGCATTGCCGAGTACACCATCGACGTGCGCCGCGAGGGCGGGCTGTACCGGTGGGAGCGGCGCTATCTGGAGCGCGAGGACCGCGCCCGCATCCGGGTCGTCTACACCGAACTGCACGACACCGTCGCGGTGCCCATCGCCGCGCTCTACCCCGACGCCGACCCCGCCGACACCCAGTTGCGTGCCGCCGCGTTGCTCAGCGCCATCGGATCCATCACCGCCCACCGCACCGCGCTGTCGACCACCCGGCTGGTCAATCTGATCACCGAGATCTGCTGGGACATCCTGCGCTGCGAGTTGCCGCCCGCGCCCGCCCCCACCACCGGGGATCCGATCCTGCGCGGCCTGCCGGTGATCTCCAAGCGCGAGCAACTGCTCACCGAGGCCATCCGCATCTTCGGGCGGCAGGGTTACCACGAGGCCAGCATCGAGGAGATCGGCGCGGCCGCGGGCATCAACGCCTCCAGCGTCTACCGCTACTTCGCCAGCAAGGCCGACCTGCTGGCCGCCGCCTTCAACCGCACCGGCGAGCGGGTGGCCATCGCCAACAACGAGGCGCTGGCCGAGGCGACCAGCCGCTCCGACGCGGCCGTGCGCATCGCCGACCGCTTCTCCCGCATGACCTTCGCCATGCCGGAGATCCTGCCGGTCTACTTCTCCGAATTCTCCAATCTGCCCGCCTCCGAACAGCATCGGCTGCGCTCGGTGCAGCGCCAGAACGTCCTCGAATGGGCCAACCTGCTCGACGGCGACCAGGTGGAGGCCCGCTTCCGGGTGCACGCGGCCATCGCCCAGGTCATCGACGTGGGCCGGCGCATCCGCTTCGACGGGCGGCCGGAGAACCTGGCGCGGGTCAGCGCCCTCATGCGCGCGGTGCTGCTGGGCGCGTCCCCGGCCGAATAATGCGTGGCGGCAGCCGGTTTCACACCCGGTGCCGCATGCGGAACACGGCGCGGGCCACCCGCAGGCGGCGCGGACGCTTGTCGAAGGTGCCCGAGGTGATCTGATCGGGCGGATGCTTGTCGGTAATCGTCTGCGGGCGTGCGAATTCCCGCAGGATGCGCGGATCGCGAATGCGGCCGGGGCCGTTCACGCCGTAGACGGGTACCGAGTTGACGGTGATCAGCTCGCTGCGCAGCCGCGCCGCGAATTCCGGCACGCTGCGCAGATCGCGTGTGAAGACCGCGACGGTGCGCGGCCTGCGGGCGGCATTCACCCGCTCGGCGGCCTCGTCCATGGTGGCCACCCGATTCACCACCAGCACCGGGCCCACGGCCGTCCCGGTGACCGCCGTGCTCACCTCGGGGACCTCGGTGAGCACGATCGGCTCGATATAGGGCTCGCGAATCGACTCCAGGCTGCCGACCACCAGCCGCGCGCCCCGGGTGACGGCGTCGCGCACCTGTCGGCGCACCACATCGATCTGCGCGTCCATGGTCATCGGGCCGTAGGAGGCGCGGCGATCCGCGCCCGGGCGCAGCCGCCGGGCCTGATCGGCGACCAGTTCCAGGAACGGTTCGTACACCGAGTCGGCCACGTACACGCACTGCACGCCCGCGGGCTGCTGCCCGGCATTGGCCATCGACCCGTACACCGCGGCCGCGGCGGCGGCATCGAGCTTGGCGTCGACCTGCACCACCATGGCACCGCGTCCACCCTGCTCGACGACCAGCGGGGTGGACGCCTGCGCGGCCAGCTCGGCGACCTCGCGCGCGCCCGCCCCGGAACCGGCGTAGGCCAGCTTGTCCACCGCCGCCCGGCGCAGCGCGGCGGCGGTCGAGCTGTCGCCCGTGACCACCTGCAGCACAGGTTGATTCGGGGCCAGATGGTTCCAGGTGTCGGCCAGCCAGGCGCCCACGCCCGGGGTCAGCTCGCTGGGCTTGAACACCACCGCATTGCCCGAGGCCATCGCGCCCGCGATCGAATTCATCGGCGTGAGAACGGGATTGTGCCAGGGGCCCAGCACCCCGACCACGCCCAGCGGCAGGTAGCCGACGGTGCCGGTGGGTTCGCGCCGCAATACGGTGGCCAACCGGGTGGGGCGGCTCAGGGTCTTCTCGGCATGGCGCGCAACCCAATCCAGGTGTTCCACCGCGAGGGTCACCTCGATGGCGGCGTCCAAACGCGGTTTGCCGGTCTCACTGCTGATGAGTTCGACCAGGTCCCGGGTGCCGCGGGCCAGGCTGCGCTTCCAGTCCAGCAGCCAGCGCTTGCGGGCGTCGAATCCCAGTGCCGCCCAACATTGTTCGGCGCCGCGCGCCGCGCGGACGGTACGGGTGAGCTCGCCCGCGCCCATGCCGGCGTACTCGCCCACGACCTCCCCGGTGCGTGGATCGTAGGACGTCAGCACCTTGGATCGGCTCGCTCCAGCGCGTCCGGTTGCCGGCTGCGCCGACTCGGCCATGGTCTAGCTCTCGCGGCCTGTGAATGTCTCTCCCCGTCAAGGCCAGATTATGGGGGGAGTCACAGATGCGACAAGGTAGCGAAATCACCGCATACCGGCCGGTCTGCGCCTGGATCAGCGGCTATACGGGGACCCATCGGTTTGTGACCAAGGGCACAGTTTGGAGATAGCTGCTTCGGCAAAGAAACGGCCTCGTTCCGGATGCCCCGGTAACATCACGACGGGCGGTGTGGATCATCCCCGCGGGCGGTAGCAACCTGTCCCCGCGAGATGTGGGGACCCGCCTCCTACGGGGCGACATCGTTCAGCCCGACCAGCAATAGTGGAGAGTTGATGCCCAGCTTGGACAGACCGGATTCCGCAGTACCCGACGATCCGGCCGTTTACGTCGAAGACGTCCGCAAGTCCTTCGGCGAAGTACACGCGCTGCAAGGGATCAGCTTCACGGCGGCGCGCGGTCAGGTGCTCGGCATTCTCGGCCCCAACGGGGCGGGCAAGACCACCACGGTGAAGATCCTGTCCACCCTGCTGCGCCCCGACTCCGGCATCGCCCGCATCGCCGGACACGACGTGCGCACCGACCCGGCCGCCGTGCGTCGGTCCATCATGATGACCGGTCAGTACGCGGCCCTCGACGAGAACCTCTCGGGCCGCGAGAACCTCGAGCTCTTCGGCCGCCTCATGGGCCTGCCCCGCAAGGCGGCCCGCAAGCGCGCCGACGACCTGCTCGAGGAATTCGACCTCACCGGCGCGGGCCGCCGCGCCGTGCGCCACTACTCCGGCGGCATGCGCCGCCGCGTCGACATCGCCTGCGGCCTGGTGGTCCGGCCCGAGGTGGTGTTCCTCGACGAACCCACCACCGGTCTGGATCCGCGCTCCCGCCAAGGCGTCTGGGACCTGGTCACCGCGCTCAAGACCCAGGGCATCACGGTCCTGCTGACCACGCAGTACCTCGAAGAGGCCGACGTGCTCAGCGACAACATCATCGTCATCGACAAGGGCACCGTCATCGCCGAGGGCACCGCGGACGCGCTCAAGGAGAAGACCGGCGGCAGCTACTGCGAGGTCGTGCCGCTGGACCCCAAGCAGCTGATCCTGGTGAGCGACGCGCTCGGGGACCTGGTGCCCGACGCGGTCCGCGCGGAACTGGCCGACAGCGACCGGCTTTCGATTCCCGCCCCCGACGGCGCGGGCACGCTGTCGGAGGCCCTGCGCCGCCTCGACAGCGCGGGCATCCGGCTCGCCGACATCGGCCTGCGCCGCCCGTCCCTCGACGACGTCTTCCTCACCCTCACCGGACACTCCGGGAGCAAGGAAGCCGACCCGGCGGGCCTCCTCCGGACCAATGAGAGCGTCGCGTGACCGCGGCAGCGGCCGAGACGGCCGACCTCTTCGCCGGGGTACCGAAGGCCCGGCCCAACAGCTTCGCGCAGTGGCGCGCCCTCACCGGGCGCATCGTCTGGGTGATGGCCACCAAGGGCGAACTCGTCGTCGCGGTGATCGTGCCGCTGGTCTTCACCCTCGGCTTCTACCTGCCGCTGCGCTACGTCATGCAGTTCCAGGGCATCAACTACGCGCAGTTCGTGATGCCGATCATCGTGCTGCAGACCATGTCGTTCACCATGATGTCGAATGCGCAGCTGGCCGCCTACGAGGCCATGACCGGACTCAACACCCGCATGCAGACCATGCCCATCGGGGCCATGGTGCCGCTGGTGTCGCGGCAGTCCGCGGGCCTGGTGCGCTCGGTGGTCTCGCTCGTCGCGGCGCTGCTGTGGGGGCACATGATCGGTTTCCGGTTCGTCGCCGGCTGGGGGCAGGCCGCGCTGTTCTGCGTGTTCTCCCTCGGCGTCGGCACCGTGCTGGCCATCGGCGCGGACGGGCTCGGGTCGTTGACCAAGAGCCCCGAATCCCTCAGTCAGGCGCTGACTCTGCCGACGCTCATCTTCGGCATGCTGTCCTGCGGCTTCGTGCCCGAGGCCGGATTCCCCGCGTGGGTGCGGCCGTTCGTGCGCAATCAGCCCATCTCCCAGTTCTCCTTCGCGCTGCGCGATATGGCCGCGCAAGGAGTGAGCTGGCATGTGCTGTGGGTCCCGCTGGTGTGGCTGGGCGGCGCGCTGACCGTCTTCCTGCCGCTGGCGGTCTGGGCGAGTGCGAGGCGGTCATGAGTACTGCGATGACGGTCGACAAAGCGGCCGAGAACGATTCGTGGGCGGGGCATCAGCCGCTGCCCGAGGTGGCACCGCGATCGGAACGCGCGTTCTCGATGTGGGTGGAACAGAGCCTGATTCAGTGCAAGCGACTGCTCATGGGCTGGATGCGCGACCCCTCCACCACCATTCAGACGCTCATCTTCCCCGCGGCCACGCTGGTCATGTTCCGCATCGTGCTGGGTGACTCGATCGCCAAGGCCACCGGGATGCCCGCGATCTACGGATTCGTGCCCATGGTCATGCTGGTGGCGGCCATGTCCGGATCCATGGTGAGCGCCCTCGGCTTCAAGGTCGAGAAGGCCACCGGACTGCTCGGGCGGTTCCACACCATGCCCATCCATCGGGCCGCCGGGCTCACCGGACGCCTGCTGGCCGAGGCCGTCCGGGTGCTCATCACCTCGCTGTTCGTGCTCGTGGTCGGCGTCGGGCTGGGCTTCCGGTTCTGGAACGGCGCCGCGGCTTCGATTGCCATGATCGCCATTCCGATTCTGTTCGCCATCGGGTTCGCGGTGCTGGTGACGGCGCTGGCCACGCTCACCGAGGGCGTCATGCTGGTATCGATCATCGGCATCATCAATACGCTGCTGATGTTCTTCAACTCCGGATTCGTGCCGGTGCTGGCCTACCCGACCTGGTTGCAGAAGACGGTGGAGAACCAGCCCATGAGCACGGCCATCGACGCCATGCGCGGGCTGTCGCTGTCCGGGCCGATCGCGACGCCGCTGTGGAAGACGGTGGCGTGGACGGTCGGCATCATCGTGATATTCGCCTACCCCGCGGTCCGCGGCTACCGGCGGGCGGCCGAGACCGGGGCCTAGACCCGTTCCCGCGCACCGGCCGAGAGTTCGCCCGGTGCGCGGGATTTGGGAGGTTCGCCGAGCCTCGGGCGGAGTGTGGTCCGGGTCACGTTAAGGTGGCCCCATGGCTTACCTGGTTACCGGGGCAACTGGGTTCATCGGTCGATTTCTGGTTCCCGAACTCCTGAAACGCGGTGCGGACGTCCACGTGCTGGTGCGTCCCGGCGAGGACTCCGTGCTGCGCTTCAACCGCTGCCTGCGCGAATGGAACGCTCGCGACCGGGTGCGACCGGTCCGCGGCGACCTCGGCGCGCCCGGACTCGGCATCGACTCGAGCTGGATTGCCGCACAGCGCGGTTCGATCGACCATGTCTTCCACCTCGCCGCCGGATTCGACGCCACCGGGGCGGGTGGCGGCACCCGGCGGGTGGCCGCCCTCGCGGCCGCCCTGGAAGCCGGACGGCTGCACCATGTTTCGACCGCCCGGGTGGCCGGGGCGTGGGAAGGGCTGTTCACCGAGGACATGACCGACGTCGGCCAGCTGCTGCCCACGCCGTATCAGCGCGCCATGCTGCGCGCCGAACAGGACGTGCGCGAGCAGACCGCGGTGCCGTGGCGGATCTACCGGCCCGCCATCGTCATCGGCGACTCCCGCACCGGCGAGATCGACCGCATCGACGGGCCCTACTACTTCTTCCGGCTGCTGCGCATGGCCGCCCAGCTGCCGCGCATCCTGCCCGTGGTCGCGCCCAAGCTCGGCGAAACCAATATGGTCCCGGTCGATTTCGTGGCCCGCGCCCTGGACCACATCGCCCACCGCCCGGGCGACGGCCCCTCGACCTATCACCTGGTGGACCCGCGCGAGCAGAGCGTGGCCGACGTCTTCAACCTCTTCGCCGACGAGGCGGGCGCGCCGCACCTCATCGAGGTCATGCCCAAACAGACCCTCGACGTGAGCCTGCGGGTGCCCGGCATGGGCTGGGCGCTGCGGCAGATCGGCATCCCCATGGACGTCATCGAGGACAGCGAATTCGCCTGCCGCTTCGACTCCCGCCACACCGCCGCCGCGCTCGCGGGCACCGACATCAGGGTGCCGCCGCTGGCCGCCTACGCCTCGATCATCTGGAAGTACTGGATCGAGAACTGGGTGTGAGCGCGTCCTGGGCGCGGCCGTAATCCCAATTCAGCCAGCGGTTCCGGTTGGTCCAGCCGACCAGGTCGAAGCGCCAGCGGAAGGGCCAGGTGGTGGCCACCGTCATGAACAAGGCCGAACCCAGCGCGGTGTAGTCGTCGTGGGCCGACAGCAGTGCGCGCTGCTGGCGGGGCGGGCGGGTGAAGAACGCGTCGAACATGGAGATGGACTGGGCGGTGGTGAGCCGGCCCAGGCCGTACACGCCGCGCATGCGCATCCAGTGCACCAGGCGGGCCTGCCGGGGCCACAGCGCCTCGATCGGGTCGGTGCCGCGCTGCACGGCATCGAGGGCGGTATCGACCAGCGACAGTGAATCCGCCACGCAGTAACCGGTGATCGGATGCATCATGCCGCCGCGGGAACCGAACGGAATCACCTGTCCGCGACCGGCATTGGGCACCGACTGGTCCAGCGGGTAGTGCGCGGCCTCGGTCGGCTCGTCGCCGCGCAGCCGGATGCCGTGTGCCGCCAGCCGATTCAGGGTGCGCCGCCGCAGTTCGTGCTGTGGCATGCCGCCGCGCAGGCCCAGACTGGTCTCCTCGAAGATCACCGTGCCGTCCCCGAGCGGCACCGAGTACAGGAACGACGGCGGCTCGTCCGGGCCCGCGCCGTTCTCGTCGCGCCAGTCCAGCAGCAGGCCCTCGCCCGCGGCCACCATGGGCGCGGCGACGTCCTCGTCCACGAAGATGCCGTGCGCGCTGGCGGTGCGGCGCGGGCCCGGCGCGGCCTGGCCTCGAGTGTCGAACACGGTGGCGGCGCGCACCTCGGTGCCGTCGGCCAGCTCCACCCGATGCGGCTGCACGATGCGGGCGCGGCCGGTGATCACCGTCGCGTCGTCGAGGGGGAGCGCGTCGTACAGGCCCTGCTTGGACAGCACGCAGTAGGGGCGCGGAATCCGGCGCTCGGCGGTGGTCCACACCACCGGGGCGTCGATCTTGCTGGCAATCGCGCCGTGGCCCAACCACTCCGGCAGCTCGTCCACCCAGCAGGAATACGTGGGGGCCCACAGGCGGGTCGGCCGCGGCTCCACCGCGACCACCCGCAGCCCCGCCGCCATGGCGCGATGCGCCAGCGCCCGCCCCGTGGGGCCGAGCCCCACCACACACACGTCGGCGGCTGCGCCCAGCTCTCGGCCACTCATACCCGCATTCAAACAGCCGGGATCCGGCGACGCCAGGCCGGTACCGGCTGTGCATTGGTCCCGTGGGCGCACGCGTCTCCGCGATGGGCGGCTAGGGGCGGCCGCTGACGACGGCGGTCACCGCATCCATGAACGGTTGCCCGCCCATGGCGTAACCGCCCGCGATCGCGCCCACCAGCAGGCCGATCGGACCGGTGACGATGCTGAAGAAGCCGAGCCCGATCACGGTTCCGATGAGGCCGCCCAATGCGCCGCCGATCGCGACCGCCGCCACGTTCTGGTTGATCTCGTTCATGAGCTGGGTCATGGAGCCGACCTGCTGCATCTCGCTGATCTCGGTGGCGGTCACCTTGGGTGCGAGAACGAGGCGGTGGCCGTCGTCGGAGATCGTCCGCTCGACCTGGACAGTAGCTCCGGAAAGCCGGTAGGACAGCGGGATTCGCGCCACCACTGCGCCGTCGTCGGAGGTCAGCGTGATCTCGGAGGCGTCGGGAGCGGTGGTGAACGCCCCGCCGCTGACGGCGGTGGTCAGCACGCGGGAGAGCTCGGAGAGGGTCGCCTGGTACCCGATGCCCTGATCGATGCCCGTCGCGGTGGTATGGCGAACGGTCGCCGGTTCCGCGTTCGCGCCCGCGGTGGTCAGGCAGGCCACGGCGGTGGCGAGGCATGCGGCGGTGGTCCAGGTTCCGAGCTTCATGCAGATTTCCTTCTCGCAGAGCCGTCGGCGAGCGCATCCAGACGGTGTAAAAGAACGCTTCAGCGTTCGAACCC
>NZ_BJWY01000022.1 GCF_007990715.1 Nocardia seriolae NBRC 15557 | reverse complement strand
GCGTTCGGTGGGCTCCGCCTCGCAGCTGGCACGCCTATCCATGGATTTCCCTTCAGATTGATTCATATCCGGTAGGTTGAATGAACTCGACTCACCGGAGGCTGAAAATCCGCTGACTGCCGGTTGTGCGTCCCGGATTGCGGTGGTGTGGTCGCAGCTATGTCGCTGAGGCCATTGACGAGGACGCACACAAGGGGGGAATGGAAACGGCTGGAAACACGCACACGGCATCGATGTGCCGTACATGCCATCCATTTCCGCGGATCGTGGGTAGGCTATCCGATTCCGATCCGATCGGCAAGTTCGGTTGCAACCGTTTATGCCTGGGATTCGCGAATTGCGTGCTGCTGGTGGGGTACTCGATCCAGAGTACTCATGGGTTATTACTGATACTAAAAGGTTGCGTTCAGGAACGTCTAAGACAGGAAGGGGACACTCGCCGCCGGGGAAAGAGCAGAGGAGATGATGAAGTGAAGGGTGTTGTTCTGGCGGCGGTGTCGTCGCTCATGTTGCTCGGCGGGCAGGCCGCTGGCGCGGGAGCCGCGCAGGCTGAGCAGCCCGGTTCGCTGGATCGGCTGGTGGGGTTCGTGGCGGATCGGCTCCAGACGGCTGACGCCGTGGCGGCGGCCAAGTGGGCGAGTGCGGTCGAAGACGGAAGCCAACCGGCGATCGACGACCCGGTGCGCGAAGCTCAGGTGTATGACTCCATGGCGCGTCTGGGTGCGGAGAAGGGCTTGCCGGCCGACTGGGTGCGGCAGGTGTTCGCCGGGCAGATCGAAGCGAACAAGATCGTGCAACGCGGACTGGTGACCGAGTGGCGGTCCGGACTGGTGTCGCCCGCATCGGCCGCGGACCTATCGGCGGTGAGGTCGGTGATCGATCGGGCCAATGTGGAGATCATCGACGAGTTGGCAAGTGAGCGAGACGAATTGGCAAAGGCTGACTGCGCCGGTCGGCTCGCGGACAGCATGCTGGTTACCGTGCGGGCGCGACACGGCGACGCCCTGCATCAGGCGGCGCTGGTGCGGGCGGTGCTGCCGCTGTGTGAGAAGTAGCCGTCGTGCCCGACTCGGACGCGGACGGGGTCTGTGCGGCCGCAAGGTGATTCACCGGAAGAGGTATCGGATCCCATGCCGGCGGTCGAGCCCTCGGGATCCACCTCGAAAACTCTTCGACGAAGCTACCGAGATACGCGGGTTGGACAGTGGTGCCGATGCGCCGGGGCGACGGAATCCCACTCGGTGACCTCACGATCCTCGTGATGTGCGGGCAGTGGCCGATGGAAAGGATCGACAGGGAGGAAGCCAACGGATCCGATTGTGAGGTGACGGTGAATGACCGATTTGGAGACAACGGTCTGCATTGCGGGGGCGGGGCCGGCGGGAATGATGCTGGGACTGTTGCTCGCCCGTGCGGGAATCGATGTGATCGTGCTGGAGAAGCACACCGACTTCAACCGGGATTTCCGCGGCGATACCGTGCATCCGTCCACCTTGGAGGTACTCGATGAACTCGGTCTCTCCGAGGAGTTCCATAGGCTGCCCCATCAGAAGGTATCGACCGTCGGGGTGGTGCAAGGGGAGAAGCGGGTCGACATCGCCGACTTCACCAAGCTGAAGTTGCGGTTCCCGTACATCGCGCTCGTTCCGCAGTGGGACTTCTTGGCCCTGCTCGCGCGCGCAGCCCAACGGCATTCCGGGTTCCGGCTGATGATGGGCGCAGAGGTAATCGGTCCGACGTGGGAGCTGAACCGGGTCAGCGGTGTGCGAGCACGGAACCGCGAGGGAGAGTTCACGGTTCGGGCCGCACTGACAGTGGCCTCGGACGGTCGCGGCTCGGCTCTGCGGCGTGAAATCGGCTTCTCCCCGCAGGATTTCGCCTGCGCGCTCGACGTCATCTTCTTCCGGCTCTCGCGCCGGCGCACCGACCCCCCGGAAGGAATCTGCGTGCGCTTGGGGCACGGCAGGGTCTTCGGTGCCACCGATCGCGGCACGTACTGGCAGATGTCCTACGAGACCGGTCGCGGCCGCTTCGAGGAGTTGCGCGCCCACGGCCTGGACGAGTTTCGCGCTGATCTGGCACGACTGGTGCCGTTCCTGGCCGATCGCGCCGCGGAGATCGGCGGCATCGAGGATCTCAGTCTGCTCGAGTGCCGTATCGACCGGCTCCGGCGCTGGCACGCCCCGGGGATCTTGTTTCTGGGAGACGCGGCGCACGCCATGTCGCCGGTTGCGGGATTCGGGATCAACCTCGCCCTGCAAGACGCCGTCGCCGCGGCCAACCTACTGTGGCGGCCGCTGTGGCGGGTGCAGAACGGCACCGCCGAGTTCGACGACCGTGTCCTGGCCCGGGTGCGGCGCCGGCGCTGGATGGCGGTGGCGCTGTCGCAGGGATTGCAGCGTCTGGTGCAGCGGTTCGGCATCGACAGTGCGCTGCGTGGCAAGGGCCGGCCACGCGCTCCGGAGATCTTCGAGCGTTCCGGCGGCTTGCAGAAGGCGATGAGCCGGGTCATCGGCGTCGGGTTCCAGCCGGAGCACGTCCTGACACCAGTGCGTCATGCCGAGTACATCGGGAAAGGAGCATCCTAGTGGTGAAGAATATTGTGATCGTGGGCGGCGGGACCGCCGGGTGGATGACGGCCTCGTATCTGAGTGCCGCGTTCGGCGATCGGATGTCCGTCACCCTGGTCGAATCCGATCGGGTGGCCACGATCGGCGTCGGTGAGGCGACGTTCAGCACCGTGCGTCATTTCTTCGAGTACCTCGGACTGGAGGAGCACGAGTGGATGCCTTCCTGCAACGCCACCTACAAGCTCGGAATCCGTTTCGAGAATTGGCGTGCGCCAGGGCATTACTTCTACCACCCGTTCGAACGGCAACGCGTGGTCGACGGATTCGGCTTGACCGACTGGTGGCTGCACAATCCACGATCGGATCGTTTCGACCAGGACTGTTTCCTCGTCGGCGCGCTGTGCGACGACGAGAAATCTCCGAGAACCCTCGATGGTTCGCTGTTCGGATGTGATGTCGGAGAGGGTGATTCCGTTCGCACGACGCTGTCGGAACAGTCCGCCCAGTTCCCCTACGCCTACCATTTCGACGCGAGTCTGCTGGCGAACTTTCTGCGCGACTACGCGGTGCGGCGGGGGGTCCGGCATGTGGTCGACGATGTCGTCGCCGTACAGCGGGACCAGCGAGGCTGGATCGATTGCGTTCGCACCCGCGACCACGGAGACCTCGTGGGCGAACTGTTCGTCGACTGCACGGGTTTCAAGAGCCTCTTGCTGCACGGCGCGCTCGAGGAACCGTTCGTCTCCTATCAGGACACGCTGCCCAACGATCGAGCGGTCGCGCTGCAGGTGCCGGCCGGCACCGGGCGGAAGGGATTGCGCCCCTACACAACCGCGACCGCGCAGGACGCGGGCTGGATCTGGACGATCCCGCTGCAGGGCAGGACCGGAACCGGCTACGTCTACGCCGAGGACTACTGCACTCCGGAGGAGGCCGAGCGCACCCTGCGGGCTTTCATCGGCCCCGGCGCGAAGGACCTGTCGGCCAATCACATTCGGATGCGCATCGGGCGCAGCCGGCGATCGTGGGTGCACAATTGCGTGGCGATCGGGCTCTCCAGCGGTTTCGTGGAACCGCTGGAATCGACCGGCATATTCTTCATTCAGCACGGCATCGAGCAACTGGTGAAACACCTCCCGGATCGTGACGACGGCGAACGATTGCGTGACTCCTACAACCGGCTGGTCAACCGGTGCATGGATGGTGTGCGCGAGTTTCTGGTCCTGCACTATCGCGGTGCCGCCCGCGCGGACAACAGCTACTGGAAGGACGCGAAGACGCGCCCGATTCCGCAGGCCCTTGCCGACCGCATCGAACAGTGGCAGGTGAAGCTCCCCGACGCCGAGTCGATCTATCCCCACTACCACGGTTTCGAGCCCTACTCCTACGTCTGCATGTTGCTCGGTCTCGGCGGCATTCCATTGCGGCCCTCGGCGGCGATCGCGCTGCTCGATCCGAATTCCGCCCAGCGCGAATTCGATTCGGTCGCAGTCCGGTCCGAGCAGTTGCGCCGGTCGCTTCCCACCCATCGCGACTACTTCGCCCGGCGGCGTTGAGCCGAAAGGATGTCGATCATCGTGGACCAGAACGCATTCGGATATCGGGGTGGTCCGGCGTGACGGCCCGGTCCGAAGTCGACGCCGAGTGTTTCCGCGCCCTGATGACCGGCTTTCCCACCGGCGTCGCCGTGCTGACCAGCCGCGACGCCGGTGGGAGGCCGCAGGGAATGACCTGTTCCTCGCTGTGCAGTGTGGCGCTGGATCCGCCGACCCTGCTGGTCTGCGTGCGCCGGGGCAGTACAACGCTGACCGCCATGCTCGGCAGCGGAGCATTCGCGGTGAACCTGCTGCATACGGCCGGTCGCCGGGCCGCGGAGCTGTTCGCCTCGTCGGCCTCGGAGAGGTTCGGGCAGGTGCCATGGCGCCAGGGCGCCGTGCAGAGCGGTCCGCATTTGATCGAGGACGCGCACACCGTCGCGGATTGCGCCGTCGGCGAGTGCCATGCGGCGGGAGATCACGTGGTGGTGTTCGGGGAGGTGCGTGCCGTGACGCGGCTGTCGGATCGTGCGCCGCTGCTGTACGGCCAGCGCCGGTACGCGGGATGGCCCGCGCCCGGCGCAGATTCTCTGTGTGAGTGAGCTATTCGCCGTTCAGCAGCCATTCGATGATGGCCCGGATCGTCGGCGCCCGCCATTGACGACGTTGCGGCGCTTCGATCTCCACGAGCCGGTGGCGGCACGTCAATGCCATGGCCGCGGTGCGGGACGATTCGAACGGCACGGTCGCCGGGCCGCTGCCGTGGAGGATCAGTGTGGGTGTCCGAATGGCTTCGAGTACTCCGCGCGGCTGGAGCCAGAACACCTCGTTGAGCATTGCGCGGCCGAGCCTGAACGACGGGGGATAGGCGACGGTGCCGGTGTCGGCCAATTCCCTTGCCGCGGTGTGGCTCAATGTGCCGTGTGACCACCGGGGGTCTTCGTCGATGAAGTGCCGCTGATAGTCGATCAGCGGATCGATCAGGGCCAGCCGGTCGAGTTCGTCACCGCGCCGTGCGGCGTAGCCTGCGGCGATACCGCCCGTCAGCCCGGTCGCGACCAGTGACAGGCTCGCCCCGGCCGCGAGGGTTCTCAGTTCCCGTAGTCCGGCGTCGATCAGATTGAGCAAGCCCGACAGGGTGATATCTTCTTGTCGCCCTTGGCTTTCGCCGTGGCCGGGCAGGTCGAATCGCAGGCTGGCGCAGCCCGCGCGACCGAGTTCCTCCGCCAGGCGCGCATAGAACCCGAACTGTTCGCGGTCGGTGCCCTCTCCGTGCATCAGGAGCATGGCGTGCGCGGGTGCGTCCTGCGGGACGACCGCGGTACCCGCGAGCAGTAGTCCGTCGAGTGACCGCAGTGTGCTCCCGGTCTCGATCCAAGCGGGGACTTTCGACGTCGTCGGCCGTGCCATATCGTCTTCTCCTCACATGATGCATTTGTCGGAGCCAAAATTCGATGACCAGTCTTGCGGTGCTCGTGTGCTGTTCGCTGCCCGTATGGCGAACCCCGTCCATTCACGCGGGTTGTCTTGTGGAACAGCGGTATCGCAGCAGCTCGAACGCGGTGAATACCGCACGTGCCGCCGTCGTGCGAGTGATGTGCCGGATATTCGCCTGAATCGACGATGGGAGGTGATCCGCCACCATGATTCGAGGAGTCGACGCAGATGACTGTGACATCGGGAGAATTCCACGGCGATACCGCGACCTTGCGCCCCAAGCACGTCACGATTATCGGAGCGGGTATCGCCGGACTTACCGCGGCATACGAACTTGAGCAGCGCGGACATCGAGTCGACCTCCTGGAGGCGCGGCCTACCGTGGGCGGCCGGCTGCACACGCACAGTTTCACCCGGGAAAGGAACGGCCCGATCGCGGAATTGGGCGCCATGCGTATTCCGGCCGCCCATCAGCGGACGATGCAGCTGATCGATCGACTCGGTCTGGCCGATCGGGTTCGGCAATTCCGGACGCTGTTCTCCGACGACGCCAGTTTCGTGGCGACTCCGCACGGGCACCGGCGAGTGCGTGAAGCCACGCCGGTGCTGGTGTCGAAATTTCTCGGCGAAACTCCTGCCGCACAGGACTATCGGGAAGAGACGGTGCTGTGCGCGGCCTGGCTCGCCGCCAGCGCCTGGGCGATCGCCCCTACCCGGTTCTCCCGCGGTCTGACCACCGAACTCAATGTCGAACTGCTCGATCTGCTGGATCGAATCGACGTGCGGCCGTACCTGATCCGCCGTGGCGGCACCGAGCGAATCGACCTGAATCGGTTCTTCGCACACCACCGGAATTTCGGGATGGGCAGCCGGCTACAGCATTTCTTCGACGATGTCATTACCGAGACCTCGTCGGCGCTGTTTCGGCTGGACGGTGGTATCGATCAGATCGCCGTGCACCTGGCCGCGGAGTTGCGTGAACCCGTACACCACGGCAGCCGGGTGACGGGCCTGCACGTGGCGGCCGACGGGGTGCGGGTGGAACTGCACGACGGATCGTCGGCGGTGAGCCGCCGGAGCGACTATGTGCTGTGCACCCTCCCGTTCTCGGCGCTGCGGCGAATGCGCCTGTCCGGCTTGGACTCCGCGAAGCGGGAGGTGATCAACGACATGCAGTACTGGGCCGCGACCAAGATCGCGGTGCATTGCCGCGAGCCGTTCTGGGAGAACGAGGGCATCAGCGGCGGCGGTTCGTTCACCGGCGGCTTGGTGCGGCAGACGTACTACCCGCCGGTGGAGAGCGATCCCCGGCTGGGCGCGGCGCTGCTCGCCAGCTACACGATCGGAGCAGATGCCGACCGGCTCGCCCGGATCCCGGCACAGCAGCGAATCCAGGCCGTGCTCGACGAACTGCGCACCATCCATCCGGAACTCGCCGAGCCGGACATGGTGCGCGACGCGGTGATGCATGCGTGGGGCGAGGACCCGCTGAGCATGGGCGCCGCCTCGGTGCGCTGGGGCAAGGACGCCGCCACCGCCGAGGAGGAGCGGGCCCTCGCGGCGGCGCCGCAGGGCCGCTTGTTCTTCGCGGGAGAACACTGCTCATCGGCCCCGGCGTGGATCGAAGGCGCGATCGAATCGGGGGTGGCCGCCGCTCGGGAGATCGATGCCTGGACACCGGCCGTCGGCGCCGTCTCGCCGTGCTACGTCCCCGGCGGTGCGACATGCCGGTGACGGCGGAGCAGACGGTCGATGTGCTCATCGTCGGCGGTGGGCCCACGGGGATGGCGATGGCGCTGGAATTGCGTTCCCGCGGAGTCGATTTCCTGATAGCGGAATCCGGCGACGGCAGCATCGGGCATCCGAAGGTCAGCGGGATCGGTCCCCGGTCGATGGAGTTCTTCCGCCGCTGGGGCATCGCGGACCGGGTCCGGCAGGCGGGCTGGCCCGGCGATCATCCGCTCGATTGCGCCTGGGTCACCCGAATCGGCGGGCACGAACTGTTCCGTGTGCACCGCCACACCATGGACACTCGGCCCGATTACCTGCACACCCCGGAGCCGGATGCGATCTGCCCGCAGCATTGGCTCGCTCCGTTGCTGCGTGCGGAGTTGGCCAGAACGTCGGGCGGCGCGCTGCGGATGCGCACCCTGATGGCGGATTTCGACCAGGACGACGAGTGCGTCCGGGCCCGCCTGGTGGATCTCGAGTCCGACCGGCGGTGGACGGTTCGGGCCCGCTATCTGATCGCCTGCGATGGCGCGTCATCCGCCATCCGCCGCGCCTGCGGGATTGCCGCGCCGCCGCTGCATGCGACACAGACCTTCCGGAACATCCTCTTCCGCGCCCCGGATCTGCGTGCGCGACTCGGCCGACGCGCCGCCGGTTTCTATTACCTGATGCTGTCGGACGCGCTGCGCTTCCCGGTGCGTGCGCTGGACGGCCGGGAGCTCTACCGGCTGACCGTCGGAGTGCACGGTGATCCGGAGGCCGAGGCCGAGCCGGATGCCCTGGTGCGCAATGCGATCGCGTTCGATACGCCGGTGGAGGTGCTCTCGGACAACGAATGGCATCTGGTGCACCGGGTCGCTGAGCGCTTCCGCCACGAACGAGTGTTTCTGGTCGGCGATGCGGCGCACACCCTGTCGCCCTCGGGGGGATTCGGCATGAACACCGGCATCTGCGGTGCCGCGGATCTCGGTTGGAAGCTGTCCGCCACGCTGGCGGGCTGGGCCGGAGCCCACCTGCTCGACAGCTACACCGTCGAACGCCGGCCGGTCGCGCTCGAGGGAATCGAGGAAGCCAACCGGAATCTGGAGCGTGCGATGCGGCGCCGGATACCCGCAGGGCTGGACGAGGATTCGCCCCACGGTGTGCGAATGCGCGCCCGTCTGGGCGAGGCGCTGGCCGGTGGTGGGGTGGCCCGGGAATTCGACGCGCCGGAGATTCATCTCGGATTCGGTTATCCGGATTCGCCCCTGGTGGTGCCGGATCCCGAGCACTACCCCGGGGACGTCGCGGACCGGCGTCCCAATACGCGTCCCGGTTCACGTGCGCCGCACGCCTGGCTGGAACCGGGACGTTCGACCCTGGACCTGTTCGGGTCCGGGTTCGTTCTGCTGTGTTTCACAGCCGCCGACGGGGTCGCCGCCATGGCAACGACATTCGCGGACAAGGGGATCCCGTTCTCCTCGATCGTCCTCGACCGCCCGGACATCGCCGAGGTATACGAGCGGCGATTCGTGCTCGTCCGGCCGGACGGCCATGTCGCCTGGCGTGGAAACGAACTGCCCGCCGACCCGGAATCCCTCGCCGACCGCGTGCGCGGCGCCAACCTGAATTGAGCAGGCGATGACCGACGACATGACCTTGCCGCCCTTCACCCTGACCGACTGGGAGGCAGCCGATATCGAGAACCCGTACCCGGTGTACCGGCGCTACCGCGAGGTGGCGCCGGTGCACTTCGGCGCCGACCGGAGCTACTACCTGCTCGGTCACGACGCCGTGGCGGCGGTGCTGTCCGACCGGACATTCGGTCGTCGCGCTCCCGACAGTGGGTCGGCCGCGCCCATGGTTTCCGGGCGGCATTCCGCGCTGCGGACGATGGTGGAGAACTGGCTGGTGTTCCTCGACCCACCCCGGCACACTCGGCTGCGCTCGGTGATCAGCCGGGAATTCTCCCCGCCGCTGGTGGCCGGTCTGCGCGACCGGATCGCCGAGATCGCCGCGAGCCTGCTGGCCGACTGTGCCGGGAAGGCGGAATTCGATCTGGTGCAGGCTTTCTCGGCCCCACTGCCGATCCTGGTCATCTCCGAACTGCTCGGGGTGCCGGCGGCGGACTGGGAATGGCTGCGGAATCGGGCCGTGGCGGTCCAGGAAGCGAGCAGTGTTCGTGCCGCCGCGCGGGGAGCCGACGCCTTCCGGATTGCCGATGCCGCCGCGGGGGAACTCGCCGGCTATTTCCTGAGTCTGGCCGCCGAACGCCGGCGGACTCCCGGCGCGGATCTGGTCTCGCTGCTCGTCGGCGCGTCACTGCACGGGACCGCGCTCAGCGCCGAAGAAATCGCCTCGACCTGTGCGCATTTGATGATGGCCGGTCATGAGACGACCACCAATGTGCTCGGCAAGTCGGTGCTGGCGCTGGCCGCGCATCCGGATGCGCTCGCGGCGGTGCGCGCGGGCGGCGGTCTGTCGTCCGCCGCTGTCGAGGAATTGGTCCGGTTCGACGGGCCCGTGCAAGCGGTGACCCGCTGGGCGTACGCGGACGCGCGTGTCGGTGGGGTCGATATTCCGCGCGGCGCCAAGGTGGTGGCGGTGCTCGGCGCGGCCAACCGGGATCCGGCCCACTTCCCCGACCCGGACGTCCTGTTGCTCGATCGCCGGGCGGGCCGCAATGTGGGATTCGGGCTCGGCATCCACTACTGCCTCGGTGCCGCGCTGGCGCGCGCGGAGCTCGAGATCGGTCTCGGCCTGCTGCTGCGCGCACTGGGGGAATTCACCGTCACCAGCGTGGAATTCCCGAACGACATGGTATTTCACGGCCCTTCCGCACTGTGGTTGCGGCGGCGGTTGGAGTAGGAGCGGCCGCCTGCCATCGGCTATCGGGGGCAGGCTCGGTCGGTTTCCCGCGGCTGTGTGGTGCGCAGCAGGACGCGATCCAGATGCGACAGCACGGATTCGATCGTGGTCTTGTCGAACGGGTCTGCGAGGGCGGCGATATGGCCGTCGGGGCGCACCAGCACGAGCTTGGGGCCGTTCACTCCGTAGGCCCGGTACGCCGCGGTCTCCCGGTCCGGCACCGTATGCGTGGTGACAGCCGAGCCGTAGCGGTCGGCGAAGGTCGCGAGCAACTCCGGTACGCCCGCGCCGTCGCCGGTCCCGAACAGCAGCGCGTGATAGCCCGGGGCATGCGTCAGATCGAGCACGCTGCGCGCGCCGCCGGGTGTCTCGGAGATCGCCGCGTAGGGCGCGCGGTCGCCGGGGCGCGGACCGTGCCCCGGGAAGCCCCCGCGATCGACGGCGGCACTGTCGCGGTAGGAGATCCACAACTGTGAGAACAGGTGGAAGAACAGCCGCCGCACCGGGGCCAGCCGACTCACCACGCCGATGATCTTGGTGGCCACGTGCGCGCGCATCCACAGCGCGACGGGACTGGTGCCGGTCTCGAGCTTGAATCCCAGGTCGGTCCGTTTCAATACCGTCTCGGCGATGGGGCGGCGTTCGGTGCTGTAGGTGTCGAGCAGCGAGTCCGGTGCCTGCCCGCCGATCACCTGTGCCAGCTTCCAGGCCAGGTTCATCGCGTCACCCACGGCGAGATTGAGTCCTTGCCCACCGGCCGGATTGTGAATGTGGGCGGCGTCGCCGACCAGGAAGCAATGCCCGGTGCGGAAGCGGTCCGCGATCCGGCTGTGGAAGCGGAACATGGCCGCCCACACGACATCCCGCAACCGGGCGTCGACGCGGAAATAGTTGTCGAACCAGCGCTGCAGCACATCGTGGTCGAGCGCGTCGTAGGAATCGTGGGACGGCGCGGTGTCTGTATCCGGTGCGGAATGCAACTCCGGTGGCACGACGCCGAACAGGCGATACCGTCCGCCGGCGAGCGGGAGCAGCCCGACGAACCCGCCACGGGTCAGATTCAGCCGCATGCCGTGCCGGCCGAGATCCACATCCATGGTGACGTCGGCGAGAAGTCCACTCTGCGTGTAGGTTTCACCGTCGAAATCCAGACCGAGCAGATGCCGCACGGTGCTGCTCGCGCCGTCGGCGCCGATCACCCAGCCGGCCGTCAGCACGTCCGGACCTTGCTCTCGTTGTATCCGCACGCGGACTCCGTCCACGGTGTCGGTGAGATCGCGCACCTCCGAGCGTCGTTCGACCCGCACGTCGTGCTCGGCGAGCGCGGCCGTGAGCACGCGCTCGGTCTCGGACTGCGCCAGGGACAGCGCGTAGGGGAACTTCGTCCAGGCGCTGGTCCCCCTGCCGGCCAACGGCATTCGACCCACCGGCCGGCCGTTCTCGTGAATCGCCACGTGCGTGACGGGCAGCCCGGCCGCGACCGCGCGCTCGGCCACGCCGAGGCGGTCGAAGTACTCGAGGGTCCTGGCATGCACGATGGACGCGCGCGAGTTCTCGACCGGGCCGTCGTTGCGGTCGAGCACTCTGACCCGCACCCCGTGCTGTGCGAGCAGCAAGGCCGCGCACAGGCCGGAGGGGCCCGCGCCCACGACGAGAACATCGCAATCCTGGTTCGTGTTCATGGTTCTCTCATCCGATCGAACCCGTTGCCGGGCTGTGTTTTTCCCTGATGAGACGAGTATACCGACGCGTAACCGCGCCCCACATCCTGCATCGGAGGCCCGGCACCCCGCGTGTTCGCGTAGGTTCTGGCGGCGCGGGACCGACAGCGCGGCCGACGCCCGGAAGCGGACGTACGTTCGCGGTATGACCGCTGATTCCCCCGCCTCGCCGCCCGCGCCGATCCCGTACTTCGACGATCTCGCCGAACTGTACGAACGCTTCACACTGGTGCGGGACGCGGCCACGAGCCCGATTCGCTCCTGGCTCCTGGAACAGCTCCCACCCGGCAAGCGCGCTCTCGACGCCGGCTGCGGCAGCGGCAACAACTGCGTCATGCTCACCGAGCACTATGACGACGTGGTCGGCGTGGATATCGCCCAGCGGATGCTCGATCTGGCCGCCGCGAAATCCGGGCGTGTGCCGGTGCGTTACGAATGCCGGAGCGCATTGGACCTCTCGCCCGCCACGGACGGCCGGTTCGATCTGGTGATGTCGGTGAACGCGGTGTTCCACATGGGCGCAGCCGACGTGGTGCTGTCGAGGCTGCGCGAACTCGTGGCTCCCGGTGGGCGGTTGGTGATCGTCGATGTCACCCGCCCCGACGACGAGGAAGCGGGAGTGCCGGACACGTATGCGTTCGACACCGCCCGCATCGTCTACGAGGTCTCCGGCGACGCCGATGCCGCCGCCGACTCCCTGCGCATGATGCTGCACCCGCGGTGGCTCGAGATGAGCTCGGCTCTCCTGCCGCTGACCGAGGAGCAGTTCGCCCGCGAGTACCGCGCCGCGCTGCCCGGGGCGCGCATCATCCCGAATCTGATTCCCACGCTGAGTGCGGCGGTCTGGGACGCCGCCTGAGGGCGAGACCGGCACCGGAGAAGGACCGAGAGGACGAGCGATGAGTGTGCTGAACGTGCCGAGAGTGCATTTCGCCGGGGTCGCGGTGACGCGGCTGCCGACCGGGCCGCGGTCCGGTCTGCTCGACATGGCCGAGAACCGTCCCCTGATCGGCACCGGTCATTTCCCGCTCGATCGGCCCGCCGCCGATTACGCGGAATTCCTGGAAGCCGCGGGTGGACGATTCGACGCGTCCGGTGCCGCGACTCCGGACGGCCCGTTCCACACCGTGAAGGGCTGGAACTTCGGTGGCAACGGCCATTTCTGGATCGACGCGAAAGTCGTTTCCTGCGAGCGGATTTCCGGGATCGTCGATACCGCCGACCCGCTGGTCGGCCGGCAGGTCGACTTCTGGGGGCATTACTGCGAATACACCGCCGGCTCGGCCAACCGCGCCCGGATCTACGACGTGGACCCGGCGTCGAACTGGACGACGACGGTGATGGTCGGTCAGCTCGCGCTCGGCAGGCTCGGACGCTCCCATGAGGTCGGCTATCTGGTCACCGGTGAGGTGAACGGGTGCTGTCCGCCGCGCTGGCAGAACCGCGCCCATCTCCGCGACGTCGGGGACCACCCGCTCGCTTCGTGGTTGTCCCGCTCGGTGGTCTACCAGTTCGCGATCGGCGCAACCGAAGGGCTGCGATGGCTCGACCGTGCCGACGTCTCCCCGGCGCTGAACGCGCTACGGACACTGATCGACTCCGGTGGCGCCGACGGGATCACGGTCCAGTTCGCCCTGACCGACATGGCGATGCCGGCGGCGGCCGATCAACCGGACCGCTGGGCGCTGCGTGGAACGATCGGTCCTTGGCGGGCAACCGAATTGCGAACCTATCCTGCCGGTCGGCTGCTGACCGCGCAGTCGATTCGCGCCGCCGGCGCGGACGCGCGGCCGCACGTGGCGAGTGTGCGCGTGGCCGAGAACACGGTCGTCGCCAATTTGATCACCGCGATCCCGGCCCGGCACCGGGCCGAGTCCTCCGGTGCCGGCGCGGCTCCGCGGCCCGGTCCGTTCGTCGATCTCGGTGACCTCGAATTACGAACGGAGAGTGGTGATCTCGTTGCCGTGTTCCCGCGCGATTCCTACCTCGGCGAGCGATATCACCTGACTTCGGGAGTGCTCACGGTGCCGCGGCTCGATGGCGGGCACGGAAACCCGGACTCGCCGCTGTGCCTCACGGCGTCGGGCCGAGTACTGCTGGAGGAGACCGAAACGGTCGTACAGTCCGATGACGCCTGTCTGTTCCTCGAACATCCCAACCACCGTACCGGTGAGGATTTCGCCGTCGGCATCTCGCTGCGCTCCTATGTCCGAGGTGAGCCCGTGGCCGTCGAATCCATTCGGCTCCTCCAGTACTTCAACCCGCGTGCGCTGCCGCTCGATGCGACGGCCCAGGCGCCGGCCGCCCGGCCCGGCGATATCGCGATCGCGGGACTGCGCGGGCCCGGTTCCGCCGAGTACACCTCGGAGCTGACGATCGGAACCGGCCGCGACGGCCGCGCACGCGTGACGGTGCGCGGACTGCGTGCCGGAACCACCCGAATCCTGTTGCTGCCGGCGGGCGCCGCATCGCCAGCCCCGGAGAACGCCACGGCCGCATACGACAACGACGACGAACTCGGCTATTGGCCTGCGGCGGGCAGTATTTCGGTGCGGGTGCTGCCCGACTACTGGTATCTGGACGAACTGGCGGACGACGAGGTCGACTTCAAGGTGCTGTACCGCGACGTCCTCGCCTACTACGCGCTGCTGTATTCGTTCATGCATTCCGAGGTGTTCAGCCTGGCCGACGAGTTCAAGGTCGAGCCCTACGCGCGACTGATATGGCACGTCTGCGACCCGGCGCACCGCGATCGGACCTACTTCATGCCATCCACCCGCGACATCGGCGCACCCCAGTTACGGCTGCTGCTGCGCTATTTCCTGTCGAAGGAAGCACGGCGGCAGACACCGCCCGGGCAGGTGCCGGGCCGGTGCACGACGGGCACGATCACCACTCGCGAGCAGCTGTGCACGGCCCTGGACCAGGCGCTGTCGGTCGAGCTGGCCGTGATGATCCAGTATCTGTACGCCGCCTACTCGATACCGACCCATGACGCCGCGGAACGGTATGTGGCAGAGGGTGTCTGGAGTGCCGAACAGCTACGGCTGGCGTGCGGCGCGGGCCCCCGAACATTGGACAACGGATTCCGCGGTGCGCTGATGACCGTGGCCAGGGAGGAGATGATGCACTTCCTGGCGATCAACAACATCCGGATGGCGATCGGTCTGCCGTTCCGGGTGCCCGCGATCGACTTCGGCCGCCCGGGTCCGCAGCTGTGCCTGCCGCTGGAATTCTCCCTGGCTCCGTTCGGACTCGACGCGGCACAACGCTTCGCCGAACTGGAACGACCCCACGACCTGGTGCCCGGGATCGCCGGTGACACGTCGACGCCTCCCGATCCATACCGGTACGGCTCGCTGAGCGAGCTGTATGCCGCGATCCGGGACGGAATACAGCGGGTGCCCGGAGTTGTGATCGCCGAGCGTGGGCAGGGAGGCGGCGGGCACCACCTGTTCGTGCGGGAGTCGATCAACGCCGTCCACCCCGACTATCAGCTGGAAGTCGACGATGTCGCCAGCGCCGTGTTCGCCATCGATTTCGTGACCGAGCACGGTGAAGGCGGAA
The DNA here is from genome assembly GCF_007990715.1 of Nocardia seriolae NBRC 15557. Taxonomy (GTDB): domain Bacteria; phylum Actinomycetota; class Actinomycetes; order Mycobacteriales; family Mycobacteriaceae; genus Nocardia; species Nocardia seriolae. The sequence goes on along the minus strand of NZ_BJWY01000022.1, from coordinate 54,743 downwards.
AGATCGCCTCCACCATGCCCGCCGAGGAGTCCCACTTCGACACCTTCGTGCGGGTGGCGGACCTCCTGGCCGGTGAGCGCACGAACAATCGGCGGCCGGACCGGGTTCCGTGGAATCCGGCCTATCCGGTCCTGCGCAACCCGACACTGGATGCCGCGCACCCGGCCCGGGACCTGGTGTCCCACCTGCCCGCGCGGCAGGCCATGCGGGTGTTCAATCGGTCGTACCAGCTGATGGCGCAGCTCATGGTGCAGCACTTCGGATCCAGCCCGACCGGGAATCTGCGGCGCTCACGCCTGATGAACTGGGCGCTGGACATCATGGTCGCGGTGCTGCGCCCGGTCGGCGAGTTGATCGTCGGCCTCCCCTCCGGGCGGCCCGGCCGCACGGCGGGGCCATCGTTCGAACTCGATCACGAGCCGCTGTACATCGCGCGCACCGGAATCGCCATGGAGCGCCTGGCTCGAGAAGCCTGTGAGACAGCGGAATTGGCCCGCCGATGCGACGGACTGACCGCGGCCGTGCCCGATCTGCTGGAGTTCCTCGCCACACAGTTCCGAGCCTACGGCGCCGGCGAACTCTGACTCACCAATCCAGGAGCATGCGATGACGGAAATCGATCGACAGCCGTGCCGGGAAGACGAATTCGAGCTCACCCGAGCACAAATGGAGCAATGGATGGCGCTGGATCCGGTCGACGGATCCGCCGGCAATGTCGCCCACTGTGTCGAACTGACCGGACCGATCGACTTCGCCCTGCTCGGACAGGCCTGTGTCCGCGAGTTCGGCGACTGTGGCGCGGGAACGATCAGATTCGGTGTGCGCGAAGGGGTTCCATACCAATGGCTGTCGGACTCCGCCGGGCCGCCGTTGCAGCCGGTGGATCTGACCGGCGCCCCGGACCCGGTGGCGGCCGCGTATCGATGGATGCGCGCCGACTACACGAAACCTCTTGCCATGAACGGCAATCCGTTGTCCTTCCAAGCCCTGCTCACCGTCGGGCCGGACCACCACTTCTGGTATGTGCGATCGCATCACGCGGTGCTGGACGGGTACGGCGGGTTCGCGGTCACGCTCCGAATCGCCGCACGGTATTCCGCGCTGGCGCAGGGACAGGAGCCCCCGCCCTACGGCGGGCTGTCGATGCGAGAACTCGTCGCGCTGGAACGGGACTATCTGATCTCCAGCGACCACGCCGCCGACCGTGGATTCTGGAACGGGCGAATCGCCGGTCTGGGCGCGGCCGTCCCGGCAGGCTCGGAGGACGGCGAGGCGTCGGAGCACGTGGCCTCGGGCCGGCTTCCGGCTGAACTGAGCGATCGGCTGGACGGCATTGCCGCGGCCGCCGGGACCAGCATCGTCCGGGTCCTGGTCGCGGCGATGTGCGGCTTCGAATCAGCGATGACCGGGCAGGAACGGGGCGTCATCGCGCTGGCGGTGAGCGGTCGCAGGACCACCGAGCTGAAGATGTCGGCCGGCATGCTGTCCAACGCGGTCCCGATCGGGCTCGACTGCGGATACCCCGCGACGCGCGACGTTCTGGTGCGCAGCGCGGCCGTCGAAGTCGCCACGGCACTCACGCATTCGCGTTACCGGTACGAGGACATGCGCCGCGACGCGGGGGTGGCGGGGGAAGGACGCCGGGCGTTCGGCCCGACGGTCAACTTCCTGTTCTTCGACACCACGATCAGCCTGGGCTCGACCGTCGGCAAGCATCGCGTCCTCACCTCGGGCAATACCGAAGTGCTGCACTACGACATCTACCGGACCGGAGTGAACTCGCCGATCTCGATCAATCTGATCGGAAACACCGCGTGCCATTCCCCCGGCGAGGTCGAGGAACTTCTCGGACGATTCCTGAACTATCTCGGCGAATTCCTCACCGTGCCGGGAGATACCCCCCTCGGGCGGATCGGATCGATCGACGACATCGAATCGACGCGGATATTGCGGTGGGGTGACGGGGGCGAACTCGATACCGCATACGGGATGGATACGCTCGCAACGCTTTTCGCCGAACGCGTGCGCACCTCCCCGGACGCGGTGATGGTCCGTTGGGCGGGCGAATCCTGGACCTACCGGGACTTCGCCGGACGGGTCAATCGGCTGGCCCGGTACCTCATCGCCTCGGGAGTGGGCCCCGAAACCGTGGTCGCGGTCGCGATACCCCGTTCGATCGACATGCTGATCGCCACCTACGCCGTGCTGATCGCCGGCGGCGCGTACCTGCCGATGGACTGCGGGCATCCGGCCGACCGGCTCACACACATGGCCGAGACGGCTGGGCCGCACTGCATTCTGTCGATCAGCGGCGGCGGTTCGCAGGCATCGGCGGCTGGCGCGAAGGTCGTGCACACGGATCGGCTCGAGCTGTCGATGTTCAGCGGCGACCCGGTCGGCGACGCGGACCGGATCCGCCCGCTGCGGCCGGAACATCTCGCATATGTCCTGTTCACCTCGGGCTCGACGGGGCGGCCCAAGGGGGTGATGGTCGACCATGCGGCGATCACCGCTCACTTGGCGTGGATGCAGTCGGCCTACGAACTCGGTCCGCATGACGTGGTGCTGCACAAGACACCCACCACCTTCGATGTGTCGGTCTGGGAACTGTTGTGGCCGATGCTGTCCGGGGCGCGGATGGTGATCGCGGCTCCCGATCGGCACACCGAGACCGGCTACCTCAGCACGCTGATCGCCGAAGAGCAGGTGACGACCGCGCATTTCGTGCCTTCGGTGCTGTCGATGTTCGCCGCGGAAACCGACATGTCGGCCTGCTCGAGCTTGCAGCGGATCCTCTCGTCCGGCGAGTCGCTGCCCGCCGGGCTGGCCGCCGGGGTCCGGGCGGCCGGGATCGAGGTGCACAACCTGTACGGACCGACCGAGACGGCCATCGACGTGACCGCGCACCGAGCCGCGGCCGCGGACCTGGTGTCGGTGCCGATCGGCAAGCCGGTCACCGGTACCCGGGTGTATGTCCTCGACGCGTGGCTGCGCGCGGTGCCGGTGGGCACCCCCGGCGAACTCTATGTCGCCGGAGTCCAATTGGCGCGCGGATACGCCGGACGGGCGGGCCTGACCGCGGACCGATTCGTGGCCTGCCCCTTCGAGGCCGGCGGGCGGATGTACCGCACCGGGGATCTGGTGCGCTGGAACGCGGACGGGGCGCTGGAGTATCTGGGCCGCACGGACTTCCAGGTGAAGGTGCACGGTGTGCGGATCGAACCCGGCGAGGTGGAGGCCGCGTTGCTGGCGCACGAGGCGGTCGAGCGCGCCGTGGTGGTGGTTCAGCACGATGATCGCACGAAGGATCCCCGTCTGATCGGGTATGTGCTGGCGGCCGACGATTTCGGGCCGGCCTGTGAGCAGTCCGCGGTCGGGCAGTGGCGGGCGGTGTACGACGAGCTGTATTCGGCTGCGCCGCAGCAGGATGCGAATATCGAGGAGATCGGATTCGGCGATGATTTCGCCGGTTGGATCAGCACCTACACCGGGCAGCCGATCCCCCTCGACCACATGCGGGAGTGGCGCGACACGACGGTGGATCGAATCCGTGCACTGGGCCCGCGGCGGGTGCTGGAGATCGGCGTCGGCTCCGGTCTGATCCTGTCGCGACTCGCACCCGGATGCGTGGAGTACCGGGGCTCGGATCTCTCCGCGGCCACCATCGAGCGACTGCGGAGGCAGCTGAACCGACAAGGCGGGGAATGGGTCCGGGACGTCTCGCTGTCCGTGCGTGGTGCCGACGACTTCAGCGGTTATCCCGATGGCTATTTCGACACCGTCGTGCTCAATTCCGTGGTGCAGTACTTTCCGAGCGCGGGATACCTGCGGCGTGTGATCGCCGGAGCGCTGCGTGTCGTCGCGCCGGGGGGCGCGGTGTTCATCGGTGACGTCCGCCATCTGGGGTACCTCGACGAACTCGAGACCGGGGTGCGGCTGGCCAGGGCGACCGACTCGGACATCGGCGCGTCACGAGGACGGGTCCGGCAGGGACCGGCCGATCAACACGAACTCCTGCTGGCGCCGGAGTTCTTCCTGCGGATCGCGGACGAGCAGTCCGAGCCGGTCCGGCACGAGATCCTGCTCAAGCGCGGGATCTCGATCAACGAACTGACCCGCTATCGATACGACGTTGTTCTGCATCGGAATCCGGAAAATGCGGTGACCGTGGGGGATTCCCTGCTCGTCGAATACCGCTGTGCGGACGATATCCGCACGCTGCTGGGACGAGGGGTGGAATGCGTTCGGGTGCTCGACATCCCACACGAAGGGTTGATCGGCGAGGTTCGTGCCGTGACGGCGAGCGCCGGCGCGGGTGCCGCCCGGGCGGATCGATGCGGGAACCCCGAATACCGGCTCGCCGACGGACGACGCCCCAGCGGCGGGCTGCTGCCCGACGATCTGTATTCGCTGGCGGCCGACCGCGGATATTCGGCGACCGTCACCTGGTCGATGCGATCGGGGCACATGGAGGCCGTTTTCGCCGCGGAGAACGGATCCGGCGATCGTCGGATCGTCGGGGGTTACGCTCCCGAATGGTGCGACACGGCCGCGACCGCCAATCGTCCCATGGCGGGGGCACTGGCCGAGAACGTCCGCGAGTTCGCGGCCACCAGGTTGCCCGGATACATGATGCCGTCACTGGTGATGGTCCTCGACGAGTGGCCGCTGAACGCCTCGGGCAAACTCGACCGGGCGGCCCTGCCCGCGTCGGCGGTGGAACTGGCCGACTACCGGGCGCCGACCGACGCGGTCGAGGAGTCGCTGTGCCGGATCTTCGCCGAGGTTCTCGGAGCGGAACGAGTCGGGCTGGACGACGACTTCTTCGCTCTCGGCGGGGACAGCATCCTCTCGGCGCGGGTGGTGGCGCGGGCCCGGAGCGGCGGCATCGCACTGACTCCCCGTGATGTACTCGACCACCGCACCGTCGCACGGCTCGCGCTTCGCGCGGCGACCGGGATCGAGGTGTCGTCGCCGGCGGAGATTCCGGGTGGCGATATCGGCGAAATGGTGTTGCCGCCGGTTGCCCAGTGGCTCATGGGACTCGGCGGGGCCGTCGACCGCTTCCACCTCTCGATGCTGATCCGATTGCCCGAACAGATCACCCGCGAGCAACTGGTATCCACGCTCGCCGCGGTCGTCGACCGGCACGCCCTGCTCCGAGCCCGGTTGTGCCGCACCGAGATCGGCGGTGACGCCGAATGGCGGTTGGTCGCCCGGGCGGCCGGATCGATCGATGTGCCCGCGTTGCTGCGCCGGGTGCCGGTGGACAGCGATACCGGCATCCCCGCGGACGTCTGGGAGGCCGCGGTGAGCGAGCTGGACCCGCGATCGGGGACCGTATTGCGCGCGATCTGGCTGGACCGGGGGCCCGATTGTGCGGGCAGGTTATTGCTGGTCGTCCATCACCTGGTCTTCGACGGGGTGTCCTCACGCATCGTGGTGGAGGATCTGGCCACCGCATGGCAGCGCGTGACGGCCGGGCAACCGGCCGCGCTCGAACCGACCGGCACATCCATGCGAACCTGGATGCACACGCTGCACGAGGAGGCCGTGGCCCGCACGCCGGAACTCGAACTGTGGCGGTCGATGATCGACGGCGCGGATTGCCTGCCCGGCGTCCGTGCGCTCGATCCCACGGTCGATGTCACGTCCACGATCGAACGCATCCAGGCCGGGCTCGATCCGGATACCACCTCCGCGATTCTCGGCCCGGTCCCGCACGCCCTGCATGCCCAGGTCGACGAGGTCCTGATGGCGGCCCTGGGGGTGGCGGTGGCGCAGTGGCAGCACGGCCGTGGCGGTGCGGTGTCCTCGGTGCTGCTGCGTCTGATCGGCCACGGGCGCGAAGACCTCGCGGGTGCGGACCTCTCGCAGACGGTCGGCTGGTTCAACTCGATGTACCCCCTGCGGATCGACCTGTCCGGGCTGGATCTCGGCGCTACGGCGGTCGGCGGTCCCGAATTGGAGACAGTCGTCGCGGCCGTGCGGGATACGGTGCGCACTATCCCGGAAAAAGGCATCGGCTACGGCCTGCTGCGGTACCTGAACAGCGATGCGGCACAACGGTTGCCGGGCCCCATGCCGGGCCGCATCTGCTTCAACTATCTGGGGCAAGTCCAGACGGGCGCGGACACCGCCGGCGCGTGGACGCCGATTGTCGAGGGCTTGTACGAATCGATGCCGGATCCACGCCTGCCCGCCGCGGCGGCACTGGACATCACCGTGGTCGTCATCGACGGCCGCATGATCGGCGATTTCGGCTTTCCCGGCACGCTGCTGCGACCGGAGGAGATCCGCGAGCTGGGAGAGCTGTGGACGGCGGCTCTGACCGCGTTGGCGAGCAGGTGTCCGTGATCGGCCGCGCACTATCGGCGAACGCCGATGATTCCGATGATGCGCGGAAATTCTGAGGGGCACCGCACAAGACGCTCTTGGCCTTCTCACAGTCGGATCGCCGATGCTGAGGTGTGGGGTGTGGGTGTGGAGGTGTTCGAATGTGGTCAGGACAAGAGGTCGTGGTGGAGAAGGTCGGACGGAATGCGACATCAGGGCGCCCGCTGCGGGGCCGTACCGAACACCTCGACCGCATAGACAGGAGTCTCGACACGGCGGCGGCCAGTCGGCGCTGCCGGATACTGCTGCTGGAATCTCCGGCGCGCAGCGGCAAGAGCCGACTCCTGCACGAGGCGACCCGGCATGCGGAACAGCGGGGCTACGCCGTGATCGACGGCGTCTGCGATCGGTCGAGACCCACCTCGACTGCCACGCCCGCGGCACGGCTGGAATCTCGCATCAACGACTTGCTGCGGCACAGCCCGGTACTGGTCGCCGTCGACGATCTGCAGTGGGTCGAACCGCAGACCATGGCGCTGATCGCAGGATTGGTGAGCAGGTTCGCGGGGGTTCCGCTGGTGTGGATGCTCACCGTGCCGTCGAACGAACTTGTCGCGCCACACAATCGGCTGCTCGAGCTGATCGGCCACGATGAACGAGCCGAATGGCTGCCGCCGTTGGGCGTGCTCCCGGAACCGGTGATCGCCGAGATCGTCGGCGATGTGCTTGCGGCCGAACCGGATACGGCACTGGTCTCGCTCTGCGGATGTCTCGATGCCTCGGCGGGGGCAGTGGTCGAATTGGCCGAGGGGCTCGCGGCGGACGCCGCGGTCCACATCGACAACGGTGTCGCGCGACTACGGGGCTACGGGTGTGCCGACGATTCGGTGGTGCCCGCGCCGGGTGAGGCGCTGTGGGTGCCCCGCCGCTTCCTCCGGTTGGTTTCGGACCGGCTCGCGGGGCTGTCCGCGGTCAGCAGGCAGACCGTACAGGTGGCTGCGATCCTGGGCAGAACCTTCTCGGCGCGCGACCTGTCCGACATGCTCGGATGCGCGCCCGCGGATCTGCTGGGTCCACTGTCGGAAGCCATGGCCGCGGGCCTCGTCGCCGACGAAGTCGAGGATTTCAGGTTCCGGCGCGCGGTTCTGTGGCAGGCCGTGCTCGCCACCGTGCCCGCCCCGCTGGTGTCGTTACTGCACCGCCAGGCCGCGACGATGCTGGTGGATCGTCAAGGCGCGCACACCGAAGCATCGGCGGTGCACCTGCTTTACTGCGCGCGTCCCGACGACGCCGCGGTCGTCGGAACCATCGCGCGCACTGCCTGCCGATTGCTGACCGCGGCACCCGAAACGGCTGCCGCGCTCGCGCTGCGGGGCATGCAGATCACACCCCGGCACAGTAGCGCGCATCTCACCTTGGCGGGGACGGCGATGACCGGACTGCTGCGTTCCGGGCGACTGGATCGCTCCGCCGAGATCGCCGAGCACATTATGGATTCGGCCGACGACCGGCCCGGTTTCGCCGTCGATCGGGCGCGGGCCGGTCTGGCGACGGTGATGGTGCTGCGTGGCGAGACGCGCAAAGCCCTCGACCTGGTCGCATCGCGTGAGATCTCGACCGTCGATGTGCGGCAACGCCTTTCGCCGCGCATCGAGCTGGTGCGGCTGGCGGTCTGTGCGTTGTCGCGCGTCGAGGAGGCCGAGGAGACAGCCGAGACGATTCTGGACGGTTCCGCACACCGGCCCGCTGACATGACCATGGCGGCGCTGTCATTGCGTGCGAGCTCCGCGTGGCGGCGAGGACGACTCGATGACGCCCTGTGCGCCATCGACCAGTCGGCCGCCCTGTACGCGCGAGACAGCGGTTATGCCCTGTCCTCCTATCCGCTCTGGCAGCAGGCATGGATGCTGATGCGCGTGCAGCGCCACGCTGCCGCCGAGGTCGTGATCGGCTCTGTCGCGGCGATCGTAGGAGCCGCCAAGAGCAAGGTGCTCACGCCGGTTCTGTTGTCCCTTCGTGGTTGGTTGCGACTCTCCAAGGGCGACTTGACCGGTGCGGAGGCCGACGCGATCGAAGCACTCGAGTCGTGCAGCCGATCCCGGATGCTGTTGCCGGTTCCGGTGTTGCACGCACTACTGGCCTTGACCGCACTTCGCCGTGGTGAGCTGGTCGCCGCTGCCGAGTGCGTGCGTACGTTGGACGAGTCGCTGCCCGACGACGAGCTGCATCCGCTGTGGTCGCTACGCTGCCTGGTCTCCGCGCAGGTACGGGCCGCCTCCGGCGAACCAGAGATCGCGCTCGAGATGCTGCTCGACGCGGGCGGTGCCGACCAGCTGCTGATCGCGGATCCCGTCTCCGCGGCATGGTGCGTGCGGCTGGCGCTGCGGACCGGCCGAGCGGCGCTGGCCGGGGAGGTACTGGACGCCGCCGTGGAGTTGAGTGAGGCCAACCCGGGTCAAGCTTGCCTCCGCACGATCGTCGCGCATTGCCGGGCGCTGGTGGAACACGATGCCGCGGCCGCCAAAACCGTTGCTGCCCTGTATGACGAGCCTTGGGTCGCGGCTTCGGCGGCCGAGGACACCGGTGTGCTGAGCATCGACGACAGAGATGCCGCGATATCGGCATTCGGGGCGGCAATGGCGGCATACGAGGCCATGGGCGCGGATTGGGACGCCGCGCGGATCCGCGGTCGCCTGCGCGATCTCGGTGTTCGCCGCCGACATTGGAGCCATATGTCGCGTCCGTCGACCGGATGGGCCAGCCTGACCGACACCGAGGAGAAGGTGGCCAGGCTTGTGGCCGCGGGCCTGACCAATCGGAAAGTCGCCCGTGAACTCTTCATATCCCCGCACACCGTCGGATTCCATCTGCGACAGATCTTTCGCAAGCTCCAAGTTCGCTCACGAGTCGAACTGGCGCGGCTGGCTCCGGCATCCATCGTGACCTCACCCGATATCCGAGACCGATCCGTTTGAGAGTGCCGGCCGCGCGGTCTCCGAGGCTCGCACGGGTCTGAAACGAATCAACTCCGCCCGGTTTCGGCAGGACATCCCGAACCCGCTCCCGTGCCACGGGTGGCACAAGTGCGTGTTCAAGTGGTGCGCGAGGCGGGACTTCAACACGTAAACCCGGTCCACGAGCCGGGGGCTCGTGTTCATGGGCACTGGAATACGCGAAATCGCAGGGCATCAGGTTCCCTTGGCGGAGCTCTGGTTACGGTGCGGGCGTGCTCCACAGTGTGCTGATGGGAAGGCATGCCAGTCGGTCGCCGAATGGGAGTTGCTGGTCGCCGCAGTAGAGGACGTAGCCTGCGTGGAAGCGATCGCCGAGGCGGCGTTGCAGGATACGGAGGGCGCGGAAGTCGTCGGTGCGCACGGTTTCGGCGGCTTTGACTTCGATGCCGATGATGCGCCCGGCGTTGTCCTCGAGGATGGCGTCGACCTCGTAGCCGTCGCGGTCGCGGTAGTGGTGCAATTGGGCCATGGTGTGGCTCCAGGTGAGTTGACGGGTGAGTTCGCCCAGGACGAAGGTTTCGACGAGGCTGCCGATCACGGCGTCGTTGGTGATGCCGGTCAGCAGATGTGCAGCAAGACCGGCGTCGGTGAAGACCAACTGATTCGACGACAATCTGCCGACAATCACGCCGATGATCTGCCGACATGCACGCCGATGATCTGCCGACAATGTCGTCGATGATCTGCTCCGACCTGTATCCCGATGTCACAGTTCCCGAGCACGCCGATCGATGGGTTGCGGCGACGCAGTATCGGATGTCGCGGGCAGGCGAACATCGCATCGCCTCAGCGATCGATCTCATCATCGCCGCGACTGCCGCACACCACGGGTTGACTGTGCTGCGCGACGACAACGACTTCGCGACCGTCGCACGCCACGCACCCGAGGCAAATCGCCCGCAGGAAGATCCTGATCTTCACGGCACCGCAGTAGCCACGGAAGACCGAATCCGCCGGAGAGCCTGAACCAGATGAGACGGCGAGCTCTCGCAGCCGAACCCGGACGGCACCGTCGACACCCAGCAGGTGATCGGTTCGGCATACAACGACAAGGGTGAACTGGTCCTGCCGCAAGGCAACGGGAAAGCGTTCAACCCAGCGACCGGCGAGCTCGGGACCATCACCGACAGGATGCTCGGGGACGCTACACATGCGGCACCGATGTACTCGGTACAGAGTGAACGGAGATCGCAGCCATGAGCGCGTGGTGTTGTTGATCGGCTGTTCATCGCGGGGCATTCGCCGTTGATGGGTGATTCTCATGGTCCGTCCATGACGAATTCGACCCCCCACCGCCGGCCGCCCTGCACGAACCGTGGGGGTGGGTCAAGCGGCCGCTGGTCCTGCTGGTAGCGGCGACGCCGGTCGTCATGTCGTCACCGGCCGGATTCCCGGTACCGGCCGGGAGTGGATGCCATCGTCCATGTCGTCGCCGAGCGTGCGGGTCGGCTGGGATCGGGTTGAAATCGAGCACATAAGATCGGGTGATCCCATGTTCCGCTGAGAGAAGCCGATGGATGTCGCTGAATTGAGTTTCAAGGTGCTGGGCCGTGTCACGGTTCGGCGCGGTGGCCTGACGTTGGCGTCGGGGCGTATGCGAACCCAGGCTGTGCTCGCCGCGTTGTTGTTCGCGGGCGGGAGACCGTTGACCGCGGCACAGCTGGTGGATGCGGTGTGGGGGGAAGAGCTGCCCGGCAACGCGGTCGGCTCGCTGCGGTCGCATGCGCTGCTGTTGCGGAAACTTGTTGAACCGGAGCGTATTCAGCGTGGTGCGGCTTCGGTGCTCGTCTCGGTCGGCGACGGATACGAGTTGCGGGTTCCGCGCGACTCGATCGATGCCTTCCAGGCGCACTCCCTCGCCACCGCTGCCGAGGATGCCAGGGCCGCAGGGGATTTCGAGCAGGCCCGGAAGCTGCTCGCCGAAGCGTTGTCGTTGTGGCAAGGGGAAGTGCTGGCCGGCGTGCCGGGTCCGCTGGCGGCGGATCAGCGGCGGCGCTTGTCGGAACTGCGAGCGGCGCTACTGGAGTCGCGGCTCGATGTCGACCTGCGACTGGGTCGTCATGAACAGGTGATAGACGAACTGTCCGCGGCCAGTGACGAGTTCCCCTTGCGGGAGCGCTTGCGGGGCTTGCGGATGACGGCGCTGTATCGCTGCGGGCGGCGTGGCGAGGCACTGGCGGTCTATGCCGACACCCGCCGCCTGCTGGTCGACGAGCTCGGCATCGACCCCGGCCCGGAGCGGGCCGAACTGCACCGGCGCATCCTCGAGGACGATCTGCCATCGCCCGTGGCGCGTCCCGTGTACAGCGTCGGCCGCCGCGAGGGTGTCCGACCGGCTCAATTGCCCAGGGGTATCGCCGATTTCACCGGCCGCGAGGCATTGGTGCGAGAACTGAGTGAGGCGTTGACGCCTGCCGAGCTCACCCCGCCCGTCGTGGTGATCACCGGTATGGGCGGTGTCGGCAAGACGACGCTGGCCACTCATGTCGCGCTCGAGATCAGGGACCGTTTCCCGGACGGTCAGCTCTACGCAGATCTGCACGGCGTGGATGAGCGACCTGCCGAGCCGGTCGGAGTCCTGGGCGCTCTCCTGCGGGCATTGGCGGTGGCGGACAGCGACATTCCACCCACCGAGCCCGAGCGGGCGGCACTGCTGCGCAGCCTGCTCGCCGACCGGCGCATGCTGATGGTGCTCGACAATGCGGGCACCCTGGATCAGGTGAGACCTTTGCTGCCGAGCGGGCCCGGCTGCGCGGTCCTGGTCACCAGCCGAGCGGTGCTGCCGCTACCGGACGCCGCGTACCACCGACTCGGCGTCCTGTCCGCCGCCGAAGCGCGAAACTTGCTGGGACGGATCATCGGTGCGCGGCGAACGGCCGCCGAACCCGAGGCCACCGACGCGGTGATCGCCGCCTGCGGCCGGCTGCCGCTCGCGATCAGGATCATCGGTGCCCGGCTGGTGACGCGCCCGCATTGGAGCATCGCCGCCGTGGCGCAGCGGCTGGCCGACGAACGGCATCGCCTCTCGGAGCTGCGTTGCGGCGACCTCGCCGTCGATGCCTGCTTCAACTTCGGGTACCGGAATCTTCCCGCTGTGACCGCACGAACGTTCGTGGCGCTGGCGGTCCCGGCGGTGCCGGACCTGTCGGTCACGGCGGCGGCTTCGATCCTGGGTGTCGATATCGCTGCGGCAGTGCAAGTCTGCGAGTCCCTGGTCGATCTCGGACTGCTGCAGTCCGTCGGAACCGATCGCTACAGTTACCACGACCTGCTGCGATTGTTCGCCCACACGATCGTCCCGGACATCGACCGGGAGCAAGTGCTGTCGCGGCTGCTGGACTACTACCTGGCGACGGCGAAAAACATAGTCCGCCAACGCTATCCGGGTCATCGACTCGACTATGTCCGGGCGACGACGCATCCCGGCGAAGCCATCGTCTCCGAGACCGACGCACACGCGTGGCTGGACGGCGAACGCACGACGCTGATCGCCCTGCATCGCCAGATCGCCGCGGACCATCCGGCATTGGTGTCGTCGAGCGTGGACGTGGCGATGCTGATCAGCGAGTGCATTGATCCCTCGGCCCAATCCGGGCAGTTGGCGGACGCTCTGCGGCGACTGCTGTCGGTTGCCCAACGATATGACGACCGGGATACGGAACTGCGGGCCCGTGCGACGCTCGGGCTGGTGTTCGCATTGGATCTGAGCCGCGGAGACGAGGCCGTCGCCGTGCTCGAACCGGCACGGAAGGCGTTGCGCCCGAGCGGAAACAGTCTGCTACTGGGCTTCGTCGAACACGTGCTGGGGGCCGCCGCGCTGAGCCTTGGTCGCGAACCCGAAGCGATCGCCCACATGGCCGCGGCAGTCGAGATCTTCCACGAACTGGACGACCCGGCGTGGGAGGGCTGGGCATGCGCGACCCTCGCCGATCGGTACGGCGACGCCGCGCAATGGGATCATGCCACCGAGGTCGCCGAGCGAGCCGTGCGATTGGCGGCACGGCTCGGTGGCGCGGCCTTCGACTCGCTGGCGCGTTGTCAGCTGGCCCGGGTCGTCCTGATGCGCGACGACGACCCCGAGCGGGCGGTGTCGATGTGTGAGGATGCGGTGCGAGCGGCCCGTGCACATGGGCGCCGGCTCCTGCTGGGGTGGGCCCTGTATCGGCTGGCGGAGATCAGCCTGTACTGCGGACGCCTCGATATCGCCGAATCGGCTGCGGCCGAAGCCGTCTCGGTCCTCACCGAGGCGGCGGACCCGTTTCGGCGTGAACAGGCGCTGCGTTGTCGGGCGAGCGCGCTGGCCGGACAGGGGCGCATCGAGGAGTCTCATCGGGTGCGCGCGCAGATCGACGAGTTGACCGCGCGAAGCGGGCGAGAACCCCAGCCGTCGAAAAGAATCGACGTCGTGTGCTCCACCCGAACCGCCACTGCGGGCAGGCCCGACCGGGTGTGACCCGAACCCGGGACGGCCCAGGCCATTACGCCAGGTCGGACGGGTCGTTCATTCGTGGCTCAACGATTGCTCGAGCAGCTCGCACAGGATCGAACGCGACACCACGTTCCACGGTCCGATCGGAGCAACACGCCATGACTCTCGCCTCCGTCCCCATTCCCGCCGTCACCGGCATCGAATCCGTTGACGTGATCGGGAATCCGTGCACGGCCGGGGGGCGAGGGCTGCGTACAGCGGTCACGGCAGCGCACCACCTCGCCGCCCGCGGTGTCCGGGTGCGGCGGCTGCGCGGCACCACCCCCGAGACGACGATCGAACTGGTGCGCCGACGCCTGAGCAGGCCCGACCGCCCGGACGCCATCGTCTGCGCGGGCGGCGACGAGCTGATATCGCTGGTGCTGCAAGCGATATCAGCCACCGGGGTGCCGCTCGGCATACTGCCGACCGGACAGCGTGACGACCTCGCCGCCGAACTCGGCATCCCGTTGGGCGACCCGCAGGCGGCCGCCGATGTCGTCCTGGCGGGGAACCGCCGCGAGATCGACGTGGGCGTTGTGGACACCGCACCGGGATCACGAGTCGCCACGGGCCGTACCTGGTTCGCCACGGTCTTGTATGCCGGCACCGATACCCGGATCGCCGACCGCACGAATCGGAGCTGGTTCCCCTCCCGCCATACCTCGCTGATCGAGCTCGCCAGCGGTACCGCTCGTCCATTCCGCATCGAATTGTCTTGCGGCGGAAACCTTTCCGCGCCGACAGTAATCGAAACGGAAGCGCTGATGGTGGCGGTCGGCAATACCCGTGTCTGCGGAGGCAAGTTGATCTGCCCGGACGCGCGGCTCGACGACGGTCTGCTCGACGTCACCGTGATCGGGGCCGTGAATCGTATGGAGGCGACCTGCCTGCTCACCATGCTGGCCGCCGGACGGGCGATCTCTCATCGCGCCGTCGCCTATTACCGGGCCGCGGTGGTATCGGTGCACTGCCCCGAGGTGCACGCGATCGTCAACGGTGCACCGCTGAGCGCACTGCCGGTGACCGTCCGGGCCGTTCCCGCGGGCCAGTCCATTCTGGTGCCCTGAGCCCGCACCGTTCACGAACACCGATCTCGTTCGAAATTCTTTGCCGTACAGGCGAAGCCATGCATCACAACCCGAAGGAGAAGAGCATGAGATTTCGGCTGGGCACCATCGACCGCAGTTTCGTGCCGACCAAACTCACCGTATCGTATGTGGCGATCTGCACCGGCGAGGTCGATGCCGACCTGCTGCGGCGGGCCTTCGCACTCACCTGCCGCCGATATCCGATGCTGAGCGGAAGAGTCGAATTCATCGACGGCGACTGTCATCTCCGCATTCCCGACCACGGCAACGACGCCACCGAGACAGTGCACGCCAGCGTGTCCGACTGGCTCGCCACCGGTCTCGGCGCATCGACCCCGCAGTACTCCTGGCGAAACTGGAGATCGTGCGCGACCACACGACCACAGCCGTCGCGCTGCACGTATCCCACGCCATCAATGACGCCCACATGGGATTCGAACTCCTGACCGAACTCTGGCGGACGGCAGCGACTCTCGGCGCGACCACCGCGATCCCCACTCCCGTGCCCGCCTTCCCACGCAGCCTGGAGGACCTGCTCGCCGAACGCGGCATCGCTGTCCCCGAGCCGGCCATGCCCGATCTGACCGGCCTGTACAGCTTCGCGCCGTCGGAAACGCACGGCCGACCGGGTCTGCGCGTGGCGCCCGACCAACGGATCGCGCTGTCCGACACCGACACCACCACACTGCTGCACCACGCGAGGGCGCAGGGAACGACGCTGTACGCACTGCTCAGCGCGGCGATCATCCGGGCCGAACGAGCCGTGATCGGTGAAACATCCGGCGCCGCAACCGCAGACGAGCTACCGATGGTCATCGGGCATGCCGTCGACTTGCGTCCGCACCTGCAGCCGCCCACACACCCCTCCGACACCACCAACGGCCTCGGATGCGCGCCCACCGTCACCCGCTGCGGACCCGACACCGATCTCCATATCTTCGCCAAAGAGGTGAAGGCCCAGATCGTGCACAGCATCGACAGCGGGACGGCGTTGACAACCATGCTGGCCGCCTCCCGGATCCCCGAGAACGGCGCGCGCGACTACGCGGCGAACATCATCACCAACTGGGGAGTGGTTCCGGCACTGGACTTCCCGAAAGGCATGCGAGTAGTGGACTTTCGCGGGTTCGTCACCGGCGACTCCCTGCCGGAGATCAGCTATTTCGTCTACACCTTCCAGGGCCGGCTGAACATCGAGTTCGCTTACTCCGAGTCCACCCATCAATACTCGCGGATCACCGAACTGCGCCGCACCATAGCGGCCAACCTGAAAATGCTGATCCATGGCCTTGCCCACCGGAGCTGACCGGACCCGGAGCTGATCGAACCCGGACGCCTGAGGGCGCCGGAATCGGAAGCACTCGACGAAGCGCTGCGATAACCACCTGAACCCGCACCGATCCGGTGTGATCCCGTGCCACGACACCACCGGTGGTTCAGCGTGTTCGGCGTCGGCGGCGCAGCGAGGCCACCGCGGTGATCCGCGGTGGCCTCGATCGACACGCAGCGGCGCCGCAGCACCGGGTGCGCGTCAGATCACGAAGAAGCCCACGACACAACCGATGACGGCACCGGCGACCAGTCCGATCACCGTGCCGACGACTCCGAAGAGGCCGGCGCCGACCGCGCCACCGGCGATGCAGCCGATGACGCCGATGTCCTTGAGTTGGGTCTGGGCGATCTCACGCACACCGTCGTTGTAGGTGGTCTCGCTGACCGGGCCGCGGCTGTCGGTCGGCCAGACGGTGAGGGTGCTGCCGTCCTCACCCACCTCGGCGCGCAGTCGCACCGGGTAGCCGCCGAGCTCGTAATCGGTCGGAATCTGCTCGACCACCGTGCCGTCCGGAGCCGAGACCGTCACCAGGGACTCGTCCGCCGACATCTCGAATTTGCCCGCGCTCAAATGCGTGACCACGCCCTGGTGGTCATCGGACAGCGTCGAGGTGTAGGCCAGCCCGTGATCCTGACCGCCCACCACCAGCGGCCGTTCCGCCTCACCATGGGCGGTGGCGGCCGTGACGACGGTGGCGGCGATGGTCAGCATCGACATCGCGGCAAATTTTCCTGAACTGCATGCGCACGCCTCTCATTCGGGATGGAGCGCCGACGCTTCCGCTCCGGCGCCTCCGTGAATCGGGGACACACACTCAGATCGGTAACTCGGCTATCGCTAGCACAAATCAAACCGATCGGTACCAAAACCTGGCGCGACGTACCGGAGTTTTCGGTGCTGTAGATCCGTACTCGGCCTGCGGTGTGATCAGTGTCCGATGGCCCCGATCAGAGAACCAGGTCGGTGAGTTGTTCCCAATCGATCTGGATTCGCACGGGCAGGTCGACAGCGAAACCGGTGCCGGGCTTGAGAGTTCGGGCGAGGCGGTAGTGACCGACGCTGTGGTCGAGGCCGTAGGTCTCGATGGAGGTCACTTCGGTATCGGACACGCTGACGAGCCAGTACCAGGGGATTCCGGCGGCGGCGTATTCGCTCATCTTCTCGAGCCGGTCGGTTTTGACGTGGCTGGATTCTATGCCCGCCGCGGCTGTGGCCGGCAGGCCGAGGCCGCGATGCCGCAGATCGGAAATCCTGTCGTGAGGCCGAACGCCCGGGACAGCGCGCCGAGACCATTGGGCGGATCGACGGGAGGCGCGGACCAACGGCGGGATGATCAGCGGCGGCGTCCTTTTCGTTTGCTGTGCCGACGGCTGGATCGAGGTGCCCGTGCCAGCGGATGCACCGCGGCATGACCGGGCCGTCGGTCGGTGAGCTGGGCGTCGGCCAGGGTATGCAGTTCGTCGAGGCCGATGCGGTCGGGATGGCCGGAGTCGAGCATCGCCGCCACCATGTCGCGCACCTGGTCCGCTGGGAGCTCGGCGAGGGCGCCGGTCACGGCGTCGGCGCCGCCGACCTCGAGCAGGGTGATGAACTGCTCGGCCATCGTGCGCAGTCCTTCCTCCGGGTCGAGCTCGCCGAGGCTGATCTCGCCGCTGTCGATCAGCATCAGCGTCGCGATCGGGCCGAGTTGCGTGTCCGCGCGTAACCGGTGCAGGAAGGCGGATCGGTCGGGAAGAGTTTGGGTCAGCACGTCGAGCATTGCGCCCGCGCGGGTGCGGAAAGGGCAGTCGCGCACTCCGTCCAGCAGCCGGGGCAGTCCGTGTTCCAGGCCGCCGTGCGCGGTCAGCCACCGACCGATTTCCGCTTCGGCCGCTTCGGCGCTGTAGTGCTCGGCGATCGTGCCCAGCAGTTGGGCGGGTTCGGCATGGGTCAGTTCGCCTACCAGCGGGGCGTGACGGCCTTCGCGGAGCATGCGGGCGCGCACCGCCCGGGTCGCCAGCGGCGTGAGCGAAATCAGCTCGACGTGTTCGGCGTCGGGGGCCAGCGCGGTGCGCAATCGGTCCTGGACGTCGGGCGGCAGTGACGCGGGGTCGTCGGGGTCAGGCTGCCGGTCGGGGTCCAGATCGGAAAGGAACATCGGATCGGGTCGGCCGACGGTCAGCTCGGCCGCGCCGAACTCGACCAGTTGGCCGAGCAGTCGCCGCAGATCCGCGCCTATTCCTTTGCGCCATCGCAGGGTGGCCTCGGGACCGAGTGCGTCGAGGTAGAACATGTGGGTGCAGGCCGACCAGACGCTTTCGGCCAGCCGGATCACCGGCATCGGCTCGGGCAGCCCGTATACGGTGTTGAGCACGTCGGGCAGCACCTGGTCGAGGACGCTGTCGAGCATCCGGGTGTGGTCGGGCGACCACGAGTTCGGTGCTATGAGGATGTCCGGGGTGGGCAGCGCGTCGAACGCGGCTGTCCACAGCGCGAGCCCGTCGCGCAGCAGTGGCGCGTTCTTGGCCACGCGTACCAACCTGTTCTTGACCACCCGGACGAGGCGGAGCGTCTTGGCCAGCTCGATCAGGCGAGTGAGGCCGACCAGTTCGGTGCTGCTCTTGGTGCGAAAGACCTGCTCGCCGATCCGAGGGTCGAAGGTGTCGCCGGAGTTCAGCAGGGTCGCCAGTTCGCGGGCGTCGGCGAGTTTGACGTTGCCGGTCGCGGTGAGCGCTCGACCGTCGCCAACCCAGTCGGTCAGCGCACGTAACCGACCGACTACCCGGGTGTGCTCGGCGGCCGCAGCGAGTTCGTCTTCGGCCGGAAGCGATACGGGAAGCTGGGGCATCGCACGGTCGGGCCGGTCCAGGCTCTCGCGGGCGTGGCGAGTGGCGATGTGGGTGAGAACTGCATCGTCATAGTCGATTCGGCCCGCGTCGGCGTCGTCGAGGAACCTCCCCATGGCGGCGCCGTCGGTGGGATCGACACCGTGACCGATGGCGGTCATCACCCAGAATTTGGCCGGACCGAAGTTGCGTTCGTCGGTCATGGCCGCAGGGAACTCGGCGGCGGCCTTCGTGATGGCGGCCTCGAGGTCGGTCAGCGGATCGCCGGTGGGATCGGCCAGCCCGGTCGCGCGCAGGTAGTCGAGGAGCAGGCGCAGGGTTTCCGGCAGCCCGGCCGCGTCCCGCGCACTGATCGACAGCGTCCGCGGCACGTACGACAGCAGGAATTCCGCGACCAAGTCGCTGGTCCAGTCACCCAGCCGCCCATCGATGCCGTGGTGGCGGAAGTCCAGGGCGGCGGCCATCGCGAACGGATCGAGCGAGTGACCCCGGTCGCTTGCCCGGGCCGTGCATCGTCGGATCAGCAGATCCTTGGCCACTTCGAACGCTTCGCCGTCCTCGGGCTCGAAGTAGGTGCGCATCAGTGGGTTCACAGTCCTTGTTGTCGGGAATGCGTGCAGGGCGATGCTAATCGAGTCGACGAGTATGACGAGCACACGCTCGAACGAGGGCGCCTCTGCGAACTCGCGTTGGATGAACCTGACCGGATCATCGCGCGCGGCCCGTAGCGGTGCCGCTGGATCGGTCGCGCCGTCCCGGCCAGAGACAAGGATTGCGACAGGTTAACTGAGTGATTCCCTCGGCAGCTCACCGAGCCCCTGCGCGCCCGCGTGCCGAGCGCAACCGCGCCTGAGGGCTCGAAGCGGCGGAAGTTGTTGCCTCACTGCTGATTTAGCAAGCTTGGTGGTGAAAGATGGTGCAGCACAACATCTTTGTGCGCGAGGCGGGACTTGAACCCGCACGTCCGAGGACACCAGAACCTAAATCTGGCGCGTATGCCAATTTCGCCACTCGCGCTAACGGTACGACCGTCCAAACTTTACCGGGTCTAACGGGGATCGCGAAGCACCGGGAGGGCGTGGCGTACTGGGCGGTAACCTTACCTGGTGTTATAACGATTTGATAACACACAACGTGAGGGGGGCTCACATTTCCTTCGCGGGTGCAACCGGACTCACCAGCGGGTTCAAACATGAGGGAGGGTCATGTTTCGGAACATTCTGGTACTGACGTACGGAAATACTCGGGGGTAGTGGGTTGGGCGAGGGGCAAACATGAGGAGAGCCTCATGATTTTGTGGAATCCTCGGCGTCTACCAGGGCCTGCGGGCCGAGGGGATACCTGCGCACCGTGAGCGCGGCCCAGTCCTGTGGATGAGGGTCGCCAGGAGAAGGAAGTCGATTGTCTTGACGATCAACGAGAGCACCGGGACCGGATCGAAGGCCAGGGCGGCGGGGAAGTCACGGGAGAGTGGGGTCAGGTCGTCGCTGCTGGACCGGTTGCTGGGGGGCGCGCCGTACGCTCTCGCATTCGGCGGGCAGGGCGCGCAGTGGCTCAGTGAGCTCGAGGAGATCGGGCGCGATTCGGCGCTCGAGCCGGAGCTGACCGCGCTGGTCAACGAGGCGGCCGCCAAGCTGGAGCCGGTCGCCTCCCAGCTGCTGGTCGTCCGGCCGGTCGGGTTCGACCCGGTCGCGTGGATGCTGGAAGAAGAGATCGCCGATCCGGAGCAGGGGGAGGTGTCGGGAGCGCCGTCAGCGCAGGTGTTGCGCTCCGCCGCCGTCTCCATGCCCGGTGTGTTCCTGACCCAGATCGCCGCGCTGCGCGCGCTGCGCCTGCAGGGGCTGGACATCGTCGCGCACGCGCCCGCCGCCGTCATCGGCCACTCGCAGGGCCGGATCGCCGCCACCGCCGCCGAGGAACACGGGCAGCGCGATGCCGAACTGCTCGCGGTGGCCCAATTGATCGGTGCTGCGGCCGGTTTGGTCGCGCGCCGCCGCGGTTTGCTGCCGGTGGGGGAGAAGTCCCCGATGGTCGCGGTCTCCAATGTCGACCCCGAGGCGCTGAAAGCCGTTGTCGCCGAGGTTATGAACGGTGTCGCCGCCGAGAAGGCCGCCGTGCTGTCCATCCGCAACGGCCGCCGTCGCGCCGTGCTGAGCGGCCCGGTCGCCCAGCTGGATCGCGTGCGCCAGCGCGCCGCCGAGATCAATGCCGAGCAGGCCAAGGAGCGCGAGGCCAAGAAGCGCGGCGGTTCGGTGTTCGCCCCGGTCTTCGAGGACATCCCGGTCGAGGTGGCCTTCCACCACCCGGCGCTGCAGGAGACCGTCGAGCTGGTCAAGGGCTGGGCCCAGCAGTGCGGCCTGGACGCCGAGCTGGCCGCCGCCCTCACCCAGGAAGTACTGGTCGACCCGATCGACTGGGTCGCCATCGTCGACGAGACCGTCGGCCAAGGCGCGCAGTGGATCCTGGACCTCGGTCCCGGAGACCTGCTGTCCCGCCTCACCTCCGGCTCGCTCAAGGGCACCGGCGTCGGCGTGCTCGCCGCCTCCACCCGCCCGGGCCAGCGCAGCCTGTTCACCCCCGGCGCGGCCCCCGAGGTCGCCCCGGCCTGGGGCGAGTTCGCCCCCAAGCCGATTCGCCTGCCCAACGGCCGCATCGTGGTCGAGACCGCGTTCACCAAGCTGACCGGCCGGTCGCCGATCCTGCTGGCGGGCATGACCCCCACCACGGTCGACGCGAAAATCGTTGCGGCCGCGGCCAATGCGGGCCACTGGGCCGAGCTGGCCGGTGGCGGCCAGGTCACCGAGCAGATCTTCGCCGACCGCGTCGAGGAGCTCAAGAGCCTGCTGCACCCGGGCCGCGCCGTGCAGTTCAACTCGCTGTTCCTGGACCCGTACCTGTGGAAGCTGCAGCTGGGTGGCAAGCGCATCGTGCAGAAGGCCCGCTCCGCCGGGGCCCCGCTGGACGGCGTCATCGTCACCGCCGGCATCCCGGAACTCGAAGAGGCCGTTGCCCTCATCGAGGAGCTGACCGAGGTCGGCATCAGCCACGTGGCCTTCAAGCCCGGCACCGTCGCGCAGATCCGCGCCGTGCTGCGCATCGCGGACTCGGTCCCCGGCTACCCGGTCATCATGCACATCGAGGGCGGCAAGGCCGGCGGCCACCACTCCTGGGAGGACCTCGACGACCTGCTGCTCGAGACCTACGCCGAGCTGCGCGGCCGCGACAATGTGATCGTCTGCGTCGGCGGCGGCATCGGCTCGCCCGAGCGCGCCACCGAATACCTGACCGGCGAATGGTCGCAGCAGCACGGCTACCCGGCCATGCCCCTCGACGGCGTGCTGGTCGGCACCGCCGCCATGGCCACCCTCGAGGCCACCACCGCCCCCGAGGTCAAACAGCTGCTCGTCGACACCCCCGGCACCCCCGACTGGGTCGGCGCGGGCACCGCGAGCGGCGGAATGGCTTCCGGCCGTAGCCAATTGGGCGCGGACATCCACGAGATCGACAATGCCGCCTCCCGCACCGGCCGCCTGCTGGACGAGGTCGCCGGAGACGCGGACGCCGTGGCCGAGCGTCGCGAGGAGATCATCGCCGCGCTCAATGGCACCGCCAAGCCCTACTTCGGCGACGCCGCCACCATGACCTACCTGGAGTGGCTGGAGCGCTACGTCGAGCTGGCAGCCTCTCTGCCCCAGACCCACCCTGATCTGGACCGCCGCAAGGACTTCGACTGCGGCGGCGACTTCTCCGATGCCATCGCCGACGCCACCCGCTCGGTGTGGCTCGACATCACCTGGCGCGACCGGTTCGCGGAAATGGTGCGCCGCACCGAATCCCGCCTCAACCCGGCCGACCGCGGCGAGATCGCAACGCTTTTCGCCGAGGACACCGCGTTCGAGACCCCGGTCAAGGCTATCTGCACCCTGAAGGAGCAGTACCCGACCGCCGCGAACACCGTCCTGCACCCCGCCGACGTCCCGTTCTTCGTGAGCCTGTGCAAGATCCC
The DNA here is from genome assembly GCF_007990715.1 of Nocardia seriolae NBRC 15557. Lineage (GTDB taxonomy): Bacteria > Actinomycetota > Actinomycetes > Mycobacteriales > Mycobacteriaceae > Nocardia > Nocardia seriolae. Next base: position 31,670 of record NZ_BJWY01000022.1, on the reverse strand, counting down.
CGGCAAGCCGGTCAACTTCGTCCCGGTCGTCGACCAGGACGTGCGCCGCTGGTGGCGCTCGGATTCGCTGTGGCAGGCCCACGATCCGCGCTACACCGCCGACCAGGTGTGCATCATCCCCGGCACCGTCGCCGTCGCGGGCATCACCCGCGTGGACGAGCCGGTCGGTGAGCTCCTGGACCGCTTCGAGCAGAACACCGCCTTCTCCCTGGTGCGCGCGGGCATCGTCCCGGCCGCCGTGGACGGCCGCCGCCGCGCCGAGGTGGCCGACGGCCTGCTCGACATCGTGCTCGCCGCACCGGACGTGCAGTGGGCCGGACGCACCACCGTCAACCCCATCCACCGCCTGGGCAACCTGGACGAGTGGGAGATGAACGGCAAGGGCGCCAAGCACCCGCGCACCGGCGCGACCCTGTCCGCCACCGAGGGCACCGAAACCGATTCCGCCTACGTGGAATTGGCCGTCCCGTTGCTCGGCAAGGACGCCGTCAAGATCCGCATCACCGTCCCGGTCTCCGTGTACAACGGTGGCGCGCCGGTCATTACCGAGGACGACGCCTCCGCCGCGATGTCGGCGCTGCTGGCCGTCGCCGCGGGCAAGTCGCTGCCCGAGGTCAAGACCATCGACGGCGCGCAGGTCGCGCACGTCAACCTGGCCTGGAGCCCGGACCTCATCGCCGACCACGCCGGTGTCACCGGCTCCGGCCTGCCGGACTCGCTGTCCACCATCGGCCGCACCGTCCCCGACGTGCTCGTGGGCGCTTGCTGGCCCGCCGTTTTCGCGGTCCTGGGCGCGACCCGCACCGCCGATGAGCAGTCCGTCATCGAGGGCATGCTGGACCTGGTCCACCTGGATCACCAGATCGAGCTGCTGGGCGAGCTGCCCGCCGAGCACGCCGTGCTCGCGGTCCGCGCCGAATCCGCCGAGGTCCTCGACACCGATCTGGGCCGCGTGGTCGAGGTCAAGGTCGCCGTCGGTGTCATGCGCGACCACGGCCTGGACACCCCGCCCGTCGCGAAACTGGTGGAGCGCTTCGCCATTCGCGGCCGCACCGGTTCCGCCGAGCTGTCCGACCCGCCGCGCGCCGCCGGATCGCTGTCCGAGGATGCCTCCGATACCCCGCGTCGCCGCCGCCGCGACGTCGCCTTGGTCGCCCCGCGCGCCATGGGCGCCTTCGCGCAGGTCTCGGGCGACTTCAACCCGATCCACACCTCCGAGAATGCCGCGAAGCTGGCCGGTCTGGGCAACCCGATCGTGCACGGCATGTGGCTCTCGGCCGCCGCTCAGCACGCGGTCTCGGCCATCGACCTGAGCGACAAGGTGCCCCCGCGCACCATCACCGCCTGGACCACCCGCTTCCTGGGCATGGTCCGGCTGGGCTCGCCGGTCGACGTGCGCGTGGAACGCGTTGCGGTGGACCACGGTTCGGAGATCGTCGAGGTCTCCTGCCGCATCGACGGCAACCTGGTGATGACCGCCACCGGCCGCATCGCGCCGTCGAAGACGGTCTACGCCTTCCCCGGACAGGGCATTCAGGCCAAGGGGATGGGTCTGGACGCCCGCACTCGTTCCAAGGCCGCCAAGGACATCTGGGACCGTGCCGACAAGCACACCCGCGAGGCCCTGGGCTTCTCGATTCTGGCGGTGGTGCGCGACAACCCGACCTATCTGAAGGCGCGCGGCGTCGAATACCGCCACCCGCAGGGCGTGCTGCACCTGACCCAGTTCACCCAGGTCGCCATGGCGACTCTCGGTGTGGCTCAGGTCGCGGAGCTGCGTGAGGCCGGTGCCTTCATCGAGGGTGCGATGCTCGCGGGCCACTCGGTCGGTGAGTACAACGCGCTGTCCGCCGCCGCGGGCGTGCTGCCGCTGAACGCGGTGCTCGAGGTCGTGTTCCAGCGCGGTTCGGCCATGCACGAGCTGGTGCCCCGGGATGCCCAGGGCCGCAGCGACTATCGCATGTGCGCCATCCGCCCCTCGCAGATCGGCATTGCCGACGACCAGGTCATCGACTGGGTCAAGGGCATCGGCGAGCAGGCCGGGGAGTTCCTCGAGGTCGTCAACCTGAACCTGCGTGGCGCGCAGTACGCCATCGCGGGCACCGTGAAGGGCTGCGAGGCGCTCGAGACCGAAATCGAGCGGCTGCGGGCCGAAACCGGCGGCAAGCGCGCGTTCGTGCTCATTCCGGGCATCGACGTGCCGTTCCACTCCACCGTGCTGCGCGCCGGCGTGCCGGAGTTCCGCGGCAAGCTGCTGGATCTGCTGCCGCAGGACCTGGACCCGAGCCTGCTCATCGGCCGCTACATCCCGAACCTGGTGCCCCGCCTGTTCAACCTGGAGCGTGACTACATCCAGGAGATCGCGGACCTGGTGCCGTCCGAGCCCCTCGCGGAGGTGCTGGCCAACTGGGACGAGTGGGCCGCCAAGGAGGTCGAGCTGTGCCGCGTGGTCCTGGTCGAGCTGCTGGCCTGGCAGTTCGCCAGCCCGGTGCGCTGGATCGAGACCCAGGACCTGCTGTTCACCGATGTCGAGCACGGTGGCGTCGGCGTCGAGCGGTTCGTCGAAATCGGTTTGGCCGCCACGCCGACCGTGGCGAACCTGGCGTCGAACACGCTGAAGCTGCCGCAGTTCGGCAGCGCGGTGGTCGAGGTGCTCAACATCGAGCGTGAGCGCGGCATCGTCTACTCGACCGACACCGACCCCGCGCCGGTGGAGGAGCCGGAGGAGACTCCCGCCGAAACCGCAAGTGCCGCAACGGCCCCCGCCGCTGCCGCCGCCCCGGCCCCCGGGGCCGTGCCGACCGGTGGCCCCACCCCGGACGACATCTCGTTCTCCGCCGCCGACGCCACCCGCGTGCTCATCGCGCTGTGGACCAAGCTGCGCATGGACCAGATCGGCCCGGTGGACACCATCGAGGGCCTGTGCGACGGCGTCTCCTCGCGCCGCAACCAGCTGCTCGTCGACCTCGGCGCGGAGCTCTCGCTCGGTGCCATCGACGGTGCCGCCGACGCCGACATGGGCGCGCTGTCCGGCACGGTCGAGCGTCTGGCCCGCACCTACAAGCCGTTCGGCTCGGTGCTCTCCGACGCCATCGGCGACCACCTGCGCAAGGTCTTCGGCCCGTCGGGCAAGCGCCCGGCCGCCATCGGCGAGCGCGTCAAGAAGGTCTGGGGCCTGGGCGACGGCTGGGCCAGCCACGTCACCGCCGAAGTCTCCCTCGGCACCCGTGAGGGCGCTTCCGTTCGCGGCGGCGACCTGGGCGGCCTGGTCTCCGGCGGACTTTCGGACGCCGCGTCCGTGGACGCCGCCATCGATGCCGCCGTGCAGGCCGTGGCCGCGCGCCGCGGAGTCGCGGTCTCCATGCCCTCCGTCGGCGGCGGTGGCGGCGCGACCGTCGACGCGGCCGCGCTGGGCGAGTTCACCGAGCAGATCACCGGCCGCGACGGCGTGCTGGCGCAGGCCGCCCGCGTGATCCTGGAATCCCTCGGCCACGCCGAGCAGGCGTCCGCGCCGGAGGCCACCGAGGACACCCTGGTGGACCTGGTCTCGGCCGAATTGGGTTCGGACTGGCCGCGTCTCGTCGCGCCCGCCTTCGATGCCCGCAAGGCCGTGCTCATCGACGACCGGTGGGCAAGCGCCCGTGAGGATCTGGCCCGCCTGTGGTTCGGCAACGACGGCTCGCTGCCGGTCGAGCCCGAGGTGGACGGCTACTACGGTGCCGGTGAAGCCGTTGCGGCCCAGGCCAACTGGTGGCGCAACCGGGCCATGAAGGAGGCCCGCTCGGTGCTGGCCGGGGTCTACGGCGCGATCGCCGAGGCCGCCGTGTCCGCCGCGGAGCCGGGCATCTGGTCCTCCGACATCGCCGTGATCACCGGCGCCAGCAAGGGTTCCATCGCGGCGGCGGCCACCGGCCGACTGCTCGCGGGCGGTGCCACGGTCGTGGTCACCACCTCCAAGCTGGACGACGACCGCCTGGGCTTCTACAAGCAGCTCTACCGCGACAACGCCCGCAACGGCGCCGCCCTCTGGGTGGTCCCCGCGAACATGGCCTCCTACAGCGACATCGACGCCCTCATCGAGTGGGTCGGCAACGAGCAGGTCGACAATGCCGGTGGCGCGAAGGTTCTCGTCAAGGAGGCGATGACCCCCACGCTGCTGCTCCCGTTCGCCGCGCCCCGCGTGGCCGGTGACCTCTCCGACGCCGGCGCCCGCGCCGAAATGGAGATGCGGGTCCTGCTGTGGTCGGTGGAGCGCCTCATCGGCGGCCTGTCCAAGATCGGCGCGGACCACGACGTGGACGCGAAACTGCATGTGGTGCTGCCGGGTTCGCCCAACCGCGGCATGTTCGGCGGTGACGGCGCCTACGGCGAGTCCAAGGCCGCCCTGGATGCCATCGTCGCCAAGTGGCGCGCGGAGAAGTCCTGGTCGGAGCGGGTCACCCTGGTGCACGCGCTGATCGGCTGGGTGCGCGGCACCGGCCTCATGGGCGGCAACGACCCGCTGGTCGAGGCCGTCGAGAAGGCGGGCGTGCACACCTGGTCCACCCTGCAGATGGCCGACGAGCTGCTCAAGTGGTGCACCTCGCGGGCCCGCGTGGTGACCGCGGCCGGACCGCAGCAGATCGACCTGACCGGCGGCCTCGCCGGAGCCAAGCTGGATCTGCCGGAACTGGCCCGGGAGGCGCGCGAGCAGGCCGAGGCCGCCGCGGCCGAGGAGTCGGAAGGTGTTGACGCCAACACTATTTCGGCGCTGCCCGCCCCGCCGACCATGTCCTCCGAGCTGCCTACCCTCGAATGGGGTTCGGTCACCGCCGATCTCGACGACATGGTCGTCATCGTCGGCGCGGGCGAGCTCGGCCCCTACGGCTCGGCGCGCACCCGCTTCGAGATCGAGGTCTCCGATCAGCTCTCCGCCGCGGGCGTGCTCGAGCTGGCCTGGACCACCGGCCTGGTCACCTGGGAGAACGACCCCAAGCCCGGCTGGTACGACACCGAATCCGGTGAGTACGTCGAGGAATCCGAGCTGGCCGATCGTTACCACGACACCGTGGTGGAGCGCTGCGGCGTGCGCCGCTACGGCGACGACGGTGCCATGATCGACAACGCGGCCCCGCTGCTCACCTCGGTGTTCCTCGACGACGACCTCACCTTCGTGGTCAACAGCGAGGCCGAGGCGCGCGCCTTCTACTCCGCCAACCCGGAGCAGACGGTCGTCACCCCGATCGAGGGCACTGGCGACTGGCAGGTGATCCGCAAGGCGGGCACCGAGATTCGCGTGCCGCGCAAGGCCAGGCTGTCGCGCACCGTCGGCGGTCAGATCCCCACCGGCTGGGACCCCACCCGCTGGGGCATCTCCGCCGATATGGCGGGCTCCATCGACCGGGTGGCGCTGTGGAACATCGTCTGCACCGTGGACGCGTTCCTGAGCTCCGGCTTCAGCCCGGCCGAGCTGATGAGCTGGGTGCACCCGGCCATGGTGGCCAACACCCAGGGCACCGGTATGGGCGGCATGTCGTCGATGCGCTCGCTCTACATCGACAACCTGCTCGGCGAGTCGCGGCCCAACGACATCCTCCAGGAGGCGCTGCCCAACGTCGCGCTGGCGCACGTCGTGCAGAGCTACGTCGGCTCCTACGGCGGCATGATCCACCCGGTCGCGGCGTGTGCGACCGCGGCGGTCTCCGTCGAGGAGGGCGTGGACAAGATCAAGCTCGGCAAGGCCGATCTGGTGGTCGCCGGTGGCTACGACGATCTCGGCATCGAGGGCATCGTGGGCTTCGGCGACATGTCGGCCACCGCGGATTCGGCCGCCATGTACGCCAAGGGCATCAGCGACCGTTACTTCTCCCGCGCCAACGACCGTCGCCGCGGCGGCTTCGTTGAATCGCAGGGTGGCGGAACGGTTCTCCTCGCCCGCGGCTCGGTGGCGCTCGAGATGGGCCTGCCGGTGCTGGGTGTCGTCGCCTACGCGCAGTCCTTCGCCGACGGCGTGCACACCTCGATCCCGGCCCCCGGCCTGGGTGCCCTGGGTGCGGGTCGCGGTGGCCCGGAGTCCAAGCTGGCCAAGGAACTCCGCAAGCTCGGCGTCGCCCCCGACGAGATCGCGGTGGTGTCCAAGCACGACACCTCCACCGCCGCAAACGATCCCAACGAGTCCGAGCTGCACGAGCGCCTCGCCACCTCGCTGGGCCGCTCCGAAGGCGCTCCGCTGTTCGTGGTTTCGCAGAAGGCCCTCACCGGCCACGCCAAGGGCGGCGCGGCGGCCTTCCAGATGATCGGCCTGTGCCAGGTGCTGGCCCAGGGCGTGATTCCGCCCAACCGCAGCCTGGACTGCGTGGACGAGAAGATGGCGCAGTACCCGCACCTGGTGTGGCTGCGCGAGACGCTGAACGTGGGAGATCGCCTGCCGCTCAAGGCCGGTCTGGTCACCTCGCTCGGCTTCGGCCATGTGTCCGGTCTGGTCGCCATCGTGCACCCGCAGGCGTTCGTCGAGGCCATCGCCGACGCCGAGCAGCGGGAGGCGTACCAGCGCAAGGCCGAAGAGCGTCAGCTCGCGGGCCGCCAGCGCTTCGCCGAGGCCATGTGCGGCGGGGCCCCGCTCTACGAGCGGCCCGCCGACCGCCGCCTCGGTGGCGACGGCACCCCGGCCAAGAAGTCCCGGCAGCTCGAGGCCGATGTGCTGCTGTCGCAGCAGGCCCGCCTGGGCAGCGACGCGGTCTACGTCGCCGTGCCGAAAGGCCCTGCCTGCCAGTAAAGGGCTCTGCCTGCCCGTAATGAACGGGCCCGCCGGAATGTAGCCCCCGGCGGGTCAGACACAGCGGGCTCGCGTCGTGCGACGCGAGCCCGCTGTTCCATGCGCGGCGCCTACGGTGCCGTAGGTCCGCTGGTATGTTCGCAGCCAATTCGACTGCACCAACAAGGAATCTAGGAGTCCCGCACTGTGACGATCCTGGGTATCGGCCTGGACTTGGTTTCCATCTCCGAGTTCGCCGAGCAAATGGAACGCACCGGAACCACCATGCTCCGGGAGAGTTTCACCGCCGCGGAACGGCGCTATTGCCAAAGCAAGGGCACCGATCCGGCCCGGAGCTACGCCGTCCGCTGGGCCGCGAAGGAGGCGGTCATCAAGGCGTGGGCGTCGTCTCGCTTCGCTCGCAGCCCGCAGATCGGCGACAACCCCTACCCGCTCATCGAGGTCGTGAACGACGCCTGGGGACGGCCCAGCATCAAATTGCACGGGCTGACAGCGGAATTCCTGCCCCGGGTGCGGGTGCACCTGTCGCTCACCCACGATGGCGACACGGCCGCCGCGATGGTGGTGCTCGAGGACCCGGGCGAAATCGCCGATGTGATGCGCGACTGAGCCCGGGGTCTACTCCGGATCGAAGGTGGTCCGCTGCCCGCCGGAGCGCGATTCCTTCTCCGCGATCAGCAGATACGCCACCATGAGGCGCTTGAGCTCGGCGACGGCGTCCTCATGGGCCAGCCCGTCCTGCACCGAGAAGTTCAGCATCGAGTACACGACGTGCACCAGCACCTGCGCCATCATCGAGCGCCGCCCGCGCGGGGTGCGCGGCATGAGCGGGCGCAGCATCTGCGAAACCGCCTCGGCGAACTCCTTTTCGTGGATCGCCCCGGTCGCCCGGGTGGAGGGCGTGGACTGCATGGCCAGCCACACCTCGCGCCGCGACGGGTCGGTCATCCACAGATCCGCCAGGTGATCGACCAGCTGGGTCATGTGCCGCAGCCAGTCCATGGACGGGATCTCGCCGTGGAAGTCGGCCAGCTCCTGCGAAACCGCCACCAGGTCTTGGCGATTCAGCTCGCAGACGATGACGTACTTATTGGCGAAGAACTGGTAGAGGGTGCCGATCGGCACTTCCGCGCGGGCCGCGACCTCTTCGCAGGTGAACGATTCGAAGCCGACCTCGACCAACCACTCCCGGGAGGCCTGCAACAGGGCGTCGAACTTTCGTTTTGATCGTTCCTGCGTCGGGCGGCGACGGGGCATCAGCTCCTGGGGGTCGTCCTGCAGCTCCAACGCAGGGTCCGGTCGTCGCGTCGACCTGGTTCCCGTGCGTGCTTCCACGCTGAACAGCCTACGGGTAGCGACACGCGCATGACACGCTGCGGTACTTCGTGTGTCATCGCATAGCACCCATCCACGCCGCCTTCGGCGCCGAAGACCCATCGCAGCTGCGTCTCAGCTGCGGATCTCTGCTGAGAGGGGCCAGGCCCCTTTCGAACCCCGGATGAGGGGATCCCGGGGGCCGTGCCCCCGGACCCGCACTCGGGGGAGCTCGGCCCGAAGCCCGGCCCGAAGGGCTGGTGCCGAGCTCTGATTTCGCTCCGTAGTTCACATCGCCAGCACGTCGACGTTGGAAGGCTGATTGTGGTTGCTTCTGCTCCTGTTCGTTCTGCGGTGACCATCGGCGTCGCCACCGAGCGCGGCACCGTGCGCGCCGTGGCCCTCACCGACGCGGGTGACAAGTTGACCGAGCGCGTGGTGCTCGAGCGCGTCGCTCCGATCGCGGGAGACACCAAGGCCGACTTGGCCGTCGCGGTGGAGTCGGTGCTGGAGGACATCGCCGACCGGATCGGCGCGGATCGGGAGATCCTCGGCGCGGCCGTGGCCTACCGGGATGCCGCCGAGCGGCGGGCCATCGTGACCAAGCTGGCCGCGGGCCCGTGGCACGACGCCTCGCTGGTGTCGGCCAAGGCCGCGCATCTCGCGGTGGCGCGCGCCATGACCTGGGTCGACGAATTCGAGGACCTCGCCATCTGCGAGGTGGTGCCGGGCTTCCAGGCGTTCTCGCTCATCTCGCCGGACCGGGGCCGGGTGCTGGCCGCAGTGACGCTGGCCGGTGGCGGCAGCGCCGGGGAGACCATGCGCACCGAGGAGACCATGCGCACCGCGGTGACCGCTGCCTGGGATCAATTCGACGCGGCCGGGGTGAAGCCGGACGCGGTGGTGCTGATCGGTTCGGCCGCAACCGAATCCGCCGTGGTGGCGGCGCTGGAGTCGGGGTTCGGCGCGCCGGTCATCCCGTGCGGGGTCGCGGCGGCCGCACCGGCCATCGGCGCGGCGCTGGCGGCGCTGCCGGAGGCCGAGTTCGCGGGCGAGGCGGCCGAGCGCATCCGCCGGGCGCGGGGCACCGCGGCGCTGTTCGCGGCGGCGAGTGTGCTGGCGGGCGGTCTGGTGGCGGGCGGGGTGTACGCGGCGGGCAGCGATTCCAAGAAGGTGCCGCAGCCGATCCTCATCGATTCCCGGGTCTCGGCCGACGCACGCACCGGGGGCGAGCATCCGGTCGGCGATTCGGTCGCGCCCGAGAGCGGTTCGGCCGGTGCGGTTGTGGACGGGCTGCCCGGTCCGGTGCCGACCGACGCGGTCGCGCCGAGCACGGAACAGCCGCAGCCCGAATTGCAGCCGGGCGATGTGGTGACCATCGATCCCGCCACCCTCAACTGGGGTCCGCACTCCGAGCCCTCGCGCCACGGCACGCCCCCCCGGCCGCTGATCAAGTCGCAGCCCGAGCCGGAGGTGGCCGCGAGCCCGGAGTCGATCATCCCGGCCCCCACCCACGCGGTCGGTTCCCCGACCGAATCCGGCCTGTTCCCCGGCGAACTCGCGCCACCCCCATTAGGTAGCCCCGAGTTCTCCTCCTGGTGGGACAACCACTGGCGCATGATGCTCCAGTGGGCCGCGCAGCTGATGCCGAAGGTGTAGCGGTCGTCCCGACGCATGTCGCTCGAATCCCGGCCCCCGAATCAGGGCCGGGATTCCGCGTTTTCGGACCTCGGGAAGTTATGCCCCGGTCAGACCGACAGGTCGCGGCGGAGCTTGGCGACGTGGCCGGTGGCCTTCACGTTGTACTGGGCGACCTCGATCTTGCCGTTCTCGTCGACCAGGAAGGTGGAGCGGATGACGCCGGTGACCTTCTTGCCGTACATCATCTTCTCGCCGAAGGCCCCGTAGGCGCCGAGCACCTCCTTGTCCGGGTCGGACAGCAGCGGGAAGGTGAGCTGTTCGGTGTCGCGGAACTTGGCCAGCTTGACCGGCTTGTCGGGGGAGATTCCGACCACTTCGATGCCCGCGCCCTCGAGTTCGGCCAGGTTGTCGCGGAAGTCGCAGGCCTGCTTGGTGCAGCCGGGGGTGCTGGCGGCCGGGTAGAAGTAGACGATCACCTTGCGGCCGCGATAGTCCGACAGCGAGACGTCCTTGCCGTCGGCGTCGGGGAGCGTGAAGGCGGGTGCGGTGTCGCCGGGACTGAGTCGGTGATTCTCGGTCATGCCGCCACGCTAGTCGACGGGCTCGAGCCGGTGTTGGCGATACACTCCTGAGCAGGTCGGCTCGCCCGCTTCCCTGTCGTGTGCGCGGGAGGCGTCCGCGCGACCGACCCCGAGACGACAGCGCCGCCTTCCAGCGCGGCTACCAGAACAGGAGTGTGACGTGGCGAGAGACACCGAGGCGATCGAGCGCGAGATCGAGGCCGCCCGCAACCGGCTCGCAAGCACCCTCGACGAACTCGCGGTCCGCGCCGACCCGCAGCGCCTGGCCGACAATGCCAAGCACTCGGTGATGGCCAAGCTGAACGAACCGAAGATCAAGTACAGCCTCATCGGCGCGGGCGCACTGGTCGCCACCCTGATCGTCGTGAAGATCTTCCGCCGCTGAGTTTCCCGACTCTCGGGCAGGGGCAAGCCCCTGCACCCAAAGCCGAATGTGGCCCGGTCCGATAGGACCGGGCCACATTCGTATGAAATAAGAGGGCGGCCCCGGTCCGAGTGGACCGGGGCCGCCCTCATGCATCGGGGTTGCAGGGGCGAAGCCCCTGTCTATCAACTCCCTTTCGACCGAGTCGGCGCGTCAGCGTCGAATCAAACTGTCGGGCACGCCATGCCGGTGCCGTCGGGATCCAGGTGGGGGCTGTAGCCCGGCTGTCCGCGGAAGAGCGGGGCGACGCCGGCCGCGCGGGCCTGGTCGCAGTTGGCGTAGGTCGGTCCGCCGGCGGAGCCGGTCTGGGACAGACCCGCCGAACCGGTCGCGGCGGAGCCGGTGTCGATGGCGGAGGAACCGGTGCCCGAGGATCCGGTGGGGACGTCGGCGGAGGCGACGGCGGTTTGGGCTGCGATGGTCGTCAAGCCCGCGACGCTGGCGGTGACGAGAAGCCGGCGAACGTTCATGTATTCCTCAATGTCGGCGCAATAGGGTGGTAGCTGGCCCGCGGTCGCGGCGCGGTGACCGGTCCGGGCTCGGCGTCGAGTGTTCTGGCGCAACGTTGCATTGTCAACCGGATGGGCTATCCATCCAGGTTAATTAGGGGATTTGCCCCGAATGCCGGAACCTCTTCTGCCGGAATGTGTCTCATTCGTCCTGCCGGGCTGAGTACATCCACAAGCGTGTGCTCGCGCATTGATGATTTCCGTCAGAACTACGCAAATCGAACCGAAAGCACTGTACTTCACAGTGCCGCCGGAGGGTTGCCTCGAGCCGCCGTGAAGATCCTGTGGATCCATATGGTGTCCGTGTCAACTAAGCATCGATACTATGGAGGTCATGACGCGCTGGCTGACCGACGAGGAACAGACGACCTGGCAGTCCTTCATTCGCATGCGGCAACGCCTGGACGCCGCCATCGCCGCCGGACTGACCCGGGACGGCCTGTCCACCTCCGACTACGAGGTGCTGGTCGCGCTGTCCGCGGCCGGTGGTCAGCTGCGCGCCAAGGAACTGGGCGCGGAGATCTGCTGGGACAAGAGCCGCCTGTCGAAGCACCTGTCGCGCATGGCCGCCCGCGGCCTCGTCGACCGCTGTCAGGCCGTCGACGATGCGCGTGGCCGCGAGGTTCGCCTCACCGGCGCGGGCCGCGAGGCCCTCGAAGCCGCCGCGCCGAATCACGTCGAACTGGTGCGGCGGTTGTTCATCGACGATATGACCGCGGCCGAAGCCGCGGCCCTGCGCTCACTGGCAAAGCGCGTGGTCGCCGAGGTGGAACGCACCGATGTCGAAGGCATCGGCTGAGCCCGCGGACCCGCTCGGCGTTCAGTCCTTCTCGCGGTCGAACTGCGCGCGCTTCCAATCCCCGAACGGCTCATCGCGTTCGCGCACGGACTCGCGGAAACCGGCGGTGGCCGAACGCAATTGGAAGGCGTAGCCCTCGCGGGTGTGGCGGGAGATGCCGTCGAAGACCGTGCTGATCATGCCGGAGTTGAGCACGCCCTGATTGAGCAGTGCGCTGTTGAGGGCCAGTTTCGCCATGACCAGCTGGTTGATCGGGACCCGCGAAATGCGTTCCAGCAGTTCCTCTGTCCGCGCGTCCAGCTCGTCGGCGGGCGGGGCCTCGATGGCCAGCCCCCACTCCTGCGCCTGCTTGCCGCTGAGGCTGTCGCCGGTGAACAGCATCCGCTTGGCGCGCTGGTCACCGACCCGATGCGCCCACATGCCCGCGGCCGGAATGCCCCAGGTGCGGGTGGGCGGGTACCCGAAGCGGGCGTCCTCGGCGCAGACGATCTGATCGGCGAACAGCGCGATATCGGTGCCGCCCGCGATGGCGAACCCGTGCACCTTGGCCACGGTCGGCTTGTTGGCGTGCAGCAGACTGGAGAACCCGCGGTTGAACCGCGACATCATGGCGTAGTCGACCATGGGATCCCAAGTGCCCCAGGGATTGTGGTTGCGCGCCTGGACGACCGGATCCAGCACCGTGCCCTCGGTCGGCTGCGAGCCCTCGGCCGGGGCGAAACTGTTCTCGGCGAATATCGACAGGTCGTACCCGCCGCAGAACCCCTTGCCGCGCCCGCTCGCCACCATCACGTGCACGCGCGGATCCAGATCGGCCCGCTCCACCGCGGCTGCCAGTTCGATCGGCGTATCCGCGGTGATCGCATTCCCGCGCTCCGGCCGATTGAAGGTGATCCGCGCGATGCGCCCGGTCACCTCGTAGGTCAGCGTGCGTCCGGTGTATTCGTTCACCGGCTCGGGACGTCCCGCGAACAGCGAGTCGTCCCCGCCGGTCAGATCGTCACGCCAGGCGGCCGGTCGCGTCCCCGAATGGTTCTCGTAGTCAGGTCCCACCCAAGGAGTGAACACTCATTCACTTCTTGCTGTCAAGAGCCCACTGCCCGATCGGGGCCTCGCTCGGCGGCGCCTATTCCCAGGGTTTGACCGGTGGTTTGACCCAGAGGATCTTCTCGTCGCGCCGCTCGCGGCGGGCGGCGGGGTGGTCGGGGTGGCGGGTTGCCCAGGCGTCCTTGTCGGCGAGCAGGCGGGCCACCACCTGCCAGGTTTCCTCGGTGCTGGGTGGGTTGGTGTCGGCGGCGCGCGCCAGTTTGCGGCGTTGGGCGGTGGGCATGGCCAGCAGCTCGTCCCCGCTGATCCCGCGGTCCCACACGTAGGCGGCCAGCCGCCGGGCCTTCTCTTCGCGGCTGCGGCTGGCGTGATCGGAGTGCGCGTAGTCGGCCATTTCTCGCAACCCCGCTGCTGGTCGGCAATGTCTTTGCCCGACCCTACCGGAGGGGCGGGTTATGGTTGCCGGGCAGTTGGATGGCCGCTCCATCGACCGAAGGGAACCACCGTGACCGCGCCGATCGCGCTCAGCTGCGTCACCATCGACTCCGCCGATCCGCGCCGGCTCGCCGAGTTCTACAGTGCCCTGCTGGATTGGCGAATCATGCACTCCGAGGACGGATATGCGCTGATCACCGATGGAAAGTCGGTGCTGTGCTTCGGTTTCGTGGAGGGGCACACGGCCGCGCCCTGGCCCGACAGCCCGCTGCACCCGAAACGGGTGCACGTGGACCTGAACGTGGTCGATATCGACCAGGCCACCGATCTCGCCGTCGCGCTGGGCGCGACGATTCCCGAATTCCAGCCCGGCCTCAATCCGGATTGGGACAACCAGCTGCCGTGGGGCATCGTGCTGGACCCCGAGGGGCACCCCCATCTGCCTGAATCTCAGGGAGTAGCAGAGCTTTTGCGGCTACGGTGGTGGCATGCCGGATGCCGTGCGTCTCGATGATCTCGTCATTGCTCGCGCCACGCCGGCGGAATGGGCCACCGTGGTGGGGTGGGCCGCCGCCGAAGGCTGGAATCCGGGGGCGCGGGATGTCACCGCGTTCTTCGCGCAGGATCCGGACGGGTTCCTGCTGGGGCGGGTGAACGGGGAGCCCGCCACCGCGGTGTCGGTGGTCAACCACGGCGGCGACTTCGCCTTCCTGGGGTTCTATCTCGTGCGAAAAGACCTGCGCGGGTACGGATTCGGCCTGGCCACCTGGGAGGCCGGGATGAAGCACGCGGGCGACCGGGTCGTCGGACTCGACGGGGTGCCCGACCAGCAGGACAACTATCGCCGCAGCGGATTCGAACTCGCCTACAACAGTGCACGATTCACCGGCATCCCGCGCCTGCCGCTGCCCGATGACTCGGTAACCGCCCTCTCGCCAACGGATTTCGCCGCCCTGCAGCCCTACGACTCCGCCTGCCACCCGGCGGACCGTCCGGATTTCCTGACCGCCTGGCTCAATGAGCCGGGTCACCGGACCTTCGCGCGCATTGTCGACGGCACCGTCACCGGTTACGCCACCCTGCGCCCGGCTCGCGATTCACTGCGGGTGGGCCCGCTGTTCGCCGACACTCCCGCCGACGCGCGCCAGTTGCTGGCCGCGCTCGCCGCCCACGCGGCCGGAATGCCACTGGCGGTGGATGTCCCGCTCGTGAACGAGGCCGCGGTGCGCCTGATGGAGGAGGCCGGTCTGCGGCCGAGTTTCGAGACGGCCCGGATGTACACCGGTCCCGTTCGCCCCCACCGCCGCGAGCGCGTCTTCGGGGTGACCACCCTCGAACTCGGCTGAGCGGCGGCCGGATTCACCACGCGGAGGGTCTCACCCGGCCGGGTATGACGACCCGCGCGAGCGTATTGCGTAGTTCGACCGTGGCCGCCGGTCCGAGCGTCGCCAGCCACCGCTCGGTGAACCGCGCGGCCGCGGCGTCGGCGGCACGGGTGCACGCCCAACCGCGCTCGGTCAGCGTGATGAGTTTGGCGCGGGCATCGGAGGGGTGCGGATTGCGCTGGGCGTAGCCCTTTTTCACGAGTTCGTCGACCAGCTGGCTGGCGGCCTGCTTGGTCACGCTCAGGTGTTCGGCGAGCTCGCCGACCGTCGCGCCGTTGGGCGCCATGCGCACGAACGCGAAGCCGTGGCTGGGCCGGATATCGGTGAATCCGGCCGCGACCGTGCCGTGGTGGATGGCGTCGGTCACCTCCGCGGCGGCCGCGAGCAGCAGCAGCGGCAGGTCCTGTGCGTATCCGGGCATGCCTGGAATCTTGGCACTTGACAGAAAAGTCAACAAGCTTGACTATATTAGTCAAGCAGATTGACTAAAAGGAGAAGGCGCATGCCTGTCATTCACGCCGCCGATGTCCAGTCCCACGAAATGCACGGCTCCCGCTTCACCCCGCTGGTCCGCCCCGCCACCGGCAGCAGTGAACTGTGCGTGTGGCGGCTGGAGATCGCGCCCGGGACCGAGGGCGTCCCGCACCGGATCCACCGCGAGGAGGCGTTCGTCGTCCTCGCGGGCGGTATCACCATGACCATCGAGGGCGAATCCGCGCGGTTGGCCGCCGGTGATGCGGCGGTGGCCCCGGCCGGATCGGTCATCCGCCTGGACAATCCGTCCGACGCCGTGGCCGAAGTGCTGGTCAATGCGCCCGTCGGCTTCACCGGCGAACTCCTCGACGGCACCGTCGTCAACCCGCCCTGGGTGAACTGACGGCGGACCGGCCCCGCCCCTCACCTTCCTGAAACATGTTCTAGTCTGGAAGATCATCGGAAGGGTAGGGGAGAGAGTATGGTCGCGTTCTTCACCGAGGCGAACGGTCGCTACACCGCGGCCCCGATGGCGGTCAGCGCCTGGTCCGACGCCCAACTGGCGGGCACCGCGGTGTGCGGCCTGCTGGCGCACCAGCTCGAAACCCACAGCCCCGGGCCGGGTTTCCTCCCGGCCCGGTTCACCGTCGATATGTTCCGCCCGGTCCTCAACGAGCCGATCGAGCTCGTCAGTGCGATCGTCCGCGACGGCAACCGAATCCGGGTGGCCGACGCCTCGATCATCCAGCGCGGCGAGGTCCGCGCCCGCGCCAGCGTCCACTACCTGGCCGTGGCCGACGAGCCGCCGGGCGAGGTCTGGCAGCCCACTCTCGACTACCTGCCCGTCCCCGATCAGCGGCTCGACGGCCCCCATGGCAGCCCGCCGCTGTTCAAGTCCGGAATCCACGACTGGACCCACGATTTCGCCTCCGGGGTCAACCCGCACCGGAAGTCGGCGTGGAACAACGTGCCGTGCCTGATCGAGGGCCGTCCCATCACTCCGTTCGAGCGAGCGGCCTTCGTCGGCGACACCGCCAACCTGGTCTGCAACTGGGGCACCCAGGGCGTCGGCTACATCAATTCCGATGTCACCCTCACGCTCACCCGGCTGCCCGAAGCGCCCGAGGTCGGCCTGGTCGCGCAGAACCATATCGCCGCCAATGGCATTGCCGTGGCCACCGCTGTTCTCTACGACCGCAGCGGTCCCCTCGGCACCACCACGATCACGGCCCTGGCCAATGCCATGCGCCTGATCGACATGGCCGAATTCGCCGCCGCCCGGGCGATTCCGGGGTCGAACGGCCGCTGACACCCTCGCGATAGCGCCCGGTTCCTGATCACGATTCGGCAACTCGACCTACTGGGCGCAAGGTCATCTCGTACCGTCTTGGGCTATTCACCCGAGCATCGACGCGAGGACCCATATCGTGAAACTGAAGCACTGCCTGTCCACTATTGCGATCGTCGCCGCCGGGACGCTCGTCGGCATCGCCCCCGCCGGGGCGAGCGGCACGAAGTATGTGGCACTGGGGGATTCGTACGCGGCCGGTATCGGCATCTCGAACATTCTCGACACCACCTGCTCGCGCTCCGATCGCAACTACGCGCATCTGTTCGCGGCGCAGCGCGGGTACAGCCTCACCGATGTCACCTGCGGCGGCGCGACCACCGACAGCGTGACCGCCACCCAGCTCTCGGCGGTCACCTCCGACACCGCCCTGGTCACCCTCGGCGTCGGCGGCAATGACATCGGCTTCGGCGACATCGTCAAGGACTGCGTGATGGCCGGGACCCTCGGCACCGGGTCCGGGACGGGCAGCGCAGTGCTCCAGGATCTCGGCACCGGAAGCACCAGCGGCAGCGCCGAACTGCTGCTGGGCTGCAAGCACAAGTACGACGCGTCCATGCCGACCCGGCTCTCGCAGACCTCGGCCAAGGTCGCGAAGCTGGTGTCCGACATCAAGAGTCGAGCGCCGCAGGCCCGGGTCGTGCTGGTCGGCTACCCGCACATCCTGCCCGACAATGCCGCCCTGTGCGCCGGGCGGCAGCCGGTGCTGCCCGGTGATGTCGACTGGGCGCGCGACACCGTCGTCGGCGGGTTGAACACCATGCTGCGCTCGCAGGCCGGCACCGAATACTTCAGCACCTACGAGATCTACAACGGTCACGACGCCTGCGAGGCCATCCCGGACCGCTGGGTCAACGGCACCTCGGTCGACAATGGCGAGGGCGCGAGGTTCCATCCGAACCAGTACGGCCACGCCGCCACCGCGCAGCAGATGGTCGCCACCCTCTGATTCCTACTCCCGCGCGGTCTCGCGGTATTCGAGACAGCTGCGCACGAATTCCCGCACCACCGGGTCGGCGTCCTCGGACGGCCGCCAGGCGACGCCGACCCGGGTGGGACTCACGCCCTCGACCGGTCGGTAGACGATGCCGGGCCGGGCGAAGTAGCGCGACGCCGATTCCGGCGCGAGTGCGATGCCGTAGCCGTTGGCGATGGCGATCAGCCAGTCGTCGGGGCGATCGGTGACCGCGCCGATCCGCACCGGATGGCCGTCGCCATCGTCACCGCCGCCATCAACGGCGGCATGGCCGCCGCCGACTTCGCCCGGGCGGATTCCGTGCTCGCGAGCACGGGCAGAGGGGTCCTCAGGCTGCGGCGGTGATTTCGAGCCCGCGTGGCGTGCGGACCGGCCAGCGCCGGTGATCGGCGTCGATGACGTAGGCGTGGGTGTGGCGGTAGTACCGGTCGTCCACCAGTTCGGCGGCCTCGCCCAGCCGGTCGGTGTCGATGCTGCCGACCGCGTGCAGGTGGGTGATCACCTCGGGATCGCGGCGCGGCCAGGCGCGCAGCGCCACCGTGATGCCGATCGCGGCGAAGGCCGCCAGCGTCACCCAGGTGGTGGTGAAACCGGCTGTGGTGGTGAGCCATCCGGTCACCGGGTAGGTGAGCAGCCAGGCCAGGTGCGAGAGGGAGAACTGGGCCGCGAACAACGCGGGCCGATCCGCGGCGTGCGAGGACTGCCGCAGCACCTGCCCGGTCGGCGTCAGGATGGCCGCGGTGCCCGCACCGGTCAGCGCCCAGATCGCGATGGCAGCGGCCCACCGCCAGTCACCCGAATCCGCCGGCGACAGCGCGATAGCGGTGCCGAGCCCGCCGAGCAGGGTGGCCGCACCGGCCAGCATCACCGGCCGCGCACCGCCGCGATCGAGTACCCGGGGGACGGCCAGGGCGACGAGCATGGTGCCGAAGCCATTGGCGGCCAGCAGCATTGCGACACCCGACTGGGTTCCGCCGAGGGTGTCCCGCACGTAGTTCACGGTATTGACCATGACCACCGAACCGGCCGCGGCGACCACCAGGTTCAGCCCGAGCAGGCCGCGCAGCCGCGGTGTCGCGGCGAAGATGCGGATGCCGGCGGTGATCCGCTCGCGGAACGAATCACCCGTGGTGACAGTCGCGTTCGGAATCCGGGTGGCGACCACGAGTCCCGCCGATACGGCGAATCCGATCGCGGTGCCGACGAACAGCCAGTGGAAGCTCATGACCGTCAACGCCGCCGCGGCCAGCATCGGGCTCAGCAGCGTCTCCATGGTGGCGGCCAACTGCGCCGCCGACACTGCACGGGTGTACTCGCGCTCGTCGGGCAGAATGTCGGGGATGACGGCCTGATAGGTGGGAGTGTATGCGGCGGAAGCTGTTTGGAGCACCGCGATCAGCACGTAGATCTGCCAGATCTGATCGCTGAACGGCAGCGCCAGTACGACACCGGCCCGAATCAGGTGCAGCGCGGTCAGAAACGTGCGCCGCGGCAGCCGCCCGGCATACGCGGCCACCACGGGCGCGACCGTCACATAAACCAGCATCTTGATGGTGAGCGCGGTACCGAGCACGGCCGCGGCGGCGCCGCCCGCGAGGTCGTAGGCGAGCAGCCCCAGCGCGACGGTGGTCAGTCCGGTACCGAACAGCCCCGACACCTGAGCGGTGAACAGTCGAAGGTAGTCGCGGTTACGGAAAAGGGAATTGATCGCAGGAGCGGCAGACATCGGATTCACTTCCTGAAAGTGGTCGGGGCGGTTGCAGATAGCTGAGACACCGGCACTCGCACATCCCGCGCCCTCCTTTCCGATTTCGTCCTGCTCGACACCGAGAAACCTAATACCCCCAGGGGGTATATGCAACCGATGTGCATGTGACGCGACCCACGCCCGCCGAGGCTCTCCGGGATCGAGCGGTCGGCATCCCCGGCATTGCGCCTACCGGATCATGAGGTGACCATCAGCCCCCGTACGGGCCGGGGAGGTAGGGGGTCGGGGTCGGGGCTGGGTGGAAGGACGCGCTGGATTGGTTGAGCCACAACAGGATTACGGTGGCGAGGCCGACGAGCCAGGTCAGGATTGTGAATGCTATCGAGATTGCGGGGCTGTTTCCGATGGCACCGGTCAGCGCCAGGCTGGCGGTGTAGAGGCCGAAGAAGACGGTTGAGGTGACGCGGGCCCAGTTTCGGCCGGCGCGGTTTTTGTAGGCCATCCAGATCCAGAGGCCGACGGAGATCAGCCCGGCCACGATGCCGACGACGAACGAGACCTCGACGATCATGTCGAGCTCGCGGTCGGTGAGGTTGCCGTTTCCGGCGCGAAGGGCCCGCTCCCGGGTTTGCGAGTACTGGGTGAGGCCGTACAACACCCCGGCCAGGGTCAACGCGGCCCCGGCCAGCATGAGGTAGAAGGCGTAGATCACCGTCTGTGGCGGCGTCGGCTTGCCGCCCTGCGGCTGACCGGGCCCGAACGGCTCGTATCGACCCGAACCCGGATAGGGCTCGAACTGCTCGTTCGACATATCGGCACTCTCCAATCCCTGGGTATCCGGGGGTCGTTCATTTCATCACCGATGAATCGCCAGAACGGATCGCACCGAAACATCGAAGCACCGATGGTCACCCGGCCGCTCGGGGTGTCCAGATACTACGATTTCGTATAATCTGAAATCGTGATAACCGATTCGCCGGTGCTGCTGGCGCTGCAGCGTGCCACGCATGCCACCCTGCAGCTCATCACCGCCGAACTGGCCGATCTGGATCTCACCGCGGCCGAGATCAATGCGCTGGCCAACCTCGCGGATGGCAAGGGGTGCACCGTTTCCGAGCTGGGCGCCGCGATCGGCACCCGCCCGACCACCCTGACCAGCGTGCTGGATCGCCTGGAGCGACGCGAATGCATCAGCCGCACTGCGCATCCCACCGATCGCCGGGCGGTACTGATCGAGCTGACCGACCGGGGTCGAACCACCGCATCGGCGATCAGCGAGGGCTTCGCGCGCGTGGAGTCGCGCGCGCTGGAACACGTCGACGCGGCCGCGATCGCCGGATTCCACACCGTGGTCGAGGCACTCCGGGAGGCCGGGCGATGACCACCGAATTCGACGCGCTGATGAGCGAGGCAATGGCGAATTCCGCCCGAGTGGTGTGACGAACTGCATAGCGGGCGAAAGGGGCTTGTGCACAGTGTGATTCGGCGGCCCGGATGGCGCTGGTTGTCGCGCTCCCCGGTGGCGGGGGTGAAACGCTGCTAGAAATTCATCGTGCTCAATGTAATTTCGAGATCGGTTGTCGCGCTGTCGTTCGCCTCTGCTCTCGTCGCACCCGTCAGCGCGCTGGCCGAACCGGTGCCGGCCTCGTGTGGTCCGGTGCTGTCGTCCGCCGCGAGCGCCGAGGTCGCCGAGCTGTCCGATACGAGCACCATCGGCGGTGCGGACGGGCTCGCGAAGTTGGAGGAGGCCGTCGCCCGGCACCATCGGATCACCGAGCTGTTCGAGCAGCGGGGGGATCGCCGGGGTGCGTTCGCGACCGGGCTGGATGTCGTCGAGGGTGCCGCGGTCATGCCTCTGCAGCGCGATCCGCAGGCGTTCGCCGACCCCGATTACGCGCACCGGCTCAGCTACGACCTACTGCGCAGATTCCTCGACAATGTGCACGCCGAATTCACCGGCGGAACTCCGGAACCGCACTGGGCCAACTACTTCACCCTGGCCGCCGATTGTTCGGCGTCGCCCGCGCGGGTCGCGCTCGCCGGATACAACGCGCACCTCGTGATCGACCTGCCCCGCACGGTCGCCGCCACCGGGTCCACCCCGGCGGACGCGGGCGACTACTTCAAGATCGTCGCCAGTATCGCCGCGACCGGTGACCTCATCACCGAGCGCACCGACCGGATCTACCAGGCGAAAATGGGTCCGCTGTGGCGCTTCTACTTCGTGGGTGAGGGTCTGGACAGCGTGCTCGGCAAGGGCGTGGCCACCACGCCGATGCTGGTCGTCGGCGACCTCGCCGCCAACACCACGATCTTCGCCAACGGCCTCGCCCTCGCGAATCCCGCACTGGCACCGGCGATCAGCGCGGAAATCGAATTCGAACGCCAAACCGCCGAACGCGCCTTCGACATCCTGGCTCAACTGAACGGGATCTGACCACCCACCCGAGTGGCATTGACGCCGCGTGGCGGGGCGACTTAGGTTCGGTCCATGCCGGTTGACAGCGACGCCCGTGGGGATCGCGGCAGTGCTGGGTCCGCCGATCGGGTGCGGCGCGCAATGGTGGAAGCCTTGGAGTCGTTCGGTCGGCGAGTCGTCGAGGCCGATGATCGCAAGCCTGCGGCGGTGCTGATAGCGATAGTCGATCGCGATGGGGCGCAGGGCATTTGGCTGACCGAGCGGGCGCTGGGGCTCCGGGCCCATGCCGGGCAGCTGGCGCTGCCGGGCGGCCGCCTGGATCCGGGGGAGGATCCGGAAGCGGCGGCGCTGCGTGAGCTGCACGAGGAGCTGGGCGTCGACCTGCCCCGATCGGCCGTCTTGGGGCTGCTCGACGACTACCCGACTCGCTCCGGCTATGTGATGACTCCGGTGGTGGCCTGGGTCGGCAACGCCCCCGACCTCACCCCAAACCCCGCCGAAGTGGCTGCGGTGCACTGGATTCCACTGGCGGAGCTCGACGTGGAACCGCGCCTGGTCCCGGTTCCGGGCTCCGATCGACCCACCATCCAGCTGCCCATGCTCGGTGGACACCTGCACGCCCCCACCGCCGCGATCCTCTACCAGTTCCGCGAGGTCGCTCTGCACCGTCGCCCCACTCGCGTCGACCACATGGACCAACCCCGCTTCGCGTGGGAATGACCGCCCGGCAGACCGCGGTGTCGCCTAGTATTGGTCATGT
This sequence comes from Nocardia seriolae NBRC 15557, assembly GCF_007990715.1. Classification (GTDB taxonomy): domain Bacteria; phylum Actinomycetota; class Actinomycetes; order Mycobacteriales; family Mycobacteriaceae; genus Nocardia; species Nocardia seriolae. The sequence goes on along the minus strand of NZ_BJWY01000022.1, from coordinate 9,096 downwards.
GACCAGCTTGAGGGCGGTGCGGTCCGGAAGGCGGGCCGCGTGAACGCTCGAATCGATATGCCGATCATCCCGCCCACGGTCCTGAGCGGGGTCGCGGAGATCGGCCGCCGTGAAGGGATCGAGGTCGACGCCTGGTTCGTCGGCACCGGGCTCGATGCCGCGCACCTGCTGGCCCCCGACCCGGTGAAGGTGTCGTTCCGCCAGGCGGCGGCGGTGCTGCGGCGGGCCGTGCGGGATATGCCCGGCAAGCCGCTCGGCCTGCTGGTGGGCGGCCGGGACATGCTGCTGTCGATGGGAATGCTCGGGGTCGCCATGCGCTCCTGCGCCACGGTGAGCGAGGCGGTGTCGGTGGCGCTCGATCTGCATCTGGCCTCGGGCAGCCTCGTCGACGTGGATCTCGAGCACTTCGACGACGAGGTCGCGTTGCGCTTCCGGGAGCGCCGACCCGAGCCCGAGCTGCGCCGGTTCCTCGTCGAAGAGGCGCTGTCCACCCTGATGGTGTTCGCGCGCACGGTCATCGGCGGGGACTGGTCGCCGTCCCGGGTGGAGCTGACCTACCCGCCCCCGCCGTACGCCGCCGAGTACGCGCGTTTCCTGCGCTGCCGGGTGGAATTCGGCGCCGACGCCGACCGCGCCTTCTTCCCGGCGCGGGCGCTCGATATCGCCTTCCCGACCCACCACGAACCCACCCGGGCACTCGCGGTCGACGCGTGCCGGCGATTGCTGGGCATCGGCCGTGAGGAGTCCGATGTGGTGGCCGCGGTCGAGGTCGCGCTCGAACGGGACCTGAGTCGTCCGCTCTCGGCGGCCGACGTCGCGGGTCATCTACATATGTCCGAACGCACCCTGCGCCGTCAACTGGCCGTGGCCGAGCAGAGTTTCAGTGCCATCCGAGACCGGGTGCGACAGCGGCACGCGATCCTGCTGCTTCGCGAATCCAGCCTGCCGGTCGCGGTCGTCGCGCGCGAGGTCGGCTACAGCGATATCCGGGACTTCCGGCGCGCCTACATCCGCTGGACGGGACACCCGCCCAGCGCCGAGCGGCGGCTCGCGGGCTGACGGGGGATTTCCGGCCATTGTGGGGGTGCGTACGGTCAGCGTGCGGCCACCGCGTGTGACGGCGTTCACCCGGTCTTAGATTTCTGCCCAGCCGCTGGTCACCTTGCCGACATCGAGCAGTGCGGTCCTGCGGCGTCGAATCCCGGCGCGAACGCGACGAATCAACGAAGGATCCACCATGCGGAACACTGCACGTACCCGGATGACTCTGGCGGTCGCCACGGCGGCCTTGGTCGCGCTCGGCGCGGAAGCCGCGACAGCCAATGCCGCGCCCGCGGTGGCCTCGGATCCGGCCCCCGTCCAGGCCGCGCCCGCCGCTCTGGTTCCGGCTGTGGGCGATGCGATTTCGCCCGTTCAGTCGGCGACGCCCATCGACGCCCAGGCCGATATCAACAATGCGTTGAACCAGGCCGGAAATGAATTCATGCTCGGCGCCACGGTCGGCAGCATGGCCGGTGGTGTGATCGGGTTGGTCGCGGGCTGTGCGATCGGAGCCGTCGTCGGCGCGATCGGCGGATGCATCCCCGGGCTGGGCATCGGCGCGGCGATCGGCCCGATCATCGGCGGTGTCGTGGTCGGCGTGCCCGCCGGTCTGGCCGCACTCGGTCAGGCCTACGGCACCCTGCACGCGGCGGGCGAGATCAGCGCGCCGCTGCCCGCCACGCCCTGACCGCCGAGTCTGTCGGCGCTGACCGGAGAGTCGGTGTGGGCCGTCGACCGGCGGTCCACACCTTCCGCGTCCACGGCTATCGAAAATCGGGAGACAACCGTGCAGAACCGCGCCGAATTCATCGGTCTGGCAGGCGCTTACGCCGCCCAGGGGCTCGGGTACGCGGCACTCGTGACCGTGCTTCCGCAACTCGAAACGCGGCTGCGCATCGGTGAGACGACGGTGTCGTTGTTGCTGCTGGGTGTGTGCGTCGCGGCGGCGACGGGCTCGGCGCTGGCCGACCTGGTGGCGGTGCGCTGGGGGAGTCGGCAGGCGCTGTGCTCGGGGCTGGTCCTGGAAGCGGTGGCGCTGGGCGCGATCGCGGGACTCACCGACTTCGGCGTCTTCGTCTTGGCCTTGGCCGCTTACGGAATCGGCCTGGGTATGGTCGACGCCGCGTCCAACATGCAGGGCGTCCTCGCGCAAAAGCGCAGCGGCGCTTCGCTGTTGGGGCGGTTGTACGCCTCGTACACCGCGGCGGCGGTGGGCGGCGCATTGCTGGTCTCGGCCTGCCTCGCGACGACCTCGTCGCTGCTTCCGCTCCTGCTGACCGCGGCCGGGCAGCTGGCCGTCGCATTCGCCGGTATCCGGTTGTTCGATCGGGCGCGCGCCGCCCACCGGCCACACGACGACGGCGCGCGGCGAGACCCGTTGCCGCGGAGCGGAATCTGGTTCGTCGGATTGCTGGTGCTGGCGGCTTTCACCGTCGATTCGGCGGTTTCGGCCTGGGGCACGGTGTATCTGGCGGATGGTCTCCATGTCGCGAGTGCGGCCGCGCCGCTGGGGTATGCCGCCTATCAGGCTGCGGTGTTCCTGGCTCGGCTCGCCGTGGATCCGGCGGTGCGGCGCTTCGGCCGTGCGCGCCTGGCCACCGCGGCCACGGCGGTCGGGGTGGCCGGATGCGGTGTCGTCGCGGTCGTTCCCACCCTCGGCGGCGCGGTCGCCGGGTTCGCCGCCGCGGGTGTGTGCACCGGAATCCTGGTGCCGATCGCGTTCGGGGCGGCGGGCGATCTGCGGCCCGATCGAAGCGACGAAGTGATCGCCCGGGTCAACCTGTTCAACTACGCCGGAGCCGTCGCCGGCGCGGTGGCACTGGGCCTGGTCGCGGCCGGTCCCGCCCTCGGCTACGCGTTCACGATCCCCGCCGTCGTCCTGCTCGCCGCCACGCCCGCGCTGCGGCGACTGGGCCGGGAACGCCACCGTCCATCGGACGCGGTGACCGCTCGACTCTGACCGCCGAGCCCGAGCCTCGATCCGATTCGTTCTTCTCCCAACCGATCTCCCGAAGGACTCCCTCGTTGAGTGTTCGAATGACGTCGACAAGAAACGCGGTCCGCCGCCCGGGCGCGGTCGGCGGCCGACCGGGAAAGGCGCGGTAATCCGATGTCGCACACGGAATTCGACGAAGCTCGCACGGAGGTGGCCGCAGCGGCTCGCAGGCTGGCCGCGGCCGGGCTGCTGATCGGCACCGCGGGCAATGTGAGCCGCAAGGTCGGCGATCACGTGGCCGTGACCGCGACCGGGGTGCGTCTCGCGGATGCCGGACCCGGGATGTCACCGTCGTGGACGCGGCCGGGCGGGTGCTCGCCGGTGGGCTCGTGCCCACCTCGGAACTGGAACTGCATCTGGGCGTGTACGCGCGGTTCGACGCGGGCGCGGTGGTGCACACCCATGCGGTCGAGTCCACCGCGCTGTCGCTGGTCGTGGACGAGATCCCGTGCGTGCACTATCAGCAGCTGCTGCTCGGCGGTGTGATCCGGGTGGCTCCGTTCGCCACCTTCGGCACCCCCGAACTGGCTGCCCACGTGCTCGCCGCGCTGGACGGCAAGCGCGCCGCGCTGATGGCCAACCACGGCGCGGTCGCCCTCGGGTCGAGCCTGGACGACGCGGTGGAGAACACGCTGCTGCTGGAGTGGCTGTGCGAGATCTACCGCAAGGCAACGGTTTCGGGCGCGGTGCGCACGCTCGGCGAAGAACAGCAGCTGGCCGTGATCGAGGCGGCGCTGCGCCGCGGCTACGGCACCACCCATCGTTTGGAAGAACAGGACACGTAGTGAGCCAATCGATAATCTGCCTGGGAGCGCACGTGTTCGACGTGCAGGTGCGGCCGGTGCAGGCGATCCCGGACGGGCAGGGCGCGACCCTGGTCGAGCAGATCCGGTTCAGCCCGGCGGGCACCGCCGGCGGGACGGCCCTCACCCTGGCGAAACTCGGTGCGACCGTCCGCTGCGCGGGCGCGATCGGCACCGACCCGATCGGTGATCTGCTGCTCGCCATGCTCGGCGCGCGCGGCATCGACACCTCGCTGCTGTTGCGGCGCAAGGAAGTTCAGACCTCGGCTTCGGTGCTGCCCATCCGGCCCGACGGCAGCCGTCCCGCCTTCCACGTGCCCGGCGCCAACCTGACCTACAGCCCGGCCGACGCTCCGCACGAGGAGATCGCCGGCGCCACCCACCTGCATCTGGGCGGACCGGAGTTGATGGGCGGGGAGGCGGCGGCGCAGATCCTCGAACCCGCCCGCGCCGCCGGTGTCGTCACGTCGGCCGATCTGCTCGCCACGGGCGACCCGGGCGTGCTGGCCTGGATCGCCCCGGCGCTGCCGCACCTGGACTATCTGCTGCCCAACGACGATCAGGTGCTCGGCTGCACCGGTGCCGCCACCCTCGAACAGGGCTGCCGCGAACTGGTGGACCGCGGCGTGGGCTGTGTCGTGGCGACCCGTGGCGCGCAGGGCGCGCTGGTGGTCACCGCCACCGAGACGTTCGCGGTACCGGCCTTCGCCACCGACGTCGTGGACACCACCGGGTGCGGGGACGCGTTCTCGGCCGGTTTCCTGCGCGGTATCGCACTGGGTCGCGATCTGCGCGCCGCCGCTGTATTGGGTTGCGCGGCAGCCGCTCTCGTGGCGCAGGGGCTCGGCAGCGATCACGGCGACTTCGATCTGGACGCCGCCGACATCTACGCGGAAGGGACCGCCACGCTGTGAGCGAGAAAACGGACGTCATCGTCGTGGGCGCGGGGCTGGCCGGCCTGACCGCCGCCCGCGAACTGGTGGCCGAAGGACTGAATGTCACTGTCCTGGAAGCCCGTTCGCGGGTCGGCGGGCGCACCCTCAATCACGACCTCGGCGACGGCCGGGTGGTCGAGGCGGGCGGCCAGTTCGTCGGCCCCACACAGGATCACATCCTCGGGCTGGCCCGCGACCTCGACGTGCAGACCTTCCCCGCCTATACCGAAGGCGCCGGCGTGTACGTGCGCGGCGATTCCGCACGTCGTTTCACCGGGGACATCCCGCCGGACGTGCTGGCGCTGCCGGATCTGGGTGTCGCCATGCACCGGATCAACACCCTGGCCCGCACCATCCCGCTGGACAAGCCCTGGCGCGCGGACCACGCCCACAAGTGGGACGGCATGACCTTCGAGAGCTGGCTGCGCGGCACCACGCTCACCGACGGCGCGCTGGACCTGATGAACGTCTTCCTCGGTTCCGCCTACGGCGGGTCGGCCGCCGACGCCTCGCTGCTGTTCAGCCTGTGGTACATAGCCGGTTTCGGCAACGAGACCACACCCGGCACCATCGACCGCGGCATCGGGGTCACCGGCGGAGCCCAGGAGTCCCGTTTCATCGGTGGCTCGCAACGCATTTCGGAGCTCATGGCCGAGCAGCTGGACGGCCGGGTGGTGCTGGATTCCCCGGTGCGGCTGATCGAGCAGGACGCGCACGGCGTGCGCGTGACCGCCGACTCCGGCGTCCACCGCGCGTCGCGGGTGATCGTGGCGATACCGCCCGCTCTCGCCGCCCGCATCGCGTGGCGTCCGCTGCTGCCGCCGCAGCAGGACGCACTGTTCTCCCGCTCGGCCTTCGGCACCTTGATGAAATGCGAAGCGGTGTACCCGGAACCGTTCTGGCGGGCCGACGGACTCAACGGCCAGGGCGTGTTCCGTGCCGATTCCCCCGTCTGTTCCATGTTCGACAACACCCCGCCGGACGCCGGACCGGGTGTGCTGATGGGTTTCGTCGGCGGCGCGCAGTGGCGCAAATGGGCGCACCGGCCGCCGCGGGAACGCCGTGGCGCGGTGCTGCGCGAGTTCGCGAAGGTCGTGGGCCGCGACGCGTTGCGGCCGCTCGACGATTTCGAAATGGACTGGACCACAGAGGAATGGACCCGTGGCGGGCCGACCTCGGTGCCCGGCACCGGCGTCCTGTCGAGTCTGGGCTCCTGGCGCGACACCCCGTTCGGCCTGGTGCACTGGGCGGGCGCCGAGCACGCCGACCACTGGAACGGATTCATGGACGGTGCGGTGCGCTCCGGTCGCGACACCGCCCGCGGCGTCCTCGCACAACTCTGACGAAAGGATATCCATGCCAGTGCATTTCGAGATCTCGGAACGCGCGGTAATCCCCGCGCCGGTCGAACGAGTATGGGAAGTCGTCTCCGACACCGCCCGCTACGCCGAATGGGTGGCCGCGGTACTGGAAGTGACCGACCACCACGGCACCGCCGAGATCGGCAAGACCTACGCCGAACGCAACCGTACCCTCGGCCCCCTGACCACCCGCTCCCTCTGGACGGTCCGCGAAATCGACCCGCTCCGCCGCCGCGTCGACACCGGCATCGGATTCGAGCCACTGCGAGAAATGACCAACATTTTCGACTTCCGCCCCGTCGACGGCGGAACGGAAATGACCTATGCGGTCCACTACCGAATCGCCCCCGCCCCCTTCGGCCGCCTACTCCACCGCATCGTGCAACCCGGGACCCGTCAGGGCATGCAATCCTCGATGTCCAACCTGACCGACCTGATCATCGCCGAAGGCTGACCCCGCCACCGCGAACTGTCGCGGTCGCGTCACCGCGTCAGGGTTTGCCGTAGCGCTTCGACGGCGGGTTTGGGGCGCAGTTCGGTATCCCACGGGAGTTCGTCACCGGGGCGGAGTGGGTAGGTGCCCGCGGTGGCGGTGCACCCGTAGCGGTCGCCGACACCCCAGATGCCGAAGGATGCAAGGTGGGGCGGGACAGGCAGACGGAAAGGGCATCGGCCAACTGTTCGGCTTGTTCGTCCGGATCCTCGCCGTGTACATCGATTTCCGAGACACGCGAACGCAGACCGAGTGCGGCGAGGGCGTCGATGTGGCGGGCGAAGACTCGTTCGTCGATCCGATCGCTCTCCTCGTGAATGTGGGCCTGGAAGCCGACGCCATCGAGTGGGACGCCACTGCGGACGAGACGGGTTACCAAGGCCAGCAACGCATCCCAACGCGGACCGTCGGCTTCGGCGCCGAATTCGTTCAGATACAGCCGAGCCTGGGGATCGGCGGAGCGGGCCGCGCGAAAGGCGGTGTCGATGTAGTCCTCGCCCATCGCCTGCTGCCACATATGTTGTCGCAGAGCGGGTTTGCCGTCCGCATAGTCGGCGTCCTCGACCGAGAGTGGTTCGTTGACCACGTCCCACTCGGCGACTCTGCCACGGAAATGGGCGGCCACGGTAGTGACATGGTCGATCATCGTCTGCCGCAGTCCGGCTGCCGGTATCGCACGCATCCATGGCGGCAGCGCTTCGCCGAAGACAAGGGTGTGCCCGTGCACCGTCATCCGGTTGGCGTCGGCGAATTCGACCAGCGCATCGGACTCGGTGAAGTCGTACACCGCGGGCTGCGGGTGGAGGAACCGCGGTTTCATGTCGTTCTCGGGTGTGAGCATCGAGAATTGGTTCACCACCAGATTCCGATATCGCTGGTCGCTGAACAGCGGGGCGGACGCCACCGCCGCCCCGACCGCCAGGTGGTGGCCGGCACGTACGGCCAGTGAGCCCAGCCCGTCGCCGGAAGCGCCATCGGGGACGAGTGCGTCGGATACGCGCGCCGAACCACCGGGAAGTGAGGTGGCACGCAATGCGGTCAGGTCCCAGCCGTCGCCCACTGCGGCATCGGCACCGAACCGGATTTGCCCGGAACCGAAGACGGCTTGTTCGGCGATCGTCCCCAACAGCACGCCATCGCAACGGAATTCGAGGTCATCGCCGACACGTCGGACCGACAGCTCGACCTCCGGCGGCAGTGGATGCACCCACCGGGAAGTGCCCGGAGTCGCGGCGGAACCATCCCACAGCGCGACTTCGACTCCACCGGTATCGACACCGATGCGAACACTGCGGCGTTCCTGCCGCCATTCGTCATAGATCACCGGTACCTCGCCGTAGAGCTGCAAGTAGGCAGGCCGTTCCCCGACACCACGGATACGAGCCTGAATGTCGAAGTCGCCGTGCACGTCCAAGCGCGGGCCGCGCAGATTCACCGGTGGATTCGGCTGCCCGCCCGAGCCGTCCTGCGCGACGATCACCCTGCCCAGACCGCTGACGTGGACACCGGCATCGGTGACCTGGGCACCGGCGAAATGCGCCCAATCACGACCCTTCAACAGTTCGACGCCGCCCGCCCCCACCCCATCCGACGCCTCGGAGCCACCGCATCCCGCCGCGAAACCGCACACCAGAGCCGCCACCACCCAGGCCACCAGCCCGCGCACAACCATCCCCGTCCACCTTCTCGATCCGCCGGAAAACCCACACCCGGACAACCGACTCCGCCACGTCGAACACGCGAGACCGAACGGTAGACAACCGATCATGAGAATGCCGTGAAGCGGACCTGTGCGGTTGTGCGCGGTCGCTCGATCAGTCGGGTCTTTTCGTGAGATTGAGGTTGTACCAACCGTCTTGGCACGATGGGTCGGGTGGCGAGAACTGTTCGTCGTGCATCGCGGGCAGTGCGGCCTCTTGGAATTGGTTGGCTGGCGTGGCGACCATGCGTACCTGATATTGCGGGGTGAAGCATGCGATCACGACGCGCCATTCGTCGATGTGCGGCGCAGCATCGCCAAGCCCACCGAGATCGCCTACTGCCTCTGCTACGGTCCGGCCACCGCCCGCCTGGTCGATCTGGCCTGGACAGCCGGGTCGCGCTGGCACGTGGAGGAAGCGTTCCAGCAGGCCAAAGGCGAAGCCGGGCTCGATCACTACCAGGTCCGCGCCTGGCGCGCCTGGTATGCCCACATCACCCTGTCGATGCTCGCCCCGGCCTGGCTGGCAGCCTCGAAAACCATTGCCGCAAAGGGGGACTCGCCGATCCTGACGAAGACATGATCGCTCTCACGCTACCGGAGATCCGCCGCCTGCTCATCGCCTTCGTCCTCACCCGCCACCACCGCCCCGACCATATCTGGACCTGGTCACGCTGGCGACGCCGCCGACAACACCAAGCCCGCCTCTCCCACTACCGCCGCCGCGGCCACCCACTCACCTGAACACAAGTGTCGTTGCAGTATTAG
>NZ_BJWY01000021.1 GCF_007990715.1 Nocardia seriolae NBRC 15557 | reverse complement strand
GTACTAATGCGTATGTCAGCCTGGATCAGGCAACACATCGCGGCGCTGCGGGCGCTGCTGGTGCTCACGGTGATCACCGGCATCATCTATCCCGCCGCGGTTCTCGGGGTCTCGCAGCTGCCGGGACTGAAGGACAAGGCCGACGGGTCGCTGATCAAGGACTCCGGCGGCAAGCTCGTCGGGTCCAGCCTGATCGGTCAGGCCTACACCGACGGCAAGGGCAACGCGCTGGTGCAGTACTTCCAGACGCGGCCGTCCAACGCGGCGTACTCCGAGGGCAGCACCGACGGGTACAACGCGGTGAACTCCGCCTTCGGCAATATGGGCCCGGAGTCGGTGGTCGACACCCTCGACGCCGGCGACCCGAGCGCCGACAAGCTCAGCCTGCTGAGCACGGTCTGCAAGCGCAGCAGTGACGTCGGCAAGCTCGAGGGCGTGGACGGCAGCCGCCCGTACTGCACCCCCGGTGGTGTCGGCGCGGTGCTGTCGGTCATGGGCGACCGTGGCTCGCACGGCCTGGTGATCCACCCCACCAAGGTGATCAGCGTCAACGAGCCCTGCTCCACCGACCCGAAGCACCCGACCGTGCCCTTCCAGGACGCGTACGAGGGCGTGAAGGTGGAGTGCGCAGTGCGCGGCGAGGACTACTCCGCGGGCCAGATCGTCCCGATCCGCGGCGACGCCCCCGCCGACACCCCGGTTCCGACCGACGCGGTGACCGCCTCGGCGTCGGGCCTGGACCCGCAGATCTCCCCGGAGTACGCGGCCATCCAGGTGGCCCGGGTCGCCAAGGCGCGCAACGTGTCTCCCGATCAGATCAAGGCCCTGGTGGACGCCCACAAGAGCGGCCGGGTCCTGGGCTTCATGGGTGAGCCCACAGTCAATGTCGTCGAGATGAACCACGACTTGGACAGCAAGTACCCGTTCAAGGGTTGATCAGCCGATTCCTGGGCTCCGGTCGCCTCGCTCACGAGGGCGACCGGGGCTCATCCGCCTCTCCGCGCCTTTTGCCGGCCGTTGGGAGCCCGCTCGCCTTGTGCACCGGGCCGGCGGACGAGGCCGTGGCTGGGTCTCGGACGTACCCGGTGAGTTACCCCGGTCGCAGCGAGATCAGGCGTCACCTTGGGCGACGTGGCCGTCGACCATGTCGCGAATTCTGTTGTCCCGCCGTGTCATCGGTGGCCGTGGTGGCGCTCCGTATGGATTCGGAAAAGATGGCGGGTCGCGGCGGGGGAGGGGCGTCAAGATCGGGCGACCAGCGGGTCCTGTGGACCTAGCGTCGGAACAATGGAGAACCCGGCGGATGAACTATCCGCTTTGCGCGAGTTGGTGAATCACCGCGGCGTGGTGGAGTTGCTCGACCTGCTGGCCCGCGGACCGCACACGGTCCGGGAACTGCGCGGCGAACTCGGCCTGCGCCGCCCCGGCGTCTCACGGGTGCTGCGGCTGCTCGCGGCCTACGGGGTGGTGACCGCGGACGTGGTGGGCAGCTGGGACGAATCGCTGGACATCGCGGGACCCATCCGGCTCACCGAGAGTGGCTGGCGCACCGTAGAATTGCTGTCCAGCTTCGCGGTATGGGAAGCCCTGTACCAGCATTCGGATACCGCCCGTGATCGCTGAGCCCGGCATCGGGAGCAGCGTGCGACATTCGATATTCGGTTCGTATCTCGAGTTCGATCGGCGGCGGGAGGCGTTGCGGACGAACCTGTGGTTCGTGCCGACGCTGGAAGTGATCGTGGCGGTGGGGCTGTTCGCGGTCACCTACGGGCTCGATCGCGCGGTTTATCGTGGCGCGCTGACGATTCCGGAGTGGGTGATCGGGGGGACGCCCGATGCCGCCCGGCAGACGCTCACCGCGGTCGCCGCCGCCATCATCACCGTGGTGGGTGTGGTCTTCTCGATCACCATCGTGGCGCTGACGCTGGCCTCGACCCAGTTCGGTCCGCGAATGCTGCGCAACTTCATCCGGGATCGCGGCACCCAGCTAACCCTCGGCACGTTCGTGGCCAGCTTCGTCTACGCGATCGCGGCGCTGGCGTCGGTCGGCGCGGACTTCGTCCCGCACATCTCGACGACCGTCGCGATCGTCTCGATGGTCGCCGATCTGGCGATGCTGATCTATTTCATCAACCACATCGCCATGGCCATCCAGTTGCCCAACGTGATCGCGGGGATCGCGGCGGAGGTGTCGATCGCGATCGAGACCAATCACGTGACCTCGGCTGCGTCGGGACCGCAACGCGGGCTCTCGCCGAACGAACTGATGCGCCGATTGACCGAGTCGGGTGGGCAGGTACGGGTGCCCGCCAGCGGGTATCTGCAATACATGCGCCACGAGAAGCTGGTGCGGATGGCGGCGGCCGAGAACGCGGTCATCCACCTGCCGTATCGGCCCGGTCATTTCCTCACCGCGGGGCAGGTCGTGGCTCACGTGTGGCCACCGGAAGCGGCCGAGCCGATCGCGAAGAATTTCGCGCGCGGTCAGCTCGCCGGGCCCACCCGGACCCTCACCCAGGACATCTCCTTCGGCATCGACCAGATCGTCGAAATCGCGCTGCGCGCACTGTCTCCCGCCGTCAACGACACGTTCACGGCGCTGACCTGCATCGACTGGCTCGGCGACTGCCTGTCCAGAATCGCCGCCTCCTGGGACCCCGATCCGGTCCGGCGGGATCGGGAGGGGTATGTGCGGGTCATCGCCACCCAGGTCAGCTATGAGCGTCTGGTGCAGCGGGCCTTCGAGAAGATCCGGCAGGCGGGGCGCGGCATGCCCGCGGTGATGATCCGCCAGCTCGACGCGCTCACCGAAATCGCGGACCGCACAACCGATCCGGAGCGGCTGCGGGTGCTGCTGGAGCAGGCGGCGATGATCGAGACCTCGGCCCGGGAATCGGTCACCGAGGAATCGGACCGCGCCGATGTGCTGCGCCGCTATCGGACGCTGGTGTCACCGCGCGGAGCCGATCTCGGTCGATGAACCGCTGCCGTCGCGGCATGCCCCCGCCGAAATGACCACTATGCCCCGGTATCGTCCGGGTTCGTGCGCGGGACATCGGAATCCGCGCGGAGGAGGATGGCGTGGCGGTTTCCCCGGGCACTGCGGTGGAGGACGCATCGGCGGCACCGGTTTCCGGTGGGCACGGCGGATCCCGGCTCGCGTTGACGGTCGGTGCGCTCGGGGTGGTGTTCGGCGATATCGGCACCAGTCCGATCTACACGTTGCAGACCGTGTTCAATCCCGATGACCCGCACCCGGTTCCGGTCAGCCGGGAGAACATCTTCGGCATCGTGTCGCTGATCTTCTGGTCGGTCATGATCATCGTGACCGTCACCTACGTGCTGCTGGCCATGCGCGCCGACAACGACGGCGAGGGCGGGATCATGGCGCTCATCACCCTGCTGCGGCGCTGGACCCTGCCGGGCGGGCAGCGGACCGCTCTGATGCTGGCGGCGCTGGGCATCTTCGGGGCGGCACTGTTCCTGGGGGACAGCATGATCCCCCCCGCGATGTCGGTGCTCTCGGCGGTCGAGGGCTTGAAGACCGTCTCGTCGGGGATGGACGATTTCATCGTGCCGATCACCGCGGTGATCATCCTGGTGCTGTTCCTGGTGCAGCGGCACGGCACGGCCGCGGTCGGGCGGGTGTTCGGGCCGATCATGATCGCCTGGTTCCTGGTCATCGGCGCGTGCGGGATCAGCGGCATCGGGCGGCATCCGGAGATCCTGAAGGCGCTCTCGCCGACCTACGCGCTCGGATTCATGTTCGGGCACTTCGGAATCGCGTTCTTCGCGCTGGCCGCCGTGGTGCTGGCGGTCACCGGCGCGGAGGCGCTCTACGCCGATATGGGCCATTTCGGCCGCAGCGCCATCACCCGCGCCTGGCTGGTGCTCGTGTTTCCCGCCTGCGTGCTGAGCTATATGGGGCAGGGTGCGCTGATTCTCGACGATCCCGCCAATATCGGCGCGCCGTTCTTCCTGCTCACGCCCGGCTGGGGGCGGCTGGCCATGGTGCTGTTGGCCACCGCGGCCACGGTCATCGCGTCGCAGGCGGTCATCACCGGCGCCTTCTCGGTGGCCGCGCAGGCCGCACAACTCGGGTATCTGCCGCGATTGCGCGTGGCGCACACCTCCGAATCGACCATCGGGCAGATCTACGTGCCGTGGATCAACTGGCTGCTGCTCGTCTCGGTGCTGACCCTGGTGTTCGCGTTCCGCACCTCGGCGGCGCTGGCCTACGCGTTCGGCACGGCGGTGACCGGCACCATCACCATCACCACGCTGCTGTTCTTCTATGTGGCCCGGGCGAAGTGGCGCACACCGCTGTGGCTGATCGCCCTCGGCACCATCCCGCTGCTGATCGTGGATCTGCTGTTCTTCACCGCGAATCTGACCAAGCTGGTGCACGGCGCGTGGCTGCCGCTGCTGATCGCAGTCATCGCGTTCACCATCATGACCACCTGGCAGCGCGGCCGCATCGTCGTCACCGCCGAGCGGGAGCGGCGAGAGGGCTCACTGCGCGAATTCGTGGATCGGCTGCGCGCCGACCCGTCGTCGGTGGTCACCGTCCCCGGCACCGCCGTCTTCCTCAACCGCGGCAAGGAGACCGCGCCGCTGGCCATGCGCGCCAATGTCGAACGCAATCACGTGCGCCAACGGCAGGTCGTGATTCTGACCCTGAAGACCGAGCCGGTGCCGCGCGTCCCGGCGGCGCAACGGATCTCACTCGATCACCTCGGTTCCCAGGACGACGGCATCATCCACGTCACCGCTGGCTACGGCTACATGGAGACCCCCGACGTCCCGTCGGCCATCCGCCTGCTCGATCCGTCCGAAACCGAGGGCGTGCTCGACTTGGACCGGGCGTCCTTCTTCTTGTCGAAGATCGAGCTGCGGCGCGGTGACGCACCTACCATGGCGCTGTGGCGGAAACGCTTGTTCATCGCCACTTCCCACATCACCGCCGACGCCGCGGAGTACTTCGGCCTGCCGCGCGACCGGACGGTCACCATGGGTTCCTGGATCGAGGTCTAGCCCGTCACCACCAGTCGAGGATGGGCTGCAACTGACGGCCCAGCTCCGGGGCCAGCGACCGCGAATAGCTTGCGGTCAAATGATGTTCGTCGTGGTAGATGAGGATATTGCCCTCGACGACCGCGCAGCTCGTGGGCTCACAGACGGCGTCGTTGAGATCGATCAGGCGCATATCGGGGAAGGCGGCCGCGGGGGCCTCGGCCGGATTCTCCGTCGAGAGCGCCTCGCTGCGGGGCAGGCCGCAGCTCAGCCGGTCGCCGCCGCCCGCCAGGCAGTCGATGGCGCGGTAGCGAATGCCGTTGCGGCGCAGCCACGGAGTGTCGCGGATGCCGATGACCCGCAGGCCGCGGTCGGACAGGGCGGACCAGACGTCCACGTAGTCCTGCGGGGTCTCGTCGCCGCCATTGTCGCTGGGGCGGGTGGCGGTGGTGAAGACGAAATCGGGGTGCTCCACCCCGAGCCGGTCGATGACCTCGGCCGACCAGTCCCGGCAGTCCGGATTCTGCTGGCCCTTGTACAGCGGCTCCTCGGCGACCGTGAGCGGGCAGCCCATCTTCAGGTAGACGACCACCCGGAAGTGGTACTGCTCGCCGAGGATCTGCAGGGCCGGAATCCAGTGCTCGGCATGGGAATTGCCGACCACGGCGAGGGTGCGCCGGGCGTCGTGGTCGCCGTAGTTGCAGGTGATGACCGCGCGGGTGTCGAAGTCGGAGATGCAGCCGTCGCGGGTCGGGTAGGCGATATCGGCGGGGGCTTCCTCGGTGGTCGGGCGCATCGGGGCCCGGGGGACCAGCGCGTGGTCGGTGAGCGCCGCCGCGCCCGGATATTTCGCGGGATCCAGCTCACCGACCGCGTGTGCTCGCGCGCCCATGGTCCACTGCCAGGTCAGCGTCGAACCCAGTAGCAGCACACCGACGGTGGAGACCGCGATGCCCGCGAGCAGACGGCTGCGAGCGCGAATACCGCTGTGGGGCTTGGTCTCACTGCCCGGGGCGGGCTTGGAGCGCAGCCGCAGCGGTTCCTCGACCAGGTGGTGGGTCAGCCAGGCCAGCAGCAGCGAGACCAGGATGATGGCCAGGCCGCCGATCGCGCCCGCCCGGCGCTGATGGGTCTCACCCAGATAGAAGATGAGAATCGGCCAGTGCCACAGGTACAGGGCGTAGGCGAAGCCGCCGAGCCCCACCATCGGGCCGGAGGCCAGCGCCCGATTCACCAGCGGCTGGTCGGCGGTGTCGCGCCCCGCGCCCGCGAGAATCAGTGCGACGGTGGCCAGTACGGGGATCAGGGCGGCCGGACCGGGGAAGACCAGCACGCCGTCGACCACCCAGCCGCAGCACGCGATGGCCGCGATTCCGGCCCAGGCGAACAGCTCTCGCGTCGGGCCGGGCAGCCGGATGTAGGGGGCGGCAATGGCCAGCAGCGCACCCGCCAAGGGTTCCCAAGCGCGGGCGAAGGTGTCGTAGTAGTTCCAGCCCTGCTGGGTCGCAACACCTTCGGTGGCATACCAGAACGAGGCGACGGCCAGCGCGCCGAAGATCGCCGCGAGACCGATCCGCAGCACGCCGTGCTGTCCGGCCCGGCGCAGCGGCGGCCACTGCGCGGCCGGTTTCCACGCGCCCGCCGCCACCGCGCGGCGCAGCGCCCAGGCCGCCGTCGCGATCACCAGCAGCAGCACCAGATACATCTGGCCCTGCACCGACATCGACCACAGATGCTGCAGCGGGCTCACCGAGGGGTCGGCGGCCAGGTAGTCCGACCAGGACAGCGCCAGATACCAATTCTGGTAGTAGAACAGCGAAGCCAGCGTCTGCCCCGCGATATCCGACCAGCGGGTGTGGGGGAGCAGGGCCACCGTCGCGACCACCACGGCCGCCAGCACCACGATCATGGCGGGCAGCAGCCGGCGCAGGGTGCGGCGCAGCGTGGCCGGTACGCCCACCGGGCCGCCGTCGGCGCGGCGGACGAGCATGCCGGTGAAGAAGAATCCGGACAGCACCAGGAACACGTCCACGCCGCCGGAGACCCGCCCGGCCCAGATGTGGAAGGCGACCACCAGGGCGATAGCTACGCCGCGCAGTCCGTCCAGATCCAGCCGGTAGGCGCCGGGGCGCGCGGGGGTGGCCGGTGCGTCCTGGCGGTCGCTTTCCGGCGCGGTCGGGTGATCGGTGCTGGATATGGACATGGCGGCTGCCATTGTCGGTCAGGGTTCGCGGAAATTACCAATCGCCACACAGGCGGTGTCCGTACTGTTCGGTTTGTCGCTGGTCAGGGGAACGCGAAATAGCGCAGCCACATATATGGCGCGGCCACCGCAATCGTGACAACGGTCACCAGAATGCCCTTCCGGGTGAATTCCCAGAACGAGATCGGATGGTCCGAGCGCTTGGCGATGCCGAGCATCACCACGTTCGCGCTCGCCCCGACTGCTGTGAGGTTGCCACCGAAATCCGCGCCCAATGCCAGCGCCCACCACAGGGCGTCGGCCTGAGCCGGATTGTCCACCTGCCCCACCAGCTCTGCCACCAGTGGGCTCATGGTCGCCACGTACGGAATATTGTCGATGACGCCCGACAGCACCGCCGAAACCGCCAGTATCAGCATGGTTGCCACAAGCGCGTTTCCACCGGTGAGTTCGGTCGCGTATTTCGCCAATCGGCCGATCACACCGGTTTTCACCAGCGCCCCGATCATCACGAACAGACCGGCGAAGAACAGCAGCGTCTCCCATTCCACCGCGGACAGGTAATCGCGTTGCGGCAGACCGGAAATCAGTACCAGCGCGCCCGCGCCCAGCAAGGCCACCAGCGATGGTTCGAGCTGGAAAATGGGGTGGCCGAAGAATCCCGCGAAAACCGCGGCGAGCACAATTCCACACTTGATCAGCAGTTTCGGATCGCGAATCGCCTCGCGCTCCTCGAGCTGCATGATGTCGGCGGCCCGCTCGGGATCGACGTCGAAGCAGCCGCGGAACAGCCGGGGCAGCAGCAGCGTGAACACCGCCAGCTCGATCAGCACGATCGGGGTCAGGTTCCAGAAGAAGTCGTTGAACGACAGGCCCGCCTTGGAGCCGATGATGATGTTGGGCGGGTCGCCGATCAGGGTGGCCGCGCCGCCGATATTGGAGGCCAGCACCTCGGCGATCAGGAAGGGGACCGGCGGTACCTCGAGGCGCTCGCACACCAGCAGCGTGACCGGGGCGATGAGCAGCACGGTGGTGACATTGTCGAGGAAGCCCGACGCGGTGGCGGTGATGAGCACCAGCAGGATCATCACGCGCAGCGCGGAACCCTTGGCGCGCTTGGCCGCCCAGATGGCCACGTACTCGAAGATGCCGGTCTGGCGGAGCACGCCGACGATGATCATCATGCCGAGCAGCAGATAGATGACGTTCCAGTCGATGCCGGTCTCGTGGGAGTAGAAGACATCGTCGGAGTCCATGATGCCGACCAGGATGACCACGCCCGCACCTACCAGGGCGGCAATGGTTTTGTGCACGCGTTCGGACGCGATGAGGATGTAGGAGATGGTGAAGACCGCGATGGCGATGGAGACGGTCATAGCGACCGCCGCTGCGCTGAATCGGGGCACCGCCCCGGCGGGCTCAGTTCGCGAGCGCCACTTCCAACAGGCGCGAGGAGGTGATCACGCCGAGCAGCGTGTCGCCGTCCTGTACCGCCACCAGCGGTGACTTGTACTTCGCCATGAGCGCCGCCACTTCGACGAAGTTGTCGTCGGCCTTGGCCGCCGGAATCTTGGTGAGCCGCTCGGGCATCACGTCCCGGACCTTCTTCCCGCGCAGGCGCTTGACCACCTGCCCGCACATGTTCTCGCTGAGCACCCCCGCCAGCGACGGATCGTCCTGCACGTACTTCGGCACGATGAACAACACCACCTGCGAGGCGGGCAGCACCGAGTGCGGCTTGCCCTTGGCATCGGTCACCAGGATTCCCGGCAGCCGATGCTCCGCGAGCAACTTCGCCGCGTCGATCGCGTCGGAGTCCAAATCGATCACCGGATATTCCTCGGCCATCTGAGCGGCATGCATATGTGCAGGATACGACGGATAGCCGGGCGTTCACGCGAAGAGAATACGTCAAGATCGAAAACCAACGCCGCATCGAAACTCCCAGGTCGGACGGTACAGCCCGAGGGGTTCGGACCGGCCGACCAGACTTCCCGGCGCGCCATGAGTAGAAGTTCCGTAAAAGGATACCGAGAACGGGTTTACGCGTCGCCCGGGTGTGTCAGCTCATACACCCGGTAGGGGCTGCGGATGACCGGGTAGGAGACATTGCGGACCTCGACACCGCCCGGGGTGCGGCCGAATTCGGTGCCGCCGTGGGCGTGTCCGTGCAGGGCCAGGGCGGCGCGGCCGGTTTCGACGGCGTCGGCGAGGTCGTGGCAGCCGAGGCCGGGGTAGATCTTGGGCGCCTCGCCGACGAGGGTGTCCACCACGGGGGAGAAGTGCATGAGGGCGACACGCAGGTCGCAGTCGAGGGATTCGAGGGCGGCGCGCAGGCGCAGGGCATCGGCGGGGCCGCGGCGGAAACGCTGCCGGTGCTCGACGCTGCCCTCGGCGGGATTGCCGGGGTGGCCGGGGAATCCGCCGCTGCCGCCCATGACACCGGCGATGCCCAGGCGGATACCGTTGACGGGCAGGGTGATCGCGGTGCCGTCGAGCATGTGCACGCCGAGGTCGTTGAGCCGCACCGAGATTCGGAAGCCGAGGCGACGGTCGTGGTCGTGATTGCCGAGCACGGCGATCACCGGCACCGGCAGGTCCGCGATCTCGGCGCACAGGGTGCCGGTGTCGCGCAGGGTGCCGCCATTGGTGAGATCGCCTGCCAGCAGCAGGACATCGGCGTGTGCGGCGAGGTCGAGCAGCGCGGGGCGGAACCGCCCGCGCATGCTCTCCCGCATGTGCAGAGCACCCACCGCGGCGATCCGCACCCGTCCGGCTTCGGCCCCGACCCGGTTCCCCATATCGTCAATCAGCCACAGACCGCGCGGCCTGTCAACGGCATTCCGGGCATTGCGGGATGCGGCTAGGGCTCGAGGGGTTCCATGCGCAGCGGCACGCCGATCCGGTTCCACAGGTTGATCTGGGCGGTCACCGCGACCAGTCCGGCCCGCTGGCCCTCGTCGAAGTGCTTCTCGACCCCGGCCCAGATCTCGTCGCTCACCCCGTGCGCGCCGAGTTCGGTTGCGGCCTCGGCGTATTCCAGGGCGGCCCGCTCGGTCTCGGTGAACAGCGCCGATTCCCGCCAGGCGTTCAGGTGCCAGAGGCGGCGTTCGGTCTCGCCTTCCTGACGGGCCTCGGTGGAGTGCATGTCGATGCAGAACAGGCAGCCGTTGATCTGGGAGACGCGGATCTTCACCAGTTCCCGCACGGTGGCGTCCAGCGGGCCGCGGCGGATGGCGGTCTCGGCGGCGATCCACGCCTTGTAGACCTCGGGGGCCGCCTCGTGCATGGTCAAGCGCGACATGATGTCGTCCTTTCGTCCGGTTCGAATTCACCCCTTGGACGAGACGGCTCCCGGGGACGTGACGGGTCGAGGGTTATGAGCCCGGTCACACCGTCCCGGGTGAAGGTCGACGCAGTCGGACCGGTCGGCTTGTTGTGCCCGGAGGGTTGCGTTTGCCGTAATTGTGCGAAATGCCGGACGGCGGACAATAATCCGCACGTGGGAACCGTTCTATTGATCGCGCTGGGTGTGCTGTGCTTCGTCACCGGACCCGCATTGGCGCTGGTGATCGTGCAAGCCGTGCGACGTTCGGCCCGCGAGGCCGCGGGCAGGCGGGCACCCGCTCGGCGTGATGCCGAACGGATACCCGTCGCCGGAAACTACGGTCAGCGCCGATGATCGCGGCGGCCCGCTACGGGCGCGTGAGCGCGGCGTAGCGGGCGATGTGCTGGTCGGTGGTGCCGAATTCGTACTGCACCGCCGTGAGGCGCTTGAAGAAGTGGCCGATGGCCAGCTCCTCGGTCATACCCATCGCCCCGTGCAACTGCACCGACTCCTGGCCGATGCGCCGCGCCGCGCGACCGATGGTGGCCTTGGCCGCGGAGGCGGCGCGGGCCCGTTCCGGCGCGGGGGCGTCCAGCTTGAGCGTCACCAGATAGGTTGCGGCCACGGCCTGTTCCAGCTCCAGCAGCATGTCGACCATGCGGTGCTGCAACGCCTGGAAGCTCGCGATGGGGACGCCGAACTGCTGACGCTGCTTGGTGTAGGCGACGGTGTCGGCGACCACCTTGCGCATGGCTCCCACCGCCTCGGCGCAGACCGCAGCGATGGCCTCGTCGAGGGTTGCCGCGATGGCCGCGCCCGCCTGGGCCAGCAGCAGCGCGTCAGCGGGGATGCGCAGGTTCTCGAAGCTCAGATCGGCGGCCGGGCGCTCGTCGATGGTGCGGTACGGGCGCGCGGACAACCCGGCGGGCGGGTTCGCGATGTCGAAATCGATCGCGAACAGGGCGATATCGCCGTCCACGGCCGCGGTCACCAGCAGGTGGGTGGCCAGCGGGGCGGTGGTGACCACGGTCTTCTCGCCGGTGAGCAGCCAGTCGTCGCCGTCGCGGACCGCGGTGGTGGCGACCTCGGTGTAGTCGTAGCCGGATTGCGGTTCCAGCGCGGCGAATCCGGTGACGACCTCGCCGGAGGCGATGCCGGACAACAGATCCTCGGCCCGCTTGCCGGTGGCGCGCCGCAGCAGCCCGCCGCCGACCACGACGGTGTCCACATACGGTTCCAGCACCAGCGCCGCGCCCAGCGCCTCGGCGATGATCATCGTCTCGACCGGGCCGCCCCCGATGCCGCCCACCGACTCCGGCAGGCTCGCGCCGAGGATTCCGACCTCCTCGGCCAGGCCGCGCCAGATCTGCGGCTGCCAGCCCGACCCGGTACGGGCCGCGGCCCGGCTGGCCTCCAGGTGGTAACGCGCGGCGAGGAATTCGGTGACGGTGTCGCGCAGCAGTTCCTGCTCGGCGGTGAAAGAGAAGTCCATGTCACAGTCCCAGGGTGGCTTTGGCGATGATATTGCGCTGAATCTCGTTGCTGCCGGCGTAGATCGAGCCGGCGCGGTCGTTGAAGTACCGCATCGGGGCGACCGCCTGCCACTCCGCACCGGTCACGAAACCGTCCGCGGGCGGGGTGAAGTCGGCGATCGGGCCGCCGGGCATGGTGGCGTGCGGCTGATAGGCGCGGCCGCGCGGACCGGCGGCCTCGAGCGCGAGTTCGGTGAGCGTCTGGCTCAGCTCGGTGCCCAGGATCTTGATGGTGGACGCGGCCGGACCCGGGTCCTTGCCGCTGGAAACCAGTGCGAGGGTGCGGTATTCGAGGATCTCCAGCACGTCCGCGCGCAGGCGGGCATCGGCGAGTTTGGCGGCGAAGGCCGGATCGTCCAGCAGCGCACCGCCGTTCGGGCCGACCTGATCCTTGGCGGCCTGCGCCAGCTCCTCGGCCATGACCTGGAGCATCGGGGCGGCCGCGCCGCCGCCGCGCTCGAAGTTGAGCAGGAACTTGGCCACCGTCCAGCCGTCGTCGATCTGCCCGAGCACGTTCGCCTTCGGCACCCGGACCTGGTCGAAGAAGACCTGGTTCTGCACCTGCTCGCCGGAAGTCATGACCAGCGGGCGGATCTGGATGCCGGGGGTGCGCATGTCGATGAGCAGGAAGGTGATGCCCTGCTGCTTCTTGGCCTGCCTGGAGGTGCGGACCAGTGCGAAGATCCAGTTGGCCTCGGTGGCGTGGGTGGTCCAGATCTTGGAGCCGGTGACGATCAGGTCCTCGCCGTCGGCGACCGCGGCCATGGTCAGCGAGGCCAGGTCCGAACCCGCCTCGGGCTCCGAATAACCCTGGCAGAAGAAGACTTCGCCGGTGAGGATGCGGGGCAGGAAGAAGTCCTTCTGCTCCGGACGGCCGAACGCCATGATCGCGTGCGACACCATGCGAATCCCCATGGGGGACAGGTTCGGCGCGCCCGCGAGGGTGCATTCACGGCCGAAGATGTAGTGCTGGGTCAGGCTCCAGTCGCACCCGCCGTACTTCACCGGCCACGCCGGGGCGGCCCAGCCGCGCTCGTGCAGGATGTGCTGCCACTGCATGCTGGCTTCGTGGTCCGGATAGACGCTGGTCGCCAGCCGCCCCGCCCGCCGCAGATCGTCGGTTAACTTTTCGTCGAGGAAGCCGCGCACTTCATCCCGAAATGCCAGATCGGCGGCCGACCAGTCGAGGTCCACGATGACTCCTTATCCAAGAACTCGCACTAACGATCGCATCCGATAACCCCTGCTGGCAAATGTGCTGGCACCTGCCTTCACTTCAACTCCCTTGACATTCCACAATGGAGGTTTACCCTTGGTCTTACGTTCCACAATGGAATATCGAGCCCTGCTCAACCGTTAGGTATCGACATGGACATCACCACCGGCACCCGCGCCTCCGACACCGAGCGCGCCGCCACCGCCGACCTGCTCTCCCGCCACCTGTCCGACGGCCGCCTCGACCTCGCCGAATACAACGACCGCCTCACCCAGGTCTACGCGACAGCCACCCGCGAAGACCTTGCCCTGGTCCTCCAAGACCTGCCGAAGCTCCCCAAGTCCGCTACCTCCCAAGCCGTTTCCCGCACCCGCTTCCCCCTCTGGCAGCAAATAGAGGGCAGCGCCTGGCTCGGCGTCAGCCTCCTGTGCCTCTTCATCTGGGCCGCGATCTCGGTAGCCGCAGGCGAATTCACCTACCCCTGGCCCATCTGGGTAATCGGCCCCTGGGGCGCAGTCCTCGTCTTCCGTGTCCTCACCGGCTGGGAATCCGCCGCCTGGAACCGCCACCGCACCCACTGAGCCCGGCGGCCACCTTCCGGCCGCCCCGCTCACCCTCCCCGGAGGTGGGCAATGCCCGCATACCCCGCCCTGGTAACCCTGCACGTCACGGCAGGCGCTCTCGGCCGCCTGCTCGGCCCGATGGTCGCCTGGACGGATTCGAGAACACATAGTGGCGCAACAGATCTCGCAGCCTCCTCGCCCCCGCCGACACAACCCCCACCCCACCGCGCCCCGCTTCGGTCCCGACACTCCACGCTCTGGCCCTGGTACCTCACGACCGTCGCCGCCATCTGCGCAACCGCCACCCTCATGGTCCTCTGGCACCGCCCCGACCTGTGGTGGCTGATCCCCGTGTCCGCCTTGACCTTCGCCCTCGCCCTCCTGGGCCGCCACGCCACCGCCCGCCCCGGCCCCTGGACCCACGCCTACGTCCACGGCCTGGGCGGCTCCTACATAGCCCTCTGGACAGCCACCCTCGTCGTATCCTTCGCCCTCCACGGCCCCCTGTACGGCCTCTCCGAACTAATAGCCTGGCTCGGCCCAACCCTTTTGGTGCTCCCCCTGCTCGAATTCTGGCGACGTCGTCTCCCCATACCGATCGGCGTCTGATCCCCCCGCGCGTCGGATGGCGAGTCACGCCGAAATCGACTGCCGTAGACCAGGTGCGGCGTAGGTTGCCCGAATATGGCTGACCAGCCGAACAACTGGCATGACGCGTACTTCAGGCGCGTCATGGAGAAGCGTGAAAACGCCGCCGGAGAGTTGAGGGCGGTGCTGTCACCAGCCATGGTGGCGTGCATCGAGTGGGAAACGCTCGAGCTCCAGCATTGCAGCTTCGTCTCATCGGAGCTGAGCTCCCGCATCAGCGATCTACTCTTCAGCGCCCGCGTAACCGGCCACGAGGCGTTCATCTATGTGCTGATCGAACACCAAAGCCAGCCCCACCCGCTGATGCCGTTCCGGATGCTGGAGTACATGGTTCGTATCTGGAACCGCTACATAAAGGAAAACCCGAAGGCTGACACCCTGCCTGCGGTGATCCCCGTCGTCGTATACGCCAGCCCGGACGGACGCCGCTGGAACAAACCGACCGAGCTCGCCGACCTGATCGACATCGACGCGGCCACCCGCGCGGTGTTCGTCGAGTACCTCCCAGCCTTGCGTTTCCTGCTCGACGACCTCACCACGGAACCCCTGCCCGCCATCCTTGCGCGCGACCAGCCCTCCGAGGCCCGCACGATGGTGGCCCTGTTGAAGACCGCCCCGGGAAATCGTTACCTGGGGGAGGTCTTGAAGCTCCTGCTCCCCGACCTCGCCGCGATACTGGCCAGGTTTGACGGCAAGGATGAACTGCTATCGGTGGTGACGTACATTCGTAATGTCAGCGAGATCAGTGAATCCGATCTCGGTTCCGTCATCGGACAACTCGGACCCCAGGCCAAGGAGGCCATCATGACGACCGCGGACCGGCTGCGCGCTGAAGGCCGCGCCCAGGGCATCGCGGAGGGTAAGGCCGAAGAGCGTGTGGAGATGCTGATCGAACTACTGTCGATCAAGTTCGGAGCGCTTACGGATCAGACTGTCGCCGCCGTCCGGTCCGCGGACGCGGAGGCGCTGCGGGCCTGGTCCGCGCGTGTGCTGACTGCGAACAGCCTCGCCGAGGTCTTTCGGTAAAGCGATACCGAAGCGGGCCGCATGACAATCGCGGCCTGCAGACCTGGCGTGTTGGATGGCGAGTTGATCCGAAAACAACCTGGGGTAGTGGTTGGGGCGTATGTTGCCCGAATATGACTGAGCCGCAGGAGGATTCGAACTCTATGAGGTGTTCAGGGTTTATCGCGCCTTTGATTCGGTGAGGGCGGCAAGGTCGTCTTTTCTCGGTGGCAACCTGCTCTCGCGTCACTGTTCGGTGAGCCGGACTCGGAGGGCGGTGCCGAACCAGGCGAAGACGGGGGATAGGTCGGGCAGCGGGGGCCAGCCGTTGATGGTCGCGACCAGCTGCCAATAGCGTTCCACGCGAGGGTCGTTGGCGATGGTGAGGCGGTCGAGGATCCACTCGCGGAGGGGGCGGTCGTCAGGTTTGTCGAAGGTTTCGGAGTAGCGGGCGGTCAGGCGGTCGAGGATCGCGGTGGCGGCGGGGCCTTCGGGGGTGATGCCCTCGGTGAGGGCGCGGCCGACATCGTCGCGGACGGCCTCGGTGAGGGCGTGGTGGAGACCGGTGTCATCGCCTGCCGTGCGCTGCTCGGCCTGGTATTCGGCCATGCGGCGGACGGCGGCGCGGAAGTCGTTGTCCTGTACCAGTTCGACCAGGTCCATCCAGGCCCCGACCTGCTCCGGGCTGGGGTCATCGGGTAGTTCCGGCATGCTCGAGCGAAGGAGCTCGACCACGGCGGGGTTGCCGTCGACCGCGCCGAATGTCTCGCCGACGAAATCGTGGACGATGCGGTCGCGTTCGGCTTCGGACAATTGGACCAATTTGTGCATGAATTCCATCTCCTTCTCGTCTGATTCCCGCTTGGCAACCGCGCGCAGGACCGCGCGGCGCAGCCGAAGCACGCGGATCTGTGTATCCACCGCCTCGGCGTGGGCGACGGCGACATCGGTCAGGGATGTCTCGCGGGAAAGCACCCGGCGGACGGTCGCCAGGTCCATGCCGAGTTCGCGCAGGGTGCGGACCAGTTCGAGGCGGGCGAGCGCTTCGAGGTCGTAGAGGCGGTAGCCGGCGGGGGTGTGGGTGGTCGGCGGAACGATGCCCTGGTCGGAGTAGAAACGGATGGTCTTGACCGTCAGGCCGGTTCGGTCGGCCAGGGCTCCGATGGTGTAGAGCGTTTCGTCGTCCATGGGTCCCACCTTCGTGCTTCCCCTTGGTGGAGAGTCAAGAGCAGGAATGACGCAGATGGGACGCGGGGTTCGGCATACTCGGGGCAATCGCGGGGGAGCGGGTAGTCTGAGCCGCTGTGCACCTGAAGAGTCTGACGTTGAAGGGGTTCAAGTCCTTCGCGTCCGCGACGACGTTGCGATTCGAGCCGGGGATCACCTGTGTGGTCGGGCCGAATGGGTCGGGGAAGTCGAATGTTGTCGATGCGCTCACCTGGGTGATGGGTGAGCAGGGCGCGAAGGCGCTGCGGGGCGGGAAGATGCAGGACGTCATCTTCGCCGGGACCGCGGGCCGCGCGCCGCTCGGTCGTGCCGAAGTCACGCTGACCATCGACAACTCCGACGGGGTGCTGCCCATCGAGTACTCGGAAGTGTCGATCACGCGGCGCATGTTCCGCGACGGGGCGGGCGAGTACGAGATCAATGGGAACTCGTGCCGATTGATGGATGTGCAGGAGTTGCTCAGCGACTCCGGTATCGGGCGCGAGATGCACGTCATCGTCGGGCAGGGGCAGCTGTCGGCGATTCTGGAGTCGCGGCCCGAGGATCGGCGCGCCTTCATCGAGGAGGCCGCGGGCGTGCTCAAGCACCGGCGGCGCAAGGAGAAGGCCGTCCGCAAGCTGGACGCCATGCAGGCCAATCTGGCCCGGCTCACCGACCTCACCACCGAATTGCGCAGACAGCTCAAGCCGCTGGGCCGGCAGGCCGAGGTGGCGCGCCGTGCCGCGACCGTCCAGTCCGAACTGCGTGATTCCCGATTGCGTCTCGCCGCCGACGATCTGGTGACCCGCCGCCGCGAACTGGAGAGCCAGCAGAGCAAGGAAGCCTACGCGCGCGAACAGCACGTCAATGTGCAGGCCGAGCTGGATGCCGCCAATGCCGCATTGGCACAGCAGGAATTCGAGCTGTCCAAGCTGACCCCGAGCGCCGAGGCGGCCGCCCAGACCTGGTTCCAGCTGTCCGCGCTGACCGAACGCGTCAATGCCACCATCCGCATTGCCCGCGACCGCGCCCGCAATCTCACCATCGAGCAACCGACCGGCACCGGCCGCGACCCGGAACAGCTGGAGCGCGAGGCGGATCGGGTCGAGGCCGAAGAGGCCGAACTGCGCGAAGCGGTCGAAATGGCCACCGAGACCCTGGAAGCCGCCCGCGAACAGCTGCACGAACGCGAACATGCCGCCAAGGCCGCCGAACAGGCCCACCTCGCCGCCGTGCGCGCCATCGCCGACCGCCGCGAGGGCCTGGCCCGGCTCTCCGGCCAGGTCGACACCCTGCGCATTCGCGCCCAGTCCGTGGACGGCGAGATCGCCCGCATGTCCACCGGCATCGCCGAGGCCCGCCGCCGCGGCGAGGAGGCCGATGCCGAATTCGAGGCCGTCCAGGGCGCACTCGGCGAACTCGACGCGGGCGAGGAGGGCCTCGACACCGCCTACGAACACGCCGCCCAGGCCCTGGCCCTGGCCGACCAGCGCGTCACCGAACTGCGCGAACGCGACCGCGAGGCGGGCAAACGCGTCGCCTCCCTCGGCGCGCGCATCGAGGCCCTGAACATGGGCTTGCGCCGCAAGGACGGCGCGGCCTGGCTCCTCGAACACCGCACCGAGGGCTTGCTCGGTCCCCTGTCCGGATTGCTCCGCGTCCACGGCGGTTTCGAGGCCGCGGTGGCCGCCGCCCTCGGCCCCCTGGCCGACGCCGTGGCCGCCGACACCGGCCCCTCCGCCCACGCCGCGGTCCGCGCCCTCAAGGAAGCCGACGGCGGCCGCGCCGCCCTGGTTTTCGCCGACGCCGGTGCTCGACCGTCCGCCGTGCTCGGACAGCCGGGTGGCGGCGCGCCCATCGACCCGAACGGGCCGGGTGCCTTCGCCCCGGTCGGCGGCGTGGCGGGGCAGGCTGGGATCGGATCGAATACCGGTGCGGGGCAGGACGATTCGCGACTACCGGCGGGTGCGCGGTGGCTGGTCGAGGTAGTGGACTGCCCGGCGAATCTGCGTGCGGCGATCACCGCGCTCACGGCGGGCATTGCCGTCGCCGACGATCTGGCCACCGCGGCGCGTGTCATCGCCGAGCGCCCGGAGCTGCGCGTGGTTACCCGCGAGGGTGATCTGACCGGCAGCGGGTGGGTGCTCGGCGGCTCCGATCGGGCGCCCAGTCAGCTCGAGGTGCAGGCCGAGATCGATTCGGCCAAGCAGGAATTGGAGTCGTGGCAGCGCCAGGCCGAGGAGCTGGAGGCGGCGCTGGCGGGGGCGCTGGCCGAACAGACCGACCGCAAGGAGGCCGTCGACCACGCGTTGCTGGCGCTGCACGAGTCGGATCAGGCGCTGGTCGCCATCTACGACCGGCTCGGGCGGCTCGGGCATTCGGCGCGGACCGCGCAGAAGGAATGCGACCGGCTGCTCGCGCAGCGCGCCGATGCCGAGACCGGCCGTGAGGACACCCTCGCCAAGCTGGCCGAGCTCGAGGACCGGCTGCGTCACGCGGAATCCGAACAGGCCGAGATGGATCCGGAGGCCGCGGGCACCGAGACCGCCGGATACGCCCGCGAGGAGGCCGCCGCCGCGCTCGCCGAGGCCCGCTCCATGGAGGTGGAGGCCCGGCTGGCCGTGCGCACCGCCGAGGAGCGCGCGGAATCGGTTCGCGGCAAGGCGGATTCGCTGCGCCGCGCCGCGCGCGCCGAACGCGAGAACCAGGCCCGCGCCGAACGCGCCCAGGCCGCCCGGCGGCAGGCCGCCGCCGTCGCCGCCGTGGTCGCCGAATCCGCCGAGAA
Source organism: Nocardia seriolae NBRC 15557 (assembly GCF_007990715.1). GTDB lineage: Bacteria > Actinomycetota > Actinomycetes > Mycobacteriales > Mycobacteriaceae > Nocardia > Nocardia seriolae. The sequence goes on along the minus strand of NZ_BJWY01000021.1, from coordinate 53,499 downwards.
GGTGGCCGCCGAACTCGAGCGGGTCGTCGCGCAGGCTTCGGCCCGCCGCGACGAATTGGTGCGCCGCCGTGGCGAATTCGCCGCCCAGGTGGACCAGACCAAGGAGCGTTCGCGTGCCCTGAACACCCAGCTCTCCCAGCTCACCGATGCCGTGCACCGCGACGAGGTGGCCCGCGCCCAGGCGGCGCTGCGCATCGAACAGGTCGAGACCAATATCGCCGAGCAATTCGGCGTCAGCCTCGACGACCTCATCGCCGAATACGGCCCGGACGTCCCCATGCCGCCCACCGCGCTGGAGCTGATGGAGTACGAGCAGGCCCGCGAGCGCGGCGAGACGGTCAGCGAGCCCCAGCCCATGCCCTACGACCGCGCCACCCAGGAACGCCGCGCCAAGCGCGCCGAGAAGGACCTGGTCACCCTCGGCAAGGTGAATCCCCTTGCGCTGGAGGAGTTCGCGGCCCTCGAGGAGCGCTACACCTTCCTCAACACCCAGCTCGAGGACGTCAAGAAGGCCCGCCAGGACCTGCTGGATGTGGTCTCCGAGGTGGATGAGCGCATCCTGCAGGTCTTCACCGAGGCCTACGAGGACGTCGAGCGCGAGTTCGAGGGCGTGTTCTCCCGCCTGTTCCCCGGCGGCGAGGGCCGGCTGCTGCTCACCGATCCCGCCAATATGCTCACCACCGGCGTCGAGGTCGAGGCCCGCCCGCCGGGCAAGAAGGTCAAGCGGCTCTCGCTGCTCTCCGGCGGCGAGAAGTCTTTGGCCGCAGTGGCTTTCCTGGTGTCGATCTTCCGCGCCCGCCCCTCCCCGTTCTACGTCATGGACGAGGTCGAGGCGGCGCTGGACGACACCAACCTGCGCAGGCTCATCGGCCTGTTCGAGCAGCTGCGCGAGAAGAGCCAGCTGATCGTCATCACCCACCAGAAGCCGACCATGGAGATCGCCGACGCGCTCTACGGCGTGAGCATGCGCGGCGACGGCATCACCCAGGTGATCTCGCAGCGCCTGCGCGGCGAGAACCTGGTCGGCGCAAGCTCGTGAGGCGCTGCGTGGCACTGTGATGCCCCGTGCGGCAACACGGCGGCCGGATCATCGCTTCCGCTTGCGACGACTGAGCTTCTGCCGGTGACGATCGATTCGAATATTCGTCTCGCTCAGCGGGATTGCGGCCCGCGACAAAGTGAAACGCCTGCGCGTCGCACAATGTGGGCGCTAGCGTCCGCCGCATGAGACGCTTCATCTCCGTACTGGCCGTCGGCATCGCCGTCGGCCTGGTCGCCCCGCTGCCCGTCGCCCTGGCCGATTCCGGATCCTCCGGATCGGCCTCGGGCTCGGGCACCGGATCCCTGTCCGGCTCCGGCGGCAGCGCCAATCTGCCGCCCTACAGCCAGTGGATCAGCGACGTCACCACGGTCGCCGCCGCCGCGAAGACCTACCTGCGCGCCGCGCTGCCCGGAACCACCAAGCCCGCCATCGTCTTCGACGTCGACAACACCGTGCTCGAGACCAGCTACCACCCGGGCCCGATCACCCCGGCCATCCCGCCCATCCTGCAACTGGCGCAGTGGGCCAAGAGTCAGGGCGCGGCCATCATCTTCGTGACCGGCCGGCCCGCGCTCATGAACTTCTACACCCAGATCAACCTGTCCTCGGTCGGCTATTCGGTGGACGGCCTCTACGGTGGCGGCCTCACCACCGGCTCCAGCGGCGCGGCCGCCCTCGCCGACTACAAGACCGCCACCCGTGCCGCCATCGAGGGCCAGGGCTACACCATCGTCGCCAATATCGGCAACAGCGCCTCCGACCTGTCCGGCGGCCACGCCCAGCAGACCTTCAAACTGCCCGACTACGACGGCGCGCTGGCCTGATCCGGTTCCCGGAGAACCTGATCGGCCCCGGCCGACCGGATCTGATGCCCGGTAAGCTGGATCGGATACCAGAGAGCAGAGTCGGATATCCGGCGAGTGGGATCGGACGTCCGGCGAGGAGGCCACCGCGCGGCTTCCTCGCCGGATTGCGGCCTGCTCGTCGGATTACGCTCTCCCGTTGGATTTCAGCCTCGGCGCGGGTCTCAGCCCTCGGCCGACAGCGATTTCAACCGCGCCGCACCGGTTTCCGCCAGCCACGCGTCGAGAGTCCGCAGCCCGGGATGGATTTCGCGCAGCGCCGCGATATCGGCGTGCCAGCCCTGGCCCTCCCGCGACAGCCGCCAAGCCGCCGCCACCTCCGGGCCCATCGCCTCGGCCTCGGCTTCCGACGCCTCCCGGTAGCGCACCGGCTGCCCGATGGCGGCGCTGATCGCCGCGGCGGCGGCCGGCATGGTGAGCGCGTCACCCGCCAATTCGAGGGTCTCGCCGTGGAATCGGGCCGGATCGTCGAAGGCCAGTTGTGCGAACACGGCGATATCGGCCACAGCGACGGCCTGGATCGGCCGGTCGGCCGGGAACAGCTGTTTGTGCACACCGTCATTGATGCCGTCCACCGGGTATCCCCGCATGAAGTAGTTCTCCATGAACCGCGCCGGACGCAGGATCGTCCAGTGCAGGCCGCTGTTCCGCAGCGCCTCCTCCACCTGCCGCTTGCCCTGCGCACCCCACTTGCCGTCATCGGTATAGGAGGCGACGGTGGTGAACACGACGAATTCCACGCCCGCCGCCTGCGCGGCCTCGATGAACCGGGTACCGCGTTCGACCTCCAAACCGACATCCCAACCGTTCGGCCCGAAGGTGGCGGGCGGCACCAGGAAGGCCGAATCCACCCCTGTCAGCGCGGCCCCCAGACCACCCGGCTCGTCGAAATCCCCGACGGCCAGTTCCGCGCCCGCCGCCGCGAGCTCCCGCGCCGCAGGCGATTCCGCATCCCGCACCAGCGCCCGCACCCGCCGCCCGACGGCCAGCAACCGCCGCGCGGTCGCGCCACCCTGCTTACCGGTCGCGCCGGTCACCAGGATCAGATCACTGCGAGTAGACGATTCATTCCGAGAAGACACTGCCGCCCGTTCGTTCGGTAGTATTCGGGTCGGTCGACCCGCATCCGGACGCTAGAACCGCCCCGTTTCCGTTGGCCAGCAACGGAAAGGACCCGCGTAACGAAATGCCCGCACCCACCCCATCCCGCCCCACATCGACGGTGCGCACCCCAGCTGCGGCGCAGCCCGGTGCAGACATGGCGAGGCCCGGCGCGGACACAGCCCGGCCTGGTGCGGACACAGCCCGGCCCGGTGCGGACACAGCCCGGCCCGGTGCGGGCCCGGCCCGGCGTGGCGCGGGCACGGCCCAGGTCGGCGTGGATGTGGCCCGGCCCGGACCGGATGTGGCTCGGCCGAGTCGGGCGGCCCGGACCGGTGCGGATATCGCGCGGTTCGGTGCCGGTCCGAATTCACGCGCCGATGCTCGTCGCAATCGGGCGTTGGTGCTCGCTGCCGCGCAACGGGCCCTCGCCCAGGGCGGCGTCTCGGTCTCGCTGGCCGAGGTGGCGCGGCGCGCGGGGGTGGGCGCGGGGACGGTCCATCGGCATTTCCCGACGAAAACCGCGCTGCTGGAAGCGGTCATGCAGCAGCGCATCGACCGGCTCACCGCGCTGGCCCACCGGCTGCGCGACGCCGCCGATCCCGGTGCGGCGTTCTTCTCCTTCTGCGCCGAGGTGATCACCTCCGCGCACCGCAATCAGGCGGTGTGCGACCTGGTCAGCAATGACGGCTGGCCGCGCGAGCTGGTTCAGGACGCGGGGGCGCGGTTCCACACCGCGCTCGACGATCTGCTCACCGCCGCGCAGCGCCGGGGCGCGGTCCGGCCCGACCTGCTCCTGAGCGACGTGCTCGCCCTGTTCACCGGATGCGTTGCCATGCAACGCCTCAGCCCCGACCCGGGACTGTCGCGACCGGTCGCCCTGGTCCTGGACTCGATGCGGGCCCGCCCCGGGGCCGTAACGAAACACCGAAACCCCGTTGCGCACGGTGACGAAACGGCCGTGCGTAACGAAACCCCCGCGCCGCACTGCCCGATCTGCGCCACCCCGGTCCGGTCGACCGGCACCGGTCGCCCGCCGCGCTACTGCTCGCCCGCCTGCCGCCAGAAGGCCCATCGCCGCCGCCACGCCGCCATGGCCACGCCTGCTGTCGGGTGACCATGGCGGCTCGCGTGTGACAACCGGAAGCGCCGGTGGTCACGTGGCCGTGATGGTCAGCGTGTAGCTCGCGGCCCCGCCGCGGGAGGTGACGAGGAAGGTCCAGCTGCCCGCGGTGATCTTCTCGAAGGTCGCCGAGGTTCCCTCCGGCACAACCGTTTTCCGGTCCGGGTCGCTGATGGTCACCCGGCGTTGTCGGATGGCGAGGTGATCGAGACCGTTACCTTCGGACCCGCCGTGAAGCCGAGGACGACGGACTTGCTCCGGCCCTCGGCCACGGTTGCGGAGAAGGTGGCGTGACCACCGCCGTCGAGGGTGATGGTGGGCCCCGGCTCCGGGTCTGCGCGCGCGGTGGCGCTGAGCGCCGCTGCCAGCAGGAACGCCGCGAGCGCCAGGCCGAGACGCAGCAGTGGATGCGGCCGGTTGGGTGTGGTCATGCTCTCCCGATCGTCGGTTCCGTACCGCGGATACACGGTCGGAGCGCCCATTCGGTTCGCCTCCGCACGGCATTCCGTGAAAGCCGTTGCGGGGCTTCGTGACCTGGGTGTGTCCGAACGGATGCGAAGGTGTGACGAGACCGGTTTCAGGCCGAAATCCACTGGTAGAAGGGCATATACGGTGTCTTTGTAACAACCCGCAAACGGGCAGCGGGGCAGTACGCTCCCTGCGTGGTGTGGGTGTCGGCCGCGACGTTCGGTGTCGCATGGTGGCTCGGTCTGTATCTGCTGGCGCGGGATCCGCGAAAGCCATTGTTACGCAGGGCTGCCAGCGGTTTGCTGGTATGTGCGGCGGCGGTGGTGGCCGATCGGCTGGCGGGTGGCGAGCCCTGGTTCGACGGCGTGCGGATCGTGCTGGTGTGCGCGCCGGTGCTGGCCTTCAGCGGAGTGTTCGTGCGGCTGTTGCCCGTTCGGGCCGTCGAACGGGTCGACCGGCTGTGGCGCGTCGGGCTGTTGCCGCTGTGCGCGCTGCTGGCCATGCCCGCGGTCGGCGGCTTCCTGCCCGCCGGCTACCTGCTCGGCGCGCTCACCCTGCTCGCGCTGCTGGGCACCATGCTGGGCATGCTCGGCCAGCACGCCGAATGGTCGGAGGACGCGCGCCGATCGGCGTCCGGACTGCTCACCGTCGGCGCGCTGCTGCTCGGGCTGAGCGCGGCGCTGATCCTGTTGGGGCTCAACGTGCTGCCGCGCACCGCCATGCTCTCGGTGCTGGCCGCCGACCTGGTGGTGCTGGGCCTGGGCATCGCCGTGCTCGACGCCTTCGACGAGGGCGAGTCCCTGCGCGCGGCCATGATCCACTCGCTGGTGGTCTCGGCGGCCACCGCGGCCGTCTTCGGCGGTCAGGCCGCGCTGGCCCTGGCGCTGGCGGGGGAGCGGCCCGCCCCGGTCGCGCTGTTCTTCGGGGCCATCGCCGCCGCCATCACGCTGCAGGTGCTCAATGCCCCGCTACAGGCCAGCGCGGATCGGCTGGCCTTCGCCTCGGACCCGCAGCTTTGCGCGGCCCGGGGCGAATTACGCAGCGCCACCGACGCTTTACTGCGCAAGAGCGGTGACACCCTGCTGCACGACAACGGCGAGACCGGGCTGCCCACCACCACCGGCTGAACTCACGGGAGCTTCAGCGAATGCGAATTCTGCCGCACCGGTGACGCCGAGATCTTCAGATTGTCGACGAACTGGAAGCTGTTGCCGGTGTAGAAGGTCTTGTCGTAGAACGCGATCATCCCGCCGGTCCGGTTCCACAGCGACACCGGGTGGGCGTCGATGCGGGTCTGGTCCAGATCCGGTGCGCTGGAACGCACCACGGTCATGTGGCCCTCGCCGTTGGGCTCGTCGAACAGGCACAGCGTGCCCAGCGGGCAGCGGTCGTACCAGGCCGACTCGACCTCCACGGTGAGCGAGCTGGTGTTCGCCAGGCTGACGAAACCGGCGGGCGTGAGCCGCTTCTCGTTCGGCGCGAACCGGGTTCCGTTGCCCCGGTAGCGGTAGTCGTCGAAAGCGGTGACGTAGTGGCCCGTGCGGTTCCACACCGACTGCGTGCTCTTGTCGATCCCGACCCAGCGCAGATCGGGCGCGCCGATCCGGAACGGCACCATCTGGCCGCCGCCATTGGGCTGGGTGAACAGGCAGATGGAGCCGTCCGGGCAGCGGTCGAAGCCGGAGGCGGCGTGCGCGGGTGCGGCCACCGCCAGGCTCGCGGCCACCGCGGCGGCCCCGACGGCGAGACCGGCCAGCCGTTTCTTGATTGACATGGAATTCCCTCCCTTTGTCGCACAGCCGGTTTCGGCTGCGCGACCAGGTTGCGAGGGCAGGCCAATCAAGCCCCAACGGCGGACTATCACCGCCGCTCAGGGCTCAGCGCACGTTGTTCGCCGCGGGCTCAGCGCACGTTGTTCGCCGCGGGCTCAGCGCACGTTGTTCGCCGCGGGCTCAGAGCAGGTCGCTGACGTCGTCGGGGACGTCGACGGCGTACTTGCGCAGGGTGTCCATCGGTACGACCTCGAGGGCGTTCTCGTGGGTGGCGGCCAGCACCACCGGCGCGGCCACCCCGTCCTCGTGGGCGTGCAGCCAGCGCACCGCCACCACGCACCAGCGGTCCCCCGGCTGCAGGCCGGGGAAATTGTTCTCGGGCCGCGGGGTGACGAGATCATTGCCGATCGACTTCTGGTGCTCCAGGAACTCCGCGGTCACCACCGTGCAGACGGTGTGGCTGCCCAAATCCTCGGGGCCGGTGCTGCAGCATCCGTCCCGGTAGAAGCCGGTGAGAGGATCGGTGCCACACTCCTCGAGCGGTCCCCCAAGCACATTTCGATCGGTCACAGGGCCGATCCTATTGTCTCGGTGTCGCATTCGCCGCTCCTTCCGCACTGTGGCACGTAGTCGAGCAGACCGGTCGGTAGTTGTTGGGATCTCCAGGCCTCGCCCCGGCGTGTCGACGCCCGCGCGGCATCGCTGTGTGATACATGACACTGCTCCTCGACGCGTCGGTAGGTGTGTGAAACCGGCAATACAACCGCCTCTGAAAGGATGGGGGCGTGACGACTGCAGAAGTTTGGATCCTCATCGCCGCGATCGCCGCGGTGCTGCTCGTGGCGCTGGTGGCCGGGTACGCCCTGAACAAGCGCCGCCGCATCTCGCTGACCCCGGAGACCACCGAGACCAAGGAGGTCACCGACCGGTCCGGCGGATACCAGGCATCGCGCGGATTCAGCTTCAGCCAGGGCAGCGCCGCGGAGAAGGCGAAAGCCCCCGCGACCAAGCCCAAGCCGGTGCCCCTCCCGCCCGAGCGCACCGACGACGAGGGCCAGCCCCACGTCGGCGACGACGCCGCCATCCCGCGCGACGCCGCCAAGCGCACCATCACCAACGTCCGCCTCCCCGATCCGGTGCAGGGCCCCGAGCCCGCCCCGGCGCAGTCCGTCACACCCGCCGATTCCACCGCCGCTGCCGGTTCCGAAACCGCCGCCGATCGGACCACCGCGTCCGAGGAGTCCGACGGCGCGACGGCCGCCGACGCCGATCGGACCGCCGCCTCCGAGACGTCCGCCGACGCGAGGAAGTCCGCCGACGCCAAGGGCGCTGCCTCCGATCGCACCGGCTCCGGAAATGCCGCCGACGCGACGGCCGCCGTGGCCGACCAGGCCGAATCCGCATACGCCGCGGACGCCGATCAGTCCGCCGCGGTCGGGAAGTCCGTCGCTGCAACGGCCGCGGGCGTGCGTGAATCCGACGCCGACGCGCGGGCCGCAGCACTCGAGGCCGCCGGGCAGGCCGGGGAGGATGCCGCCGACAAGGGGGCGGGAGAGGTTGCCGAGCAGCCGCTTTCGGAGGAGGCCGCCGCGGAGGAGGCCGCCGAGGCCGCGGTTGCCGCCGCGGAGGTCGCCGCCGGTGCGGAGGCCGCTGTTGCCGCGCACGCCGGTGCGCCTGCTGCCGCGCCCGAAACGTCCGCTCCCGCCGCGGCTCCGGCCGAAATCGCCGAGATCGAGCCCACCTCCGGCCGTCTGACCCGTCTGCGGGGGCGGTTGTCCCGGTCGCAGAACGCCGTCGGCAAGTCGCTGCTGGGTCTGCTGGGCGGTGGCGATCTGGACGAGGACTCCTGGGAGGAGATCGAGGACACCCTCGTCATGGCCGATCTGGGCACGGCCAGCACCGCGGCCATTGTGGAGCGGCTGCGCGAGGAGATGGCGTCGCGCAGCGTGCGCACCGCCACCGAGGCGCGGGCAGTGCTACGCCAGGTGCTCGTCGAGGCGCTGCGGCCGGAGCTGGATCGCTCCATCCGGGCGCTACCGCACGCCGATCACCCGTCGATCCTGCTGGTCGTGGGCGTGAACGGCACCGGAAAGACCACCACCACCGGCAAATTGGCGCGCGTGCTGGTGGCCGACGGCCGCCGGGTGCTGCTGGGCGCGGCCGACACCTTCCGCGCCGCCGCCGCCGATCAGCTGCAGACCTGGGGCGAGCGCGTGGGCGCGGAGACCGTGCGCGGCAAGGAGGGCGCGGACCCCGCGGCCGTCGCGTTCGACGCCGTGTCCGCCGGTATCGAGCGCGGCGTGGACGTGGTGCTCATCGACACCGCGGGCCGCCTGCACACCAAGACCGGCCTGATGGACGAGCTGGGCAAGGTCAAGCGCGTGGTCGAGAAGAAGGCCGCGGTGGACGAGGTCATCCTGGTGCTGGACTCGACGGTCGGCCAGAACGGCCTGATGCAGGCGCGGGTGTTCGCCGACGTCGTCGACATCACCGGCGTGGCGCTGACCAAGCTGGACGGAACCGCCAAGGGCGGCATCGTGTTCCAGGTGCAACACGAGCTCGGCGTACCGGTCAAACTGGTCGGTTTGGGAGAGGGCGCGGATGATCTCGCCCCCTTCGAGCCCGGCGCCTTCGTCGACGCCCTGCTCGGATAACAAGCCCCCACCAGCATCGTTATCGAAATCAACATCATCCTCACAATGTCGTGGTAACAGTGGCGCGGTTTCGGAAACGTGACCGCAACACTGCAATCTCATCCGTTCACCTACGCGAAACGCCGCAGGATCACGGCTGAAACACCGACTGACGAATCTCATTGCAGGCTTATTCGCAGGTTGCTGCGGGGCCCAAGATGAGGAGGACAAAAGGTGGCGTACCCCATCGTTGATTTGCCGAACTCCGGCGACACAGCATGGATGCTCGCGAGCTCGGCATTGGTGTTGTTGATGACCCCCGGGCTCGCGTTCTTCTACGGCGGCATGGTCCGTAGCAAGAACGTGCTCAATATGATCATGATGTCGATCAGTGCCATGGGCATCGTCGGCGTCCTATGGGCGATCTTCGGATTCTCGACGTCGTTCGGCAATGACAAGTTCGGTCTGATCGGCAATCCGACCCAGTTCTTCGGGCTCAAGGGTCTGATCGGCTCCGACGCCCACGCGGCCGTGGCCGCCGACCCGTCGAAGGGCGTCCAGGCCGCCGATGCGATCGGCATCCCGCTGGCGGGCAACACCGCCATCCCGATGACCGTGTTCGTGGCCTTCCAGCTGATGTTCGCGATCATCACCGTCGCCCTGATCTCCGGCGCGGTCGCCGACCGCCTGAAGTTCGGTGCGTGGGCGCTGTTCGCCGCGGTGTGGGCCACCCTCGTCTACTTCCCCGTCGCACACTGGGTCTTCGACTTCAATGCCACCGACCCCGCCACCGGTGACATCATCCACGCGGGCGGCTGGATCGCCAACAAGCTCAAGGTGATCGACTTCGCGGGTGGTACCGCCGTCCACATCAACGCCGGTGCCGCCGGTCTGGCGCTGTGCCTGGTCCTCGGCAAGCGCAAGGGCTGGCCCAAGACCCCGATGCGCCCGCACAACCTGCCGTTCGTCATGCTCGGCGCCGGTCTGCTGTGGTTCGGCTGGTTCGGCTTCAACGCCGGTTCGGCGCTGTCCTCCAACGGCATGGCGGGTACCACCTTCCTGACCACCACCTTCGCCACCTGCGCCGCCATGCTCGGCTGGCTGCTCGTCGAGAAGGTCCGTGACGGACACGCCACCTCGCTCGGTGCCGCCTCGGGCATCGTCGCGGGTCTGGTCGCCATCACCCCGTCCTGCTCCTCGGTGAACGTCCTGGGCGCGCTGGCCATCGGCCTGGTCGCCGGTGTCGCCTGCGCCCTGGCGGTGGGCCGGAAGTTCAAGCTCGGCTTCGACGACTCGCTCGACGTGGTCGGCGTCCACCTCGTCGGCGGCATCATCGGCACCCTGATGGTCGGCCTGGTCGCCACCGCGGAGGCCCCGGCCCACGTGAAGGGTCTGTTCTACGGCGGCGGCTTCGACCAGCTGTGGCGTCAGGCCGTGGGTGCCGGTGTGGTGCTGGCGTTCTCGTTCACCGTGACCCTGATCCTGGCTTTCGCCATCAAGTTCACCATCGGCCTCCGCGCCACGGAGGAAGAGGAGTTCGTGGGCATGGACGAGTCGGACCACGCTGAAACGGCATACGATTTCGCTGCTGTGGGTGGTGCGGCGCGCACCGCCGCCGTCAAGGAGGCATGACGAAAATGAAACTGATCACTGCGATCGTGAAGCCGTTCACCCTGGAGGACGTCAAGACCGGGCTGGAGCAGGCGGGCGTGCTCGGCATGACCGTCAGCGAGGTCCAGGGCTACGGCCGCCAGAAGGGCCACACCGAGGTCTACCGCGGCGCCGAGTACTCGGTCGACTTCGTCCCGAAGGTTCGGGTAGAGGTGGTCGTGGACGACGCCTCCGTCGACAAGGTCGTCGAGGTCATCGTCGAGGCCGCCCGCACCGGCAAGATCGGTGACGGCAAGGTCTGGGTGACCCCGGTCGACTCGATCATCCGGGTGCGCACCGGCGAACGCGGTTCCGACGCTCTGTAACTGAAGAACGGATCGAGCGGCGGCCCGCTCCCGCCCGAACTCGGATGGGAACGGGCCGCCGTCGTGCTCACGGGAAATTAGTCGAAACAATTGCATATCCGAGGCGTCAACGCTCATGGGTCGCGGCCCGTCTCGTTCTGGACTGAGTGGAGCGGGGGAGCGAAGCGGAGGAGCGGAGGGAGGGAAGAACGAGACCTCCAGGGCCGCGACCCCGCCGGAGCGCAGCGGAGGCAAATTAGACACAGGTGGTGGGTTGTGGGTTTTCAGCAAGCACGCGACGAGAAGGCCGGGGCCGAGAAGGTTTCGAATGGCGCTTCGGATCTGGTGAGGGCCCGCGATCAACTGCTCGGTGAGCACGGCGCGAACGGGCGTGCTTCCCGCCTGGACGCCGAGGCGTTGCGCGAGGCGCTGGTGGATCTGTTCGAACTGTGGCTGACCACCAAGGGCCACGAGGTCGGCATCACCGCCGACAGCGGGCTGGCCATCGTCGCGGTGGGCGGCCTGGGCCGCCGGGAGATGCTGCCCTACTCCGACCTGGATCTGGTGCTGCTCTACGACGGGATCGACCCCAAGCGGGTCGCCGAGGTCGCCGATCAGCTCTGGTATCCGCTGTGGGACGCCCACATCAAGCTGGATCACAGCGTGCGGACCGTCCCGCAGGCGCTGCGGGTCGCCGCCGACGATCTCACCGCCGCCCTGGGCATGCTCGAGGCGCGGCACATCGTCGGCGACGAGGGTTTGAGCAGTCTGCTGATCAGCGGCGTGCGGCGGGACTGGCGTGCCGGCGTCAGATCCCGCTTCGACGCCCTGATCGAGCAGGCCCAAACCCGTTGGCGGCGCAGCGGAGACGTGGCCCACCGCGCCGAACCCGATCTCAAGAACGGCCGCGGCGGACTGCGCGACATCCAGCTGCTCGACGCCCTCGCCATCGCACAGCTGACCGACGCCATGCCGGGGCTTGGTCCGGAAGTGCCGGGCGGCGGGCTGAAACAGGCGCATCGCCGTCTGCTGGATGTGCGCACCGAATTGCACCGGGTGGCGGGCCGGGCTCGCGACCAGTTGCGGGCCCAGGACGCGGACGAGATCGGGGCGGCCCTGCGCATCGGGGACCGCTTCGACCTGGCTCGCACGCTGTCCGACGCGGCCCGCACCGTCAACTACTCCACCGACGTCGGGCTGCGCACCGCCGGGAACGCGCTGCCCCGGCGCGGGCTCGCCCGACTGCGCCGGGTCCCGGTGCGCCGACCACTCGATGAGGGGGTGGTCGAGCATTCCGGGGAAGTGGTGCTGGCCAGGGACGCGCGGCCGCAGCGCGACCCGGGACTGGTCTTGCGGGTGGCGGCGGCATCGGCGCAGACGGGGCTGCCGATGTCGGCCACCACGCTCAACCGGCTCGGCGAGGACGCGCCCGAGCTACGCGAGCCGTGGCCCAAGGAAGCCCTCAACGACCTGCTGGTATTGCTGGGCTCGGGCCGCGGCGCCGTCGACGCCGTGGAGGCGCTGGATCGGACGGGCCTGTGGGGCAGGCTCTTTCCGGAATGGGGCGTGGTGCGTGACCTGCCGCCGCGCGACGCCATGCACACCTGGACCGTGGACCGCCACCTGATGGAGGCGGTCGCCCAGGCCGGGGCGCTGTCCACCCGCGTCGCCCGCCCGGACCTGCTGCTGCTGGGCGCGTTGCTGCACGATATCGGCAAGGGGCGCACCGAGGATCACAGCGCGGTCGGCGCGGAGCTGGCCGTCTCCATCGGAAAACGGCTGGGGCTCTGGCCTTCCGACGTGCAGACGCTCTCGGCCATGGTGCGCCACCACCTGCTGCTGCCCGACACCGCCACGCGGCGCGACACCAGCGATCCCGACACCATCAAGATGGTGATCGACGCCCTCGACGGCGACCCGCACCTGCTCGAACTGCTGGCCGCCCTGGCCGAGGCCGACGCGCTGGCCACCGGGCCCGGGGTGTGGAACGACTGGAAGTCCTCGCTCATCGGCGATCTGGTCCGCAACTGCCGCCGCGCCATGGCCGGTGAGGAGCTGCCCGAGCCGACCCCGATCCCGGACGAACTGCGCGAGCGCGCCGAATCCGGTGGCGTGCACGTGGAACTGCGGCCGGGGGAGGGGCGCTACCACCACGTCGTGACCGTGGTCGCGCCCGACAATCCGGGCCTGCTCTCCGACGCGGCCGGCGTGCTGGCGGTGCATTCGCTGCGCGTGCTGTCCGCCGAGCTGGCCAGTGTGGGCGCCTCGGCCATCGACACCTTCGTCGTCGCACCGCGATTCGGTGATCCGCCGGATCCGGGCCTGCTGCGCCAGGAGCTGATCCGGGCCATCAACGGCGATCTGGATCTGGCCTCGGTGCTGGCCCGCAAGGAGCGGGACGCGGGCGGGACCGGGCCGAGCCCGTTCGCACAGGCCCAGCCCCGGGTGTTCTGGCACGACACCGCCGAGCCCGGGCGGGTGCTGCTGGAATTGCGTGCCGAGGACCGCATCGGCCTGCTGAACCGGCTGGCGGGCGCGCTGGCCGAGGCGGGGGTGAATGTGTCGTGGGCGAAGGTGGTGACCATGGGTTCGGCGGTCATCGACTCGTTCTGCCTGGATCTGGGCGAGAGCGACACGCCGCAGCGGCGAGCGGAGATCTCGGCGGCGCTGCTGGCGGTGGTGCCGCCGCAACAACCGAAGAATCCTCTCGAATCGGACAGCTGAATCGGTTCTTCCAGCTGTTTTCTGATCGATCGCCACGGACCGGGATTAACTGGCAAACCGTACGTTTGCCAGTTAATCAGAATGTTGCAGGCAATTTGCTGTAATACCGATCGGGTGATCGGCGCCACACCCTAATATTCGCGTGCAGGTCTCCATCCAGCCGTGCCCAGCAATGGGTCAACTGTCGCGAGCATGAGGGGAGCAGGTCGGTGGCAATCGAAGTCGTATCCGCGTCGATGATGACGAGCGATTTGACCTCACACATCGCCCGCTGCGTCGGCGGCGACCGTTGGGTCGTCTCGTGGCTCCCGGGCCGCACCCTCTCCGGTCAGCAGGCGGTGACCGCCATGACCATCGCCGCCACCGTCACCGAGCACACCCCCACCGACACCGAATGGGCGATGCTCGACGGGCTCGCCCTGGAGCTCGGTCTGACCGCCCGCGAATGTGTCGGGATGGTCGCCACCGAGAAGCACGACCTGCGACGTCCGGGGCCACGGCCACGCTCACTCGAATAGCCCACTACCCTGGTATCTCGAGCGACAGTCCCTCGAGATCACAGGAGCATCGGTGTTCGAATCCCTTTCCGACCGGTTGGCCGGTGCCCTCAAGGATCTGCGTGGCAAGGGCCGCCTGTCGCCTGCGGATATCGACTCGACCGCGCGTGAGATCCGGCTCGCCCTGCTCGAGGCCGACGTGGCGTTGCCCGTCGTGCGCGGCTTCGTCGCCAAGATCAAGGAGCGCGCCCAGGGCGCGGAAGTCTCCGCGGCGCTGAACCCGGCCCAGCAGGTCGTCAAGATCGTCAACGAGGAACTCATCGCCATTCTCGGCGGCGAGACCCGGCGGCTGCGGCTGGCCAAGAACCCGCCGACGGTCATCATGCTGGCCGGTCTGCAGGGTGCCGGTAAGACCACCCTCGCGGGCAAGCTCGCCAAATACCTGAAGGGCCAAGGGCATACGCCGCTGCTCGTGGCCTGTGACCTCCAGCGCCCCGGCGCGGTCACCCAGCTGCAGGTCGTCGGTGAGCGCGCGGGCGTGCCGGTCTTCGCGCCGCACCCCGGCACCTCGATCGGCGGCGGCGACAACCCGCTGGGCGTCTCGGCGTCGGATCCGGTCGACGTGGCCCGCGCCGGTATCGAAGAGGCCAAGGCCAAGCAGTACGACGTGGTCATCGTCGACACCGCCGGTCGCCTCGGCATCGATGAGGAGCTCATGCGGCAGGCCGCGGGCATCCGCGACGCCGTCAACCCCGACGAGACCCTGTTCGTCCTCGACGCCATGATCGGCCAGGACGCCGTCTCCACCGCCGAGGCCTTCCGCGACGGCGTCGGCTTCACCGGCGTCGTGCTCACCAAGCTCGACGGCGACGCCCGCGGTGGCGCGGCCCTGTCGGTGCGTGAAATCACCGGCCAGCCCATCCTTTTCGCCTCCACCGGCGAGAAGCTCGAGGACTTCGACGTCTTCCACCCCGACCGCATGGCCTCCCGCATCCTCGGCATGGGCGACCTGCTCACCCTGATCGAGCAGGCCGAACAGGTCTACGACGCCCAGCAGGCCGAGGAGGCCGCCCGCAAGATCGGCTCCGGCGAGCTGACCCTCGAGGACTTCCTCGAGCAGATGCTGGCCATCCGCAAGATGGGCCCCATCGGCAACCTGCTCGGCATGCTGCCGGGCGCGGGCCAGATGAAGGACGTCCTCGCCCAGGTCGACGACAAACAACTCGACCGAGTCCAGGCCATCATCCGCGGCATGACCCCCGCCGAACGCGCAAACCCCAAGATCATCAACGCCTCCCGCCGCCTCCGCATCGCCAACGGCTCCGGCGTCCAGGTCTCCGACGTCAACCAACTCGTAGACCGCTTCTTCGAGGCCAAGAAGATGATGGGTGCCATGTCCCGCCAATTCGGCCTCCCCGGCGCCCGCGCCAACAAGGGCAAGGGCAAAGGCAAGAAGGGCAAAAAGGGCGGCCGCGGCCCCACCCCGCCCAAGGTGCGCGGCGGCTTCCCCGGCATGCCCGGCCTCCCGGGCATGCCCGCTGGCATGCCCGACCTCTCCAACATGCCCGCCGGCCTCAACGAACTCCCCCCGGGCCTCGAAGGTTTCGACCTCAGCAAGCTGAACTTCCCCAAGAACTGACCCGATCCCCCTGGGGCGGACGCGATCTGGCGTCCGCTTTGCCGCCCGTCACGAGAGGCCGCCATCGGCGCGGATGTTCTGCCCGGTCATCCAGCCGCTGTCGGTGTGGGCGATCAGCGCCACCAAGTTGGCGATATCGGCGGGTTTGCCGATGCGGCCCAGGGCGGTCATGGCAGCGGCCCCTTCCAATTCCTGCGGTGCGGCGTTGGCTTCCAGCAGGTCGGTGTCGGTGGGACCGGCTGAAATCGTGTTGGCGGTGATTCGGCGGGCGCCGAGCTCACGCGAGCAGATCCGGGTCAGTTGTTCGACGGCTGCTTTGCTGGCCGCATAGATGCCCTCACCGGGACTGGGCCACACGGTACCGACAGTCGACACGGTGATGATTCGACCGTTGTCGCGGAGGCGGGAGATGCCGTGCTGGATCGTCAGTAGTGTCCCGCGTGCGTTGATTGCCATGACTCTGTCCCATTCGGCAACAGTGGCTTCGGTGATCGTGGCTCGGCTGAAGACGCCGGCGTTGGCGACGACGGTGTCCAAGCCGACCGCGGCCCGGCGGAAGTGGTCGTCGACGGTCTCATACGCGGTGGTGAACTGTGCCGGATCGGAGACATCGAGCGGGACGGCGAACGAATGGCCGCCGTGGGCAGCGATCTCGGCCACGAGCGCTTCGGCGTCGTGAACATGCTTGTGGTAGGTGAACACGACGACGGCCCCATCGGCAGCGAGCCGCTGCGCAACAGTGCGGCCGATCCCGCGCGAGCCACCGGTGACCAGCGCACCGCGCCCATGCAGCGGCATCGTCGAATCTGTCGGAACCGAGGATGGTGAGGATGTCATGAGGGCACGGTGTCACCCGATGCGGTAGAAACACTTCCGCGATCGGTGACACAGTGAGGGACATGGGTGACACCACGGTCCGGCTCTTGCGGCTGCTGTCGTTGCTGCAATCGCGACGGCGGTGGACCGGTGACGAGTTGGCCGAGCGGCTCGGTGTCAGCGCACGCACCATCCGCGCCGATATCAATCGCCTGCGCGCACTGGACTACGGCGTCGACGCCTCTCCCGGTGTGGCAGGCGGCTACCGACTCCGCGCGGGCGTGATAATCCCGCCGCTGCACCTCGATGACGATGAGGCCGTGGCCACTGCGGTCGGACTTCACACCGCGGCCACCGTCGGCATGGATGGCATCGCAGAACACGCGGCCCGAGCAGCGGCCAAACTGGAGCGATTGCTCCCCTCACGCCTACGAAACCGGCTACAGACGATCAGCGCCGCGATCGAAACCGTGCCCTGCACCCGAGAACTCGTCGCGCCAGAGGTGTTCCAGGCGACCGCCGCCGCGATCGACCGCCGCGAACAGCTGCGTTTCGACTACACCGATCGCCACCGGTCCCTGTCTCGGCGTCACACCGAACCTCACCGCATGGTGCACGTCAGCGGACGCTGGTACCTCATCGGCTACGACCTAGATCGCCGTGACTGGCGCACCTACCGCGTAGACCGCATCACGCCGAAAACACCGACGGGACCACGCTTCACACCCCGCCCCCTGCCGGGGGCAGACCTCGCCGATTTCGTAACCCGCGGCCGCATGGCCGCCATGTGGGCCTACGTCGCCCAGATCTTCGTCAACGCACCGGTCGAAACGGTCGCCGCCCGAATCCCTACCGGAATCTGGTCAGTTCGCCCCCTGGATCGCCACACCAGCATCATCGAAGCCGGGTCACAAACCCCACAACTACTCGCCGCATACCTTGCCGCCATGGACCTCGACTTCCACATCGACACACACGCGTCCCCCGAACTCGCCACCGAGATAACCAAACTGGCAGCACGCTACGCCGCAGCCACCAGGAAGGCCTCACCGCCGACTCGGTGAGTCCGGCTTCGACCTCTCGAAGATGAAGTTCCCCAGGAACTGGCCCAATCCCATTGGGGCGGAAGCGATTTCGCGTTCGACTCTGGCGTTTCCGGAGGTCAGCGGCCGGTGATCCTCCGCCACCAGCGTCGGATTCCCTTGCCGGTCTGGGGTTCCGGCGACGTAACGGTCTGCTGCCGAGGTGAACGGGTGAGCGGCGACGCGTCGATGCGCGGTATCACGATGGGCTGCGGCGTCGAAGCGGGCCGAGGTGGCGGCGCGCCGTACAGGTGTGCCAGGTAGTCGGGGGTGTGGGCGCCGGCGGCGACCAGCGCGCCCGTTATCTCCGTCCAGCGCCGGTTGAGGGAATTCGCCACCGGTGTCGCGTCGCGTTCCGAGCAGAATGCGGTGTGCACGCCGGGTGGCTCGTCGCCGACATTCGGATTCGTTCCGAGCGAGAGCTGTTCGAGCACGGCGGCGAGATCACCATCCTGCGCGGCACGGATCAGACACGCCTCGAAGGACGCGACCGGCTCGGCGCGGAAGCCGAGCGGATACTCGCGCTCGACCTGCTGAGCGAAGTCGTACCAGTCGCCGCCGTAGGTCATGACCGCCGGATACCGCGGCAGGCTCGGATCCTCGTAGTCTTCGGGCACGGGCGGCCGATCGGGATGGCGGAAGTAGCCGTAGTGATGGAATTTGTCCCAGGCATAAAGCAATTGGCCCTTCCGGAACGGAGCCCACGGCAGCGTCGCCCACACCCCGGGCTCGAGCACCTCACGCAGGCGCAGGAACTGGAAGTACTCGCTGTCGTGCACATACAGATTCGCCGGATTCATCCCGCCCGTCTCGCCCAGCGCGACGATCTCCCCACCGAACGTGATCGCGACCGAATCCGGAGCCACATGCCCCGCGGTGTAGTGCCCGTGCCGCCCATCCTCCGCACTCGGAAATGTGATCACCCGCCAGCCATCGAAGAGCCACTCCCCATCCTCGGGATCCTGCGACACCTCACCCACCAACGTGCGTCCCCACTCGGCGGGAAATTCCTCGTCCACTCTCACAAGCGGAGACTGACGACCGGGCAGCAAACACCGCGAACTCGATTCGACTCTTGCGAGATCGGATGCGGCAGCTCGGCAAGCAGTTAGCTGGCTCGCCGTAGACTGCGGTCATGGGCAAGTGCGCACGTTTGCTGGCGGTGGTCGCGGCGGGCAGTGTGATGGGGACCGGCGTGGCCGATGCCGCCCCGGCCGATTGGCCGCCGCCGGTGGCCTTCGCGCAGCTGACCTACGACCTCGGCCGGTGCGGCACCGATGTCGTGAACTTGCCGTCGGGAGTGTCTGCGCGGCTGGATATCACGGTTGCCAACCAGTTCGACCCCGATGCCCGGGTCAGAATTCCCGAATTCCTCTGGATGCGGGAGCTGCCGGTGACCATTGCGCCGCAGACGATCTCGGTGCAGTTCATCGTGGAGCGTCCTGGCGTCTTCGGTTTCTCGATAGATTCTCCGATGCTCGCCGGTAGCGCCGCCGCGGGATGCCGAGGATCACTCGTCATCTCGTAAGCCACTCCGTGGGTCGGAGGAGGTTCGGTGGGGATCACCCCGCGGTGCGGGAACGCAGCCCCTTGCTAGCCGAAGCGTTTGGTTGTGGCTTCGCAGATTTCGCCGGGGGCGTGTTCCTGGATCCCGCTGGTCCGGGGCGAAGTCGACGGACATCGTGTCCTCCTAGCGGGCAGAAACCATGCCTGCGATGGGGCCCGTCATATGAGTCTCCGCGGCCTCTGCGCCGTCAGAGGAGGCGCGTACGGCCCGATGGCCGGTATGGTTTCTTTGTGAAGATCGATCAGGTTTCGGATTCGGTTCATGTGGTGGCGGGGACGAACGTCAACTGGGCGTTGATCAGTGACGAGCGCGGGGTGACGCTCGTGGATGCGGGGTATCCGAGCGATACCGAGTCGGTGCTGAAGTCGGTGCGGGAGATCGGGCGCGCGCTCGCCGATATCGCCGCCGTGGTGGTGACGCATGCGCATCTCGATCACATCGGGGCGATTCCCACCCTGGTCGACAAGCTCGGGGTGCCGGTATACACCGGCGCGGAGGAGGTGCGGCACGCCAAACGCGAGTATCTGGAGCAGATCACGCCGGTGGAGATGGTGCAGCAGTTGGGGACCCGGCGCGGGATCGTGTGGGTGAGTCAGACCGTGCGGGCGGTGATCGGGCACATCAAGATGAGTGTGCCGACTGCCGAGCCGCTGGACGCGGACACGTTGGCCGCGTTGCCGGGCGGGCTGGTCGCGATTCCGACTCCGGGGCACACCGATGGTCATACCGCGTATTTCATGCCCTCGGAGGGTGTGCTGTTCTCGGGCGACACCTTGGTCACCGGCCATCCGCTCTTGCCGGGGACCGGTCTGCAACTGCTGCCGAGCGTGTTCAACCATGACGAGGCGGGCACCCTCGCCAGCGCCCACGTGCTCGCGAAACTGGAGGCCGAGGTTCTGGTTCCCGGACATGGGCTGCCGGTCCGCCGGGACGTGACCAGCCTGCTGCGCGAGTTCGACCTGGCCTGATCGCGGCGGTCGGCCCGGTCGCGCGGTCAGCTCGGCAGGAAGGCGGCGGGGGACAGCTGCATGCGCAGGGCGCCGCAGGCGCAGCGGGTGTAGCTGACGATCCCTTCCGAGGTGCGGTGGCGTGAAAGGACTTGGAAGGGTTGGTCGATGGGCCAGCCGCAGCGCCCGCAGTGTCGAGTCGATCCGGTCATGGACCCAGTCTTCGCCGGGGCGGTAGGCTCGGTCCATCGAAAGTTTCCGTAGCCAATCGTTCGGAATATCCACATGATCGATCCTCGGCTCCAGGCCCTGCGGGTGCTGCACGAGCGCGGCACGGTGACCGCGGCCGCCGCGGCCCTGCATCTGACGCCGTCCACGGTGTCGCAGCAGTTGCGCGGGCTGGCCCGGGAACTCGATGTCGAGCTGCTTGAGCAGGTGGGCCGCAGGGTGCAGTTGACTGCCGCCGGGCACGCGCTGCTACGGCACGCGGATCTGCGTGCGGCGCAGGCGGATAGCGCGCGGGCGGAGCTGGCCGCGCACCGGGCGGGCATCGCCGGAGTGGTGCGGATCGGTGCGATGTCGACCGCGCTCACGGCGTTCGTGGCGGCGGCCGCCGCGCGGCTGCGGAACGCGAATCCGGGGCTGACCGTCGAGCTGATCGAAGACGAGAGCTTCCAGTGCTTCGAAGCCCTGCTGGTCGGCGACTGCGATATCGGGATCGTGCTGCCCGCGCCCGGCTGCCCCGCGCCCGATGATCTGCGCTTCGAACAGCATCCGCTGCTGGCGGAGCCGGTGGATCTGCTGGTGCCCGTGGGACATCCGCTCGCCGGACGGGAGAGTGTCGCCCTGAGCGAGGCGGCGGCCGAGCCCTGGATCACCGGGCGCGAACGCATCACCCATCGGCTGGTGGTGGCGGCCGCCTGCGCCGCCGCCGGATTCACGCCCCGAATCGCCGGGGAGGCAATCCATTTCCCCGGTGTCGCGGCGATGGTGGCGCACGGTTTCGGCGTCAGCCTGGTGGCCCGCCTCGCGTTCCTGCCGCCCGACCTGCCGGTGGTGCGCGTTCCGCTGCACGGCGACCCGATCCCGATCCGCCGGCATCTGACCGCGGTGCGGCGCGGTTGTACCGAGCATCCGGTGATCGCGGCCGGGCTGCAGGCGATTCGCGAGATCTGCCGCGAACGGACCGACATCACCGTGCTCGACGCCTGATGCGATAGTTGACCGGCCAGGTTCGTGATCATCCGGGCGAGGAGGGCGAATGCGACTGCATTTCCGTGGCACGGTGCTACCCGACGGTGAGGTCCGCGACCTCTGGGTGCGCGACGGCGTCATCTCCGACGAGCCGATCCGCGACGCCGACACCGTGCACGACGGCGGCTGGATCCTGCCCGGCCTGGTCGACGCGCACTGCCACGTCGGCATCAAACACGGTGGCGGACACGAGGATACGGCCGGTGCGGTCGCCCAGGCCGAAGCCGAACGCGACGCGGGCGCGCTGCTGCTGCGCGACGCGGGCTCACCCATCGACGCCCGCTTCATCGACGACCGCGACGACCTGCCCCGCATCATCCGCGCGGGCCGCCACATCGCCCGCCCCCGCCGCTACATCCGCGAACTCGGCATCGAGGTCGACGACGAACGCGACCTCCCCGACATCGTCGCCGACCAGGCCCGCCGCGGCGACGGCTGGGTCAAGATCGTCGGCGACTGGATCGACCGCTCCCTCGGCGACCTCGCCCCCCTGTGGTCCGACCCGGTCCTCAAATCCGCCATCGACGCCGCCCACCGCGAAGGCGCCCGCGTCACCGCCCACGTCTTCGGCGAAGACGCCCTCCCCGGCCTCCTCGCCGCGGGCATCGACTGCATCGAACACGGCACCGGCCTCACCGACGACACCATCGCCCTAATGGCCGCCCACCGCACCGCCCTCGTCCCCACCCTCATCAACATCGACACCTTCCCCGGAATAGCCGACGGCGCAACCAAATTCCCCGCCTACGCCGCGCACATGCGCGACCTCCACCGCCGCTCCCGCACCACCGTGGCCAAGGCCCACGAGGCGGGCGTCCCCATCTACACCGGCACCGACGCCGGCGGCTCCATCCCCCACGGCCGCATAGCCGACGAAATCACCGCCCTCGCCGAAGCGGGCTTCACCCCGCACGACGCGCTGGCCGCCTCCTCCTGGCACGCCCGCACCTGGCTCGGCCACCCCGGCATCGAACCCGGCTCCCCGGCCGATTTCGTTGTCTACCAACAAGACCCCCGCTCGAACCTCGCCGCCGTGGCCACTCCCGCCTACGTGGTTCTCCGTGGCCGCGTCTACGACCGCCGCTCGCCGGTCACCGGTTACCGTTGAAGGTTCGCGTGCTGCGTTGTGCGCCAACGAGTTAGGGTCGGGACCGTAGGGGGTTGACGATCCACGGCTCGGTACCACCGAGGAGGACGTTCATGAGTACGGTGTCCACGCCGCGTCGCGGTGCCTACGGGGTCGATACCCCGGCCCAGGCGGCCTTGATGGGCGGGCTGGTCGTGGTCGCGGTGGTCGTGGTCGTCTATCCGGTGCTCGAGGCGCTACGCGTGGTGCGGCCGGGGGCCGCCTGGTCATCGTGGACATCTTCAAGACCTCCGAGTACCGCCGGGCGCTGGCCGAATCCGGCGCGCTGGAGGTCGCCGATCGCGGGGCCGGCTGGCGGATGTGGTGGGGCGGACCCTGGGTCGCGACCCGGATCGTCAGCGCGGTCCGTTCTGCGTGATTCGGCTGCGGGGGAGACGCCGGATGCCACCGGCCTATCGATCGCGTTACTCACGCGGGCGGTGCCGCACGTGGAAGAATGTTGACTTACGACGAGTTTGGCAATCGGATCGACTCCGGAGCGGTGCCCGACAGGCGCGAAGCAGGCGGATCGGACGGAAAATGGCTATGGCCGTGGAGGTTTCGATAAATCACACCCTGGGTCCGACGACCATGGAAGGCTGGCTGGCCGAAGAGCCGCCTTCTGATGGATCTCGTCTCGAGCTGATTCTGGGGTACCTCTGCATGTCGCCCGCACCGACACTGCCACATCAACATGCCGCTTTTCGCCTCGCGATCGTGTTGGATCAGGCGATCACGGCAGCCGGGCGTTCGGACCTTCATGTCCTTCCGGCCATCGCGGTAAAGCTCAGCACGGCTTTCCGGACGGGGGTAATCCCCGATGTGGCGGTGGTGGCCGCTCCTATCGAGGGCCGGGCGAGCATTGAACCCGCCGAGTTGCTGCTGGCTGTCGAGGTGTGGTCACCCGGGAACAAGCGCGCGGAACGTGAGACGAAGATGGCGGGCTACGCGGCAGCCGGTGTCCCGTATCTGTGGATTGTCGAGCTCCCGAAGGGCAAACCGGTCAAGTTCACCGGTTATCGGCTGGTTGAGTCCGTCTACCGGCAGGAAGTACGCGTGATCGCGGGAGAGACGGTTTCGCCTCCGGCACCCGTTCCGGTCGAGGTGGTGACCGCAGCACTGCGCTGAAGCTCGCCTTCGGTCAGGGAGAGCGATTCGGCTGCGGGGCGCAAGTGAATCGGTCATGCTTCAGATGTTTGTTGTTCAACTGATGAGGAGTTGACCGTGGGGTCTATCGAAACCCTGGCTATTGCGGTGCTGGCCGGATTGATCGTGAAGGGGCTGACGTCGGGGAGTGGCGGGCCCGGGCCTGTGCAGCAGTAAGGTCTTCACGTGACTCAGCCCACCGGGTTGTTACCGGTGGGCTGTGGTGTTTTCAGGGGTGGATCGGGGCGATTTCTTCGGGGAGTGGGGGCTCTGGCAGAATGGACGACCGTCCTCATCGAGGACAGTGTCAGCCCGTCTCCGGTTCCGTACCGCGCGGCGGTCACCGCACTTGACGCAAAACCGGGTCCACCTCGTGTGGGCTGCTGAATTGCGACGTGACCAACCATTTGAAAGGCATCAGCTCATGGCTGTTCGTATCAAGCTGACCCGTATGGGCAAGATCCGCAACCCCCAGTACCGCGTCGTCATCGCCGACGCCCGTACTCGTCGTGACGGCCGCGCCATCGAGTCCATCGGCGTCTACCAGCCGAAGGAAGAGCCCTCGCTCATCGAGATCGATTCCGAGCGCGCCCAGCACTGGCTGTCCGTCGGCGCCCAGCCGACCGAGCCGGTGAAGCGCCTGCTGGAGATCACCGGCGACTGGCAGAAGTTCAAGGGCCTGCCGGGCGCAGAGGGCACCCTGAAGGTCAAGGCCCCGAAGCCGTCCAAGCTCGACCTGTTCAACGCGGCCCTGGCCGCCGCCGACAACGAGCCGGTCGCCGAGGCCGTCACCCCGAAGAAGAAGGCCGCCAAGAAGGACGAGGCCGCCGAGGCCGAGACCGCTGAGGCCACCACCGAAGCCGCCGAGTAATGAGCGCCGTTGTCGCCGATGCCGTCGAGCACCTGGTGCGCGGTATCGTCGCCAATCCCGACGACGTCCACGTCGAGCTGATCACCAGCCGTCGTGGCCGGACCGTCGAGGTGCACGTGCACCCGGATGATCTGGGCAAGGTGATCGGTCGCGGCGGTCGTACCGCGACAGCCCTGCGCACCCTGGTCGCCGGGATCGGCGGTAAGGGCATTCGCGTCGACGTGGTCGACACGGATCAGTAGATGGAACTGGTCGTCGGGCGGGTCGCCAAGTCGCACGGTGTGCGCGGCGAACTCGTCGTAGAAGTCCGCACCGACGAGCCGGAACTGCGGTTCGCGCCCGGCAGCGTCCTCAAGGGGAAGCTGCCGCGCGCCAACCGGACGCAGGAATTCGAAGTGGAGTCGGCCCGGGAGCACTCGGGCCTGCTTCTCTTGCGTCTGGATGGCATTGCCGACCGCACGGCCGCGGATGCGTTGCGGGGCTTGCTGTTCGTCGTCGATACGGCGGATCTGCCCCCGTCCGAAGATCCGGACGAATACTACGATCACGAACTCGAGGGACTGCGCGTCGAACTCACCGACGGCACCCTGGTGGGCACCGTCAACGAGGTGCTGCATTCGGCTGCGGGAGAACTGCTCTCGATCAAGGCCGGGGACGGGTTCCCGCCCGCTGGCCGCGAGATCCTGGTGCCGTTCGTGCTGGCCATGGTGCCGACCGTGTCGATCGCCGACGGCCTGATCGTCATCGATCCGCCCGAAGGCCTGCTGGACGCGGAGTAACGGCGTGCGAATCGACGTAGTCACGATCTTCCCCGAATACCTCGAGCCGATGCGAGCCGCCTTGCTGGGCAAGGCGATCGACAAGGGTCTGCTCGAGGTGGAGGTGCACGACCTGCGCCGCTGGACCCACGACGTGCACAAGGCCGTGGACGACACGCCCTACGGCGGGGGTCCCGGCATGGTCATGAAACCGACCGTCTGGGGCGACGCCCTGGACGAGGTGTGCCCGGACGACGCGCTGCTGGTGGTGCCCACCCCGGCGGGCGTGCCGTTCACGCAGGCGACCGCGCACCGGTGGTCCGCCGAGCAGCACATCGTCTTCGCCTGCGGCCGCTACGAGGGCATCGACCAGCGCGTCTTCGACGACGCGTCCCGTCGGGTGCGCGTCGAAGAGGTCAGCATCGGCGACTACGTGCTCATCGGCGGCGAGGCCGCCGTCCTCGTCATGACCGAGGCGTTCGTCCGGCTGATCCCCGGCGTCCTCGGCAATCAGCAATCCCACGAACAGGATTCGTTCTCCGGCGGACTCCTCGAAGGCCCCTCCTATACCCGACCGGTGAGCTGGCGTGGCCTCGACGTCCCGGAAATCCTGTTGTCCGGCAATCACGCCAAGATCGCGCAGTGGCGTCACGAACAGTCACTGCACCGCACCGCCGAACGCAGGCCCGATCTTCTCCCCGGTAGCCCCGATCTGCCGGGGGACCTGCGGGCGAAGGAGTAATCATGTTGAACCCCAGAGGTTTTCTCGGTGCGACCCTGATCGCGCTGGCCCTGTTCACCGCGGTGTTCGGCGGCGGCAAGGCGATCGCGGACAATCTCGACTCGCTGTTCCTGAGCCGGTTGGGCGACAAGACCGTCAGCATGCCGGGCTACGAGAACACCTCCGACGGACAGCATTTGATCGCCGAGGGCAAGGACGTGTGCGATCGCCTGCGCGCGGGCACCCCGGTCGTCGCCACCGACCAGTGGGGCTACCAGCAGCGCCTGATCTCCGCCGCCGTCGAAACCTACTGCCCCGAATTCAAGGCTTCCCAAAGGGATTTCGGCTGAGCGCGATCAGCGTACGGCCGGAATGACCGCGTAGGCGCCTTTGCGGTCGGCCACCATGACACCCCACGAAGCCGGGTAGACATTCAGCAGGGATGTGTCCAAAGGCATGGTGAGGATTGGTTTCTCGCCGGCGGCGGTCGGTCCCTCCGCGATCACCACGGTGCGCTTTCCCGTCTTGGCGTCGAAGGCGACCAGCCAGGTCTTGGAATCCGAGCGCTGAGACATCGTCGTGAGGATCGTATTGCCGATGCCGGCCGGGTTCGTGTCCACCTGCTCGCCGTCGGCCTTGATCGGGACCGTCCACCGAGCGCGACCGTCGGGCTCCTCGAGTCGGATCTCCCTGACGGCGGAGAGCTCTTCGCCCTTCAGCAACATGGCCGACCCATCGGACAGGGGAAGGCGAAAAGTGTCTTGCACGACTCCCGCGTGGCTGCCCAATGAGCGCCCGGTCGCCGTATCGACGGTCTCGAGGGTGTTCCCGGACGCGATGATGGCGATATGGCCGGGGCCGGAAACGCTGTGCAGGTAACCGAGCCGGTCGGGGACATCCCGACGCCAGATGGTCGCCCCGGTGGCCGCGTCCAGCCCCCCGATGACGAAGAGGCCGCCGGACGCCTGGCAGCGGAACATCTCCACGCCCGATTCGTCCGTGAAACCCACACCGTTCGGATCTTTCAGAAAATCGAGATCCTTCGCGATCGGCGTAGCACAACCCAGCGTGGCCGGATCAACGGTCCATAGCTGCGCACCGGTGCGTGGATCGCTGTGGACGAATTGCCCACTGGAATGGTCGTTCTCGCGCCATTCCTCGGCCGGGGTCGACCACAGCTGCGCGCCGGTGGCGGTGTCGTATGCGGTGCGGCCCGGAGTCTTCCGGTTGCCGACCAGCAGCACTCGGCCCGAATCCAGCACCTGGAACTTCTCCGTGTCGATCGGTGCGCCCGACGGCTGAATCGACCAAAGCTTGTGCCCGGAAGCCACATCCAGGCCGTCGATCCGACCGTTCGCCAAGGTGAACACCCCGGTCGCGATGGCGTCCCGGGCCTCGTTGGCATCCAGGTGCAGCTCCTTCGCGGCGGCGAGGTTCGGATCACCGGGCCGGGCGTGCGAATCGTGCGCACCGCACCCCGCCACCACCACCAGCACCGCCGCCGCGAGAGCGGCCCGCACCGCGATCTTGAAGTCCACATTTCCAACGTAACAACTGATTTCGTGAGAATTTCGTGAATATCGGGGTAACCGTCCAGAGCTGTTTTGGCACCCGAAGGGATTCGGCTGGTCTCGTCCGATGCGGGTCAGCGTGTGACCGGGATGGCCGCGTAACCGTGGTCGGGACCCGCGACGAGCAGGCCCCATGGTGCGGAACGGACCTGGGTACCCACGGCATTCAAATTCATGGTGAGAGTGGGCTTTTCACCCGCGGCCGTCGGGCCCGGGCCGACCACGACGGTGCGATGGCCGTTCTCGGTGTCGTAGGCGATCAACCAAGCCTTGTAGTCGGAGTCCGCGCGCTGCCGCATCAGCGTGAAGACGGCATTGCCACTGCTCACCATGAGTGGCTGCATCTCCTCCTTCGTGTCCAGCGGCACGGTCCATCGGGTCTTGCCGTCCGGCTCCTGGAGGCGCATCTCCTTGTCGTCGGCGATGACGTAACTGTCCAATGTGAGCGCGGACCCGTCGGCATAGGGAATGTGAAGTTCCTTGTCCGAGGACGGTTTACGGCTGCCCAGCGATTTCCCGTCCGCCATGTCGATGGTCTCGACGGTACCGCCGGTCTTGATCGTGCCGATGTGGCCGGGCCCGCGCAGGAAACTGCCCTTCTCAGGCACCTCGCGATGCCAGGCGGTCGCTCCGGTCGTGCGATCGAGTCCGCCGACGACGTAGTGGCCGTTCGGTGCCGCGCAGCGGAACACATCGACTCCGGGCCGCTCGGGGTCGAGGACGCCGGTCGGCTCGGTCAGGGTGGCCCCATCCGTATCGAACAGCGCCGGAGGGTCTTTCGACAAGGGTGTCGAGCAGCCGACCGTGCCCGGATCGACGCTCCAACGCCGCTCACCCGTGCGCGGATCGTTGTGCACGAACTGTCCGCTGGAATCATCGGCCTCGAACCACTGCTCGGCCGGGGTGTGCCACATCTGGAGCCCCGTTCCCGAGTCGTAGGCGGTCAGCCGCGGGCTGTCCTTCCACCCGACCAGCAGGACACGCCCGGAATCCAGCACCTGGATCTTGTCCTTGTCCACCGGCGTGGTGGGCGACTGAATCCACCAAAGCTTCTGTCCGGAACGACTATCCACGCCGAAGACATCACCGTTCACCACGGTGTACAACCCGTTGGCCATGACGCCGTAGGACTCGTTCGCGTCCAGGGCCAACGTTTTCACCGCGGCCAGATCGAGATCGGGGATGGACGGTTTGCCGGGATTCGTCGTGGCGTCGTCCGAACCGCAACTCACCGCCCCTGCCAGCACGGCGGCCGTGAGAGCGGCGCGAGCCGCGATCGTGGGTTTCATATTCGCAACGTAACAACTGATTGCGCGAGGATTGGGGTAACTCACCGGGTACGACCAGAGTTGTTTCGGCACTCGACGCAGGTACGCATGCATGCTGGCAACGGCTCTCAGCTGGGCGCCGAAGTCACGGAGAGGCGGGACAGTGAGTGGGGTGTGCGCCGGCTGTCAGGCGACGCCGGTAGTGTCTGCGGGCGTGACGACAGCCTCCGAAACCGTCAGCGCAGCATCCACAGGTGCCGAGAGCACCGTTCGCCTCGCCAGCGTCGGGCGGCGTATCGCCGACGAGCTGGGGGTGCGCGAGGAGCAGGTGCGCTCCGCAGTCGAGCTGCTGGACGCCGGGTCGACCGTGCCGTTCATCGCGCGATACCGCAAGGAGGTGACCGGCGGGCTCGACGACGCGCAGCTACGCACCCTCGACGAGCGCCTGACCTACCTGCGCGAACTCGACGAGCGCCGGGGCTCGATCATCGAATCCATTCGTGGCCAGGGCAAATTGGACGAGGCCCTGCACGCGCAGCTGATGCTCGCCGAGACCAAGGCCCGCCTGGAAGACATCTACCTGCCGTTCAAGCCCAAGCGGCGTACCAAGGCGCAGATCGCGCGCGAGGCCGGGCACGAGCCGGTGGCCGACGCCCTCATCAACGACCCGACCACCGATCCCGCGCAGTACAACGCCGAACAGCTCGACGGTGCGCGGGCGATTCTGGTGGAGCGTTTCGCCGAGGACGCCGACCTGGTCGGTGAACTGCGCGAGCTCATGTGGGAGCGCGGGCAGATCAGCTCGAGCGTGCGCGCGGGCAAGGAAGAGGCGGGCGCGAAGTTCGCCGACTACTTCGAATTCTCCGAGCCGTTCAGCAAGCTGCCCTCGCACCGCATTCTGGCGCTGCTGCGCGGCGAGAAGGAAGAGGTGCTCAACCTGCACCTCGAACCCGACACCGAAGAGCTCGAGGACGGCCAGCGCTCGATCTACGAGGGCCGCATCGCCATCAAGTTCGGCATCGCCGAGCAGGGCCGCGCCGCCGACTCCTGGCTGCTGGACACCGTGCGCTGGGCCTGGCGCACCAAGCTCCAGGTAAGCCTGGGCATCGACACCCGAATGCGGTTGCGGCAGTCCGCCGAACGCGACGCCGTCGACGTCTTCGCCGCCAACCTGCGCGACCTGCTGCTGGCCGCGCCCGCCGGTACCCGCTCCACCATGGGTCTGGACCCGGGCTACCGCACCGGCGTGAAGGTCGCGGTCGTGGACGCCACCGGCAAGGTCGTCGCCACCGAGGTCATCTACCCGCACAAGCCGCAGGGCCAGACCGAGAAGTCCCTGGCCGTGCTGGGCGCACTGGTCGCCCGCTTCAATGTCGAGCTCATCGCCATCGGCAACGGCACCGCCTCGCGCGAGACCGACGCCCTTGCCGCCGAACTGATCTCGCGCATCCCCGAGAACAAGCCCACCAAGATCGTGGTCTCCGAGGCGGGCGCGTCGGTGTACTCGGCCTCGGCCTACGCCTCCGCTGAACTGCCCGACATGGACGTGTCGCTGCGCGGCGCGGTCTCCATCGCCCGCCGCCTCCAGGACCCCCTGGCCGAGCTGGTGAAGATCGACCCCAAGTCCATCGGCGTCGGCCAGTACCAGCACGACATCTCCGAAACCCTGCTGGCCCGCTCGCTCGGCGCGGTCGTCGAGGACGCGGTGAACGCCGTCGGCGTCGACGTGAACATCGCCTCGGTCCCGCTGCTGTCGCGGGTGTCGGGCATCTCCAACTCGATCGCGGAAAGCATTGTCGCGCACCGCGATGCCAACGGTCCGTTCCGCAGCCGCGCCGGACTCAAGGACGTTCCGCGCCTGGGCCCCAAGGCCTTCGAGCAGTGCGCGGGCTTCCTGCGCATCCGCGAGGGCGACGACCCGCTGGACACCTCCGGCGTGCACCCCGAGGCCTACCCGGTGGTCCGGCGCATCCTCGACGCCAGCGGCAAGGGCATCAAGGAGATCATCGGCAACACCTCCACCCTGCGCGCCCTGCGCCCGGCGGACTTCACCGATGAGCAGTTCGGTGTCCCCACCGTCACCGACATCATCGCCGAGCTCGAGAAGCCCGGCCGCGACCCCCGCCCGGAATTCAAGACCGCCGAATTCGCCGCGGGCATCGAGAAGGTCGCCGACCTGAAGCCCGGCATGGTCCTCGAGGGCGTCGTCACGAATGTCGCCGCCTTCGGCGCCTTCGTCGACATCGGCGTCCACCAGGACGGCCTGGTCCACGTCTCGGCCCTGTCCCACAACTTCGTCAAGGACCCCCGCGAGGTCGTGAAGTCCGGCGACGTCGTCAAG
Organism: Nocardia seriolae NBRC 15557; assembly: GCF_007990715.1. Classification (GTDB taxonomy): domain Bacteria; phylum Actinomycetota; class Actinomycetes; order Mycobacteriales; family Mycobacteriaceae; genus Nocardia; species Nocardia seriolae. Next base: position 22,214 of record NZ_BJWY01000021.1, on the reverse strand, counting down.
GTCAAGGTCCTCGAGGTGGACGTCCAACGCCAGCGCATCGGCCTGTCCCTGCGCCTCGACGACGAACCCGGCAAGCCCAAGCCGGACCGCGGCGACCGCGGCCCCCGCAGCAACCAGGGCGGCGGCCAGCGCGGCGGCAACCGCGACGGCGGCAACCGCCAGGGCGGCCAGGGCGGTCAGCGTCAGGGCGGCCAGCGTCAGGGCGGCGGCAACCGCAACCAGCCCGCCCCGAGCGGCTCCATGGCCGACGCGCTCCGCCGCGCCGGTTTCGGCAAGTAACCCCGAGACCGACGAGCAGGCCCCGGAAACCCCAGGGCCTGCACCCGTTTTCAGGCCCGGTCGGTGCGGAGCGAGCCGCCGCAGTGAGGTGATCTCGCCGGAGCGTGCGGCGTGCAGCGGATCATTCCCCTTGTGCGCGCGGGGATGTCGGGGCCGGGTTTCGAGGCGGTCCAGCACCCGCAGGCCCGCCGAGCCGAGGGCGGCGCGCAACTCGCCGGGGCGCTACCGGCGTCACGACGGTCGGCCGGGCAGCGGGGAGCCGACCCGGTGGAGGGTGCCATCAGGGTCGACGTAGGCGAATTCGCGTAGGCCGTAGTCGGTGTCGACCGGTGGGACGAAGCGGCCGGGGAGGGCGGCGGCCAGCCATTCGGCGTAGAGGGCGTCGGCGTCGGAGACGTAGAGGTAGACGGCCGAGGCGGTGCGTTTCGGGTTGTGGTCGGACCATTCGGTGAGGTGTAGGGAGACACCGCCGCGGTCGGCGAAGCCGTAACGGGCGGCGCCCTCGTAGGCGTGGGCGGTGAAGCCGAGGCGGCGGTAGCGGGCCAGAGCGGCGTCGAGGTCGCGGACCGGGATGACCGGTGCGACGCGTTCGAACACGATCTCGTCGGACATCGCACCTCCGAAGGGTCGGCCATCTGGGGTCTGCCTCCCGACGGTAGCGGTCGGCACCGACAGCCGACCGACAGCCGTGGACGCAGCGGCGTCGGGGTGTGGACGATCGAACGTCCGCAGCGGTGGCGCGCGCTGTGGGGAACCCCGAATGGCCATGACGCCGAAGGCGATCCGAGTCGGGGACCGCCTTCGGCGTGCCGGGCGGGCTATTCGACGCCGAGGGAGACCTCGGTGGACTTGATGAGGACCGTCACCGGTTTGCCGTCGGCGAGAGCGAGGTCGTCGGCGGCGTCGCGGGTGATGGAGGAGGTGATCTCGTCACCGCCGGTGAGGCGGATGCGCACCACGGCCATGGCCTCGCCGCGGGTGACCTTGGTGACGGTTCCTTCGAGCTGGTTTCGTGTGCTGAGCTTCATGGTGCGGAGCCTACTGCCGGGCGGGTGCGCCGCGGCGGTGGCTGAACGGTTGCTGTGTCACGTGGTCGGAGATTGTGGTCCCTGCCTGGCGGTCCGCGGCGCGGGTAGCGTGGCTGGGGTTGGTGTTCACGCTGGAAATCGCAGGAGACGACACGGGCATGCATGTGCATCGGTGGTGGGAAGATGTCGTGGTGGCGCACGGCCGCTTGCCACTGGCATGCCTGCTGCTCGGATTCATCGTGGGATTCCTGCTGATTCGAATCAGCGTGCGGCTCATCCGCAAACAGGTGCGCTGGTGGCCGGGCAATGTGCGGGCCGGCGACGTGCACATCCACCACATGGTGTTCGGCGTGGTCCTGGTGCTGGGCTCGGGGATGGGACTGATCGCGCTCTACCAGAGCACCGTCGGCGTGATCAGCGCGCTGGCGGCGGTCTTCGGGGTCGGCGCCGCCCTGGTGCTCGACGAGTTCGCGCTCATCTACTACCTGCGCGACGTGTACTGGGAGGAGCAGGGGCGCACCTCGGTGGACGCGGTATTCGTGGCGCTCGCGGTAACGGGGCTGCTGCTGCTCGGTTTTCATCCGCTGTGGCTGCTCGACATCGGCAACGTCCGTGACTTCCGGTCCGATCCGAATGTGCCCGAGCGGTTGTTCACCGTCACCTTCGCCCTGGTGAACCTGCTGCTGGCGGCGATCGTCATTGCCAAGGGCAAGATCTGGACCGGCCTGTTCGGCATGTTCTTCCCGCCGCTGCTGGTCATCGGCGCGCTGCGGTTGAGCCGCCCGGGCGCGCCCTGGGCCCGGTGGCGCTACGGCGACGGTTCGGGGCTCATGCGCCGCGCCATGATTCGCGAACGCCGCTACCGCCGCCCGGTGATCCGCGCCAAGATCTTCGTGCAGGACCTGCTGGCGGGCAAACCCGATGCCGCCCACGTGCTGGCCGCCGCCGAGGAGGAGCTGGCCCGCACCGTGGTCCCGGCCCCGCCCGCACCTCCCTCGACCCACCTGCACTTGATCACCGGCCGCAAGCCCGCCGAACGCGCGCCGGATCCCGCGACCGCGGAACGACCCGCCGAACCGGTAGATAGCCAATAGGTTGCCGACGGCCATTCGGCGTGCCAGGCTCGAACGATGGGCTACGTTGTCGGCGACTACCTGCTCGATCGGCTGCAACAGCTCGGCGTCACCGAGATCTTCGGTGTCCCGGGCGATTTCAACCTCCAGTTCCTCGACCACGTCATCGCGCACCCCGATATTCGCTGGATCGGCAGCGCCAACGAGCTCAATGCCGGCTACGCCGCCGACGGCTACGCCCGCCTGCGCGGCATCGGCGCGGTCCTCACCACCTACGGCGTGGGCGAGCTGAGCGCGGTCAACGCCATCGCGGGCAGCTATGCCGAGCATGTGCCGGTCGTGCACATCGTGGGCGTCCCGGCCAAGGACATCCAGGCCCACCACCGCGTCATCCACCACACCCTCGGCGACGGCGACTTCCACCACTTCCGCCGCATCGCCGCCGAAGTCACCTGTGCCCAGGCCGATCTCGGGGCGGCCGACGCCTGCCAGGAGATCGACCGGGTACTGAATTCGGTCCGGGTGCACCGGCGGCCGGGGTATCTGATGCTGGCCACCGATACCGCCCGCGTCGAGGTGACCCCGCCCGCGACACCGCTGGCCCCGCCCGCCGACTTCTCCAGCGCGGGCGCGCGAGCGGCATTCGCGCGGGCCGCCCGCGAATTCCTGGGCGGGCACCGGGTAACCGTGCTCGCCGACGTCTTCGTCGACCGCGTCGGGGCGACCGACCGGTTGCGCACCCTGGTCGGCCCGTCCGCGGCGCAACCGCCCGGCCTCCCGCACGCCACCCTGGCCTGGGGTAAGACCGTGGTCGACGAATCCGCCCCGAACTTCCTCGGCATCTACACCGGCGCGGCCTCACCCCCGGAAGTCCGCGCCGCCGTCGAGGACGCCGACCGGCTGGTGACCGTCGGCGTCCAATACACCGACAGCATCACCGCGGGCTTCAGTCAGCGCATCGACCCGCGCCGCACCATCGACATCGGCCCCGAACGCACCGTCATCGGCGGAGTGGACGCCTACGCCCCGCTGTCCCTGTCGGCCGCCCTGGCCATCCTCACCGACCTCGTCCCCGAATTCGCCCCTCCCGCAGCCGTGCCCGCTCACCCCGTCGCCGCCTTCACCGCCTCGCCCGCACCAGGCGACCGCCTCACCCAGGCCGCCCTCTGGCCGCTGGTGGCCGAGGCCCTGGGCAACAACAACATCGTCGTGGCCGACCAGGGCTCGGCCTTCTTCGGCCTGGCCACCCTGCGCATGCCCACCGGCATCACCTTCCTGGGCCAGCCGCTGTGGGGCTCCATCGGTTACGCCCTGCCCGCGGCCCTGGGTGCGGGCATCGCCTGCCCCGACCGCCGCGCGGTCCTCGTCATCGGCGACGGCGCGGCCCAGCTCTCCATCCAGGAACTCGGCACCTGGATCCGTGAACAACTGACCGGCGTGATCATCCTGGTCGACAACAACGGCTACGCCATCGAACGCGCCATCCACGGCCCCGACGCCCCCTACAACGACATCGCCCCCTGGCGCTGGGCCGACCTCCCGAACGCCTTCGGCGGCGATGCGGAATCGGTGCTGACCCTGCGTGCGACCACGGTCGGCGAACTGCGCGACTGCCTCCGGGCCGCCGCCGACGAGCAGGACCGACTGGTCTTCCTGCAAGTCGTCACGGGCCCCACCGACTACCCGCCCCTCGTCTCGGACATAGCCTCCGCCCTCACTCGCGCCAACACCGGAAACGGTCGAATCTGACCGGAACGGCTTGCCGGGCAGCATGATCCGCCCGAGCGGCCGCGTCCCTCGGCGAACTTCCCTTCCGTCACCCGGGGGTTGAGCTGTGCTGCAACCCATCTCACCGAATCACGCAGCGAGCAGGACTCGTACAGCCTCGTCTCCGGCGCCGAAATCCACCCGCTGAACCGCGTTATCATCGAGGTAACCAGTCGTGGCCGGGGGTGGCGCGGCAGGGAAGGCGGTTGCCATGGATGTCCCCGAATCCCATGAGCGGCACACGCCCGCACGCGATCCGAATCGCCGTCGGGCCGGTCGAATGCTGCCGCTTATGCTGCCGCTCGTCACGATCCTGGTGGTCGGGCTGGTCGCGGGGGTGCTGCTGCTGACATCACGCCCATTCGCGGGCAGCGATCTGGCCGTCAATCTGGCCGCCGACCTGATCGGCTCGGTCGTCCTGGCGTCGGTGCTCTCGCCGGTGCTCATCGCCTTCGGCAAACGCATCGAGGGCGGATTGCTGCGCCGCGAAGGCATCCCGGACGACTTCACCGACTTCCCCTACGAGGTATACCTCGAGCGACTGCGCCACGCCCGGGCCAAGATTCGCATCATGGACACCGCCAGCGGCGTCCTGGACCCGGAGGACACCGACGAGTCCCGGGTGCGGGACTACCGCCTGGACTGCATCGCGGAACTGCGCGCGGCCATCGGGCGGGGCGTCAAGGTGGAGATCCTGCTCATCGATCCGCGTTCCGCGCCTGCGCTGCAACGCAGCCGTGAGGTGCAGGAGCACGGGCTGTCCATCGCCCAGGAGCTCAAGCACAATCTGGCCCTGCTCAACGGGATTCACCAGGACTCGGAGCTGCCGCACGCCCGCAGCATGGAGGTCCGGCTCTACGACACCTCGCCGGGTATCGCCTATTGCGGAGTCGACGACGACGCCATGATCGCCTTCTTCATGCCCGATCGCATCTCCGACGAGAGCAAGCACCTCGACTTCTCGACCAGCAGTCCGTACGGGCGGATGACCACGGAGTACTTCGAGCGGGTGTGGTCCAAGAGCACATCGTTCCTGGACTACCTGTACCCGCAGGTGCGCACCAACGGGGTGGGGTCCACCCGCCGATTGGCCTGCGCCGAGTATGCCGACAAGGTGTACCTGTCTTCGATCTGGGACGACGCGCTGGCCGACACGCTCATGAAACTCGAAATGGGGCAGCAACTCACGCTCATCCTGAACGGCGACCCCAAACTGTGCCGGGTCGAGGGCCGTTACGCGCACAACAGCGACGCGGGTGAATTGTGCGCGCAGGTCGCCCGTACCCTGCTCGAGAAGTACGGGATCGCCGATTACAAGGTGTTCGTCGAGCTCGGCCTCATCGGGGCGGAGGCGTGACCCCGATTCACGGCCGGGCCCAACCGTCTGGCACAATGCTCAGGTTGCCTTGGGCGTTGTTGTGCCCGGGCACCGCCCAAATTATCCGGAGCACGAACCGGTAGAGCATCCTTCGGGGTAGCCGCCAGGTTCCTCTGTTCGCGCGAACTCCAATAAGGACGGAAATGAACACCCTCGACTTCGTCGACGCAAGCTCGCTGCGCAGCGACATCCCGGACTTCCGCCCGGGTGACACGGTCAACGTGCACGTGAAGGTTATCGAAGGCAACAAGGAGCGCATCCAGGTCTTCAAGGGCGTCGTGATCCGCCGCCAGAACGGTGGCATCCGCGAGACCTTCACCGTGCGCAAGGTCTCGTTCGGTGTCGGCGTGGAGCGCACCTTCCCGGTGCACAGCCCCAACCTCGACAAGATCGAGGTCGTGACCCGCGGTGACGTGCGTCGCGCCAAGCTGTACTACCTGCGCGATCTGCGCGGCAAGGCCGCCAAGATCAAGGAAAAGCGCTGAGGTAGCGAAACACCTCCGCCCGAGCCGCCAGTCGACTCGACAGCGCCGAGTAGCCCGGCACCGCATGGTTCTTCGCGGTGCCGGGCTACTCTGTTCCGGTGGCAGACGAGAGCGAGTCGGTGACGATGTCTGGGTCGGGCGATGAGAACGGGGCGGACACGCCCGAGACCCCGCAGCCGAAGCCGAAGAAGAAGCAGCGCCCGTTCTGGCAGGAGCTGCCCATCCTGGTCGGTTTCGCGGCGCTCATCGTGGCGCTGCTGGTCACCTTCATCGGCCGGCCCTACGTGATCCCCTCGCAGTCCATGGAACCCACCCTGCACGGCTGTGCGGGTTGCACCGGTGACCGCATCTACGTGGAGAAGCTGAGCTACTACTTCGGCGATCCGAAGCCGGGCGACGTGGTGGTGTTCGTCGGACCGACCAGTTCGTGGAACAACCGCTACAAGTCGATCCGCTCGTCCAATACCGTGGTGCGCGGGATGCAGAACTTCCTGTCCTTCTTCGGCCTGGTGCCGCCGGACGAGAACGACCTCGTCAAGCGGGTCATCGCGGTCGGCGGGCAATCGGTGAAATGCTGTGACGCGCAGGGCCGGATCATGGTCAAGGACAGCGCGCCCGGCTCGGAGTGGAAGTCCCTCGACGAGCCGTACGTGAAGTACAACAACCCCTTCGACCCGGCGCACCCCGACAACCCCTTCGGCGCCACCGGCCGTGCCTTCCCCGAGGTCAAGGTCCCGGACGGGAACCTGTGGGTGATGGGCGACAACCGCGCCGAATCGGCCGACTCCCGCTACCACATGACCGATGAGCTGCAGGGCACCGTGCCGGTCAAGGATGTGCGCGGCAAGGCCGTGTTCAAGATCTGGCCGCCCAGCCGGATCGGTCCGGTCCGCGCGCAGGACCCCCAGACGAACTGAGAATCGCGGGATAATCGACCGGTGGGGAAGATGGCGAGCGGCGCCGCGAGCCCGAAGGCGCGCGGCGGCAAGAAGATTCAGCGCATCGAGCGCGGCGACTGGCCGCCGCGCGTGGTCATGCGGTCCGCCGGTGGTCTGCGCACGCTCGAGTCCGCGCTGATCCGCAGCGGACTCGGTCCGGTCGCTGGCGTGGACGAGGCCGGGCGCGGCTGCGCGGCCGGGCCGCTGGTGGTGGCCTCGTGTTTGCTACCGCCCAAGGCCTACACCTCGCTGGCCGGTCTCGACGACTCCAAGAAGCTCACCGCGAACGCCCGCGAGCAGCTGTTCCCGATCATCGAACGGCTGGCCCTGGCGTGGGAGGTGGTGGTGATCCCGGCCTGGGAGATCGACGCCATCGGCATTCACGTCGCCAATATCGAGGGCATGCGCCGGGCCGTGGCCGGGCTGGATCCGGTGCCCGGTTACGTGCTGACCGACGGCTTCCGGGTGCCCGGCATTCCGGTGCCGTCACTGCCCGTGATCGGCGGCGATGCCTCCGCGGCCTGCATCGCGGCGGCCAGCGTGCTGGCCAAGGTGACCCGCGATCGCATGATGGTCGAGATGGACCGGCAGTATCCCGGGTACGGGTTCGCCGCCCACAAGGGCTACAACACCCCCGAGCACAATGAGGCGCTGACCCGCCTCGGCATCACCCCCGAGCACCGTCGGTCGTGGCGAAACGTCCGGGAGACCGGCCGAGTGGCTACCGATACGGCGTATGCGGGATGATGTCTCTACACCCAGTTGGGCGACAAGGAGGACGTTCCACCCGATGAGCGCCGAGGACCTCGAGAAGTACGAAACCGAGATGGAGCTATCCCTGTACCGCGAGTACAAGGACATCGTCGGCCAATTCTCGTACGTGGTGGAGACCGAGCGTCGCTTCTACCTCGCCAATTCCGTCGAACTGCGGCCGCAGAACGCCGATGGCGAGGTGTATTTCGAGGTGCGGATGTCGGATGCATGGGTATGGGACATGTACCGGCCCGCACGCTTCGTGAAGCACGTTCGCGTCATCACCTTCAAGGACGTGAATATCGAAGAGCTGGAGAAGACCGACCTGCGGCTGCCGGAGTAATCCACAGGCCGCGGTTATCCACAGCTTCACTGTTTTCCCAGGTCGGCATGGCCGGGTCCGTTTCGGGCCCGGCCATGCTGGCTGAATGGCAGAGCATCTGGCGCTGGGAGCGCACGGGGAGGAACTGGCGGCGAGCTTTCTGGCCGACGCCGGAATGGAGATCATCACCCGCAATTGGCGGTGCCGGTCGGGGGAGCTGGACATCATCGCCCGCGACGGTGAGGTCACGGTCTTCGTGGAGGTCAAGACCCGGCGCGGCCTGACCTGCGGGCCGCCCGAGGAAGCCGTCACCTTTCTCAAACAGCAGCGCATCCGCGCCGTCGCCCAGCACTGGCTGCGCGAGCAGCCGGGCCCCTGGCAGCGCGTCCGCTTCGACGTCGTCGCGGTCCTGCTCCGCCTCGGCCGCACCCCGGAGATCCGCCTGCTGAAGGCGGTGTTCTGAAATGCCCCTCGGCAGAGCGTATTCCGTCGCGGTCAACGGCGTGGAAGGCCAACTGGTAGAAATCGAAGCCGACATCGGCCAGGGCCTCCCCTCCGTCCACCTCGTCGGCCGCCCCGACACCACCCTCCAGGAATCCCGTGACCGCGTCCGCGCGGCCGTCACCAACTCCGGCGAGATGTGGCCCGACGGCCGTGTAATCCTCGCCCTGTCCCCGGCCACGCTGCCCAAGGTGGGTTCCGTCTACGACCTCGCGCTGGCGGGCGCGGTCCTCGATGCCGCGGGTGCCATCCCGTCCAACCGCCTCTCCGAAGCCGTCCTGCTCGGCGAACTGGCCCTCGACGGCCGCGTCCGCCGGGTCCGAGGGATCCTCCCCGCGGTCCTGGCCGCCCGCACCGCGGGCCGCCGCACGGTCATCGTCCCCACCGCGGCCCTCCCCGAGGCGGGCCTGGTGGACGGCATCCGCATCCTCGGCGCCTCCACCCTCATCGAACTGCTCGACTGGTTCCGCGGCGGCGGCGAACTCACCCCACCCGAACCCATCCAGCCCCCACCCGCGGTCTCGATCGGCGACCTCCGCGAGGTGGTGGGCCAAGACGAGGCCCGCTGGGCCCTCGAGGTCGCCGCCGCCGGCGGCCACCACCTCCTCCTCACCGGCCCACCCGGCATCGGCAAAACCATGCTGGCCCAACGCCTCCCGGGATTGCTGCCGCCCCTGCGGGAGCGGGATTCCCTGGAAGTGACCGCGATCCACTCGGTGGCGGGCACGCTGTCCGACGATGCTCCGCTGATCACCGCGCCGCCCTTCGTCGCCCCGCATCATTCGTCCTCGGTGACGGCAATGATCGGCGGCGGCTCGGGCACCGCGCGGCCGGGAGCGGTCAGCTGTGCGCATCGTGGCGTCCTGTTCCTCGACGAGTGCGCGGAGATCGGCACAAAGGTGCTGGAGGCGCTGCGAACTCCCTTGGAGGAAGGCGAGGTTCGTATTGCTCGCCGCGACGGGGTGTCCCGCTTCCCCGCACGGTTCCAGCTGGTGCTGGCCGCGAATCCGTGTCCTTGCGCACCTGCCCGCGATATCGATTGCATCTGTGCGCCTTTGGCTCGTCGCCGCTATCTCGGCAAGCTCTCGGGCCCGCTGATGGATCGCATCGACCTCGCGGTCCAGATGCACGCCCAATCGGCCGGGGCCTTCACCGGCGACGAGGTCGAGAGCAGCGAGGCGGTCCGCGCCCGGGTGACCGCCGCGCGCGACGTCGCCGCCAAACGCTGGGCCGAGCTCGGGATGTCCACCAATGCCGAGGTGCCCGGACATGTTCTCCGCCAGCGGTTCCGGCTGCCGCACGAGACGCTGGCACCGGTCGAAAATGCGCTGCGCCACGGCCGCATGTCCGCCCGCGGTGCGGACCGTGCGATCCGAGTGGCCTGGACGATCTGCGATCTGCGCGGCGGTGAAACCCCGAACGGTCAGGACGTCCTACAGGCCTTGAGTTTCCGGCAGCGAAGTGGGGCATGAGCGAGCGGGCGGACAACACCGAACGCGGCAGCCCGGGATATCTCGGCTGCGCAGGACTTCGTACAGGCATCGAGCTTTCGACACAGGGGTGGGACATGAACGAGACGACGAACAACGGTGAGCCGACGCGGCCGGTCGAGGGCGGCGGATCCGCTTCGGCAGCAGCGGATGCCGAGGCTCGGGGATCGGCTGAGGCGACCGGTTCCGGTGTCGTAGGAGAAACCGGCCCCGATTCGGTGTGCGGGCGGGGCGTTGATGCCGGGCGTGTCACCGATCCGGCTCCCGAGCGCGGACTCGGTGGCCATCCCGAATACGGGCGTGGTTCCGGATGGACGGGCACGATGCACGGCGTGGCCTCGCCGTCGGGAGGTTCGGGTGGGGGCGGCGATGCCGATGAGCGGCGGTTGGCCTGGGTGTATTTGTCGCGGGTGGTGGAGGGGCCGTGTGCGCCGTTGTCGGCGTTGATCGAGTCGGTGGGGGTGGTGGAGGCGGCTCGGGCGGTGCGGGAGTGTGCGTTGCCGGAGGTGTTGCGGGGGCCTACCGAGTTGCGGCGGGGGATTTGGCGGGCGGAGGAGGATTTGGCGCTTATCGGGCGGCTCGGGGGGCGGGTGGTGACGCCGGATGATGCGGAGTGGCCTGCCTGGCGGTTGCTCGGGTTGGGGCAGTTGGATCCGGGGGTGGATGAGGATGCGGGGATGCCGTTGGTGTTGTGGGTGCGCGGGCCACGGTCGTTGTCGGAGAGCACGGAGCGCGCGGTGGCAGTGGTGGGGGCCAGGTGCAGTACCGGGTATGGGAATCATGCGACCGGGGAGATCGCGGGGGAGTTGGCGGCGCGGGGGTGGACCGTGGTGTCGGGGGCGGCGTTCGGGATCGATGGGATGGCGCATCGGGCGGCGCTCGCCGTTGGCGGGATGACGATCGCGGTGCTGGCTTGCGGGCCGGATCGGCCGTATCCCGTTCAGCACGACCAACTTCTGGCGGAGATCGCCGAAACGGGTCTGGTGGTCACCGAATACCCGCCTGGTACCTCTGCTCGTAAGCACTACTTCCTGGCCCGCAATCGTTTGATCGCCGCACTCGCCGACGGAGTCGTGGTGGTGGAGGCCGGGATTCGGAGCGGGGCCCGCAATACCGTGAAGTGGTGTCGTCGGCTGGGGCGTCCGGCCATGGCGGTGCCCGGACCGATCACCTCCGCCGCCTCGGTCGGCTGTCATCGGATGATTCGCGAGGGTGAGGCGTTCATCGTCACCCGCGCCGAAGACATCCTCGATGAGGCCGGGCCACTGCGGCTTTCGCTTCCCGGTGTGGTTCCGCCCAATCCGGAGGACAACCTCGCGGGCGACGAGGCGCTGGTCCTCGCCGCCCTGCCGGGCACCGGCTCCCGGCTGCCCCGGGGCGTGGCCGCCGACACCGGCCTGTCGCTGCCCACGGTCCGTGCCGCCCTGTCGGCGTTGGAGATAGCGGGCTTGGTCGCCTGCGACGGCAATGGCTGGTATCAGACGAATTCATCGGCGACCTCGGCCACCACCACCGTCGCCGCTCATGAACGGCATCGCTCATGAACGGCATCGGCGACCCGCGCCCGCGGGACGGCCGGTCAGTCGGGCAGGCCCGCCAACCGGTGCGGGGCGAGCAGTTCGGTCACCGTTTCGGGGGAGAGCAGGCCCAGTTCGGTGGCGACTTCGGCGACCGGCTGCCCGGTTTGCAAGGCGTGCTTGGCGATTCGGGCGCTGGCGGCGTAGCCGATGTGGGGGGTCAGCGCGGTGACGATGCCGATGGAGCGGTGCACGCCCGCTTCGAGATGCTCGCGGTGGGCGGTGATGCCGTTGACGCAGCGGGTGGCCAGGGTGTCGGCGGCGGCGGTGAGGTGCGCGGTGGTGCGCAGCAGGCTGTAGGCGATGATCGGCTCGAAGGCGTTGAGCTGGAACTGCCCGCCCTCGGCGGCCATGGTCACGGTCAGGTCCGCGCCGATGGCCTCGAAGGCGATCTGATTGACGGTCTCGGGAATGACCGGGTTGACCTTGCCCGGCATGATCGACGAACCCGCCTGCACCGGCGGCAGCGTGATCTCCCGCAGCCCGGTGACCGGGCCGGAAGCCATGAGGCGCAGATCATTACAGGTCTTGGACAGCTTCACCGCCACCCGCTTGAGGATGCCCGAGACCTGGACGAAGGCGCCGCAGTCCTGGGTCGCCTCGATGAGGTTCTCGGCCGGAACGACCTGCTCGCCGGTGAGCTCGCTCAGCCGCGCACAGGCCAGCGCCGGATACAGCGGATGCCCGTTTATGCCGGTGCCGATGGCGGTGCCGCCGAGATTGACCTCGCGCAGCAGCGCGGTGCCCTCGGCCAGCCGCGCGCAGTCCTCGCGCAGCATGATCGCGAAGGTGGCGAACTCCTGCCCGAGGGTCATGGGCACGGCGTCCTGCAGCTGGGTGCGGCCCATCTTGAGGACGTCGGCGAATTCGCCCGACTTGCGCTCGAATTCGCCCGCGAGCCGCTCCAGGGCCGCGACGAGCTGCCGAATGTGCCCGATGACAGCGAGTTTCACGGCGGTGGGGTAGACGTCATTGGTGGACTGGCCGAGGTTGACGTGATCGAGCGGATCGAGTTCGGCGTAGGCACCGAGCTCGTGACCGAGCAGCTCCAGCGCCCGATTGGCGATTACCTCGTTGGCGTTCATATTGGTCGAGGTGCCCGCGCCGCCCTGGATGGGATCGATGGGGAACTGGTCGTGCAGTGCGCCGCCACGGATTTCGGCGCAGGCCGCCTCGATGGCGTCGGCGCGGCGGTCGTCGAGCAGGCCGAGTTCGCGATTGGCCCGGCAGGCGGCCTGTTTGACCGCGGCCACGGCCGCGATCAGCGCCGGGTAGTGGCCGATGCGCTCCCCGGAGATGGCGAAGTTGTCCAGTGCGCGGGCGGTGTGAACGCCCCAGTAGGCGTCCCGGGGCACCTCGAGCGCGCCCAGCGAATCGTGTTCGGTTCGGGTCTCGGTCATTGTCGTCTCCATGCGATCGGCTTGTGGCTGGCAGGGAAGGGGGTTTCAGTTGTCGAGTTCGCCGAGCAGATTGGTGGTCATCCACCGGCGCACCTCGGCCGCGGCGAGCCCGAGGCCGGCGAGATGAGCGAGTTTGGCCAGTGCGGCCTCCCGCGTCAGGTCGCCGCCCCCGATGGCGCCCGCGGCGAGCAGCGCGCGACCCGGCCCGTATCGGCCGAGGTCCACGGTTCCGTTGTCGCAGTGGGTGATCGCCACGACGGGCGTGCCGCGTTCGCTCGCCCGGCCGATCGCCGCGACCGCGGCCTCGGACATCGGCATGGTCCCCGCTCCGTAGCATTCGAGCACCACACCGCCGTGGTAGATGCGCAGCGCGGCATCGAGCAGATCGGTGTCCATGCCGGGAAAAACGGTGAAAAGGCCGACCGGAGGGCAGGTTTCGGCCGTGCGCGCCGCGACCGGGGGAACGGTCGGCACCGGCGGCGGGGTGAGCGGGCGCACGGTGGTGAACCCGTCGTATCCGTCGCAGCTGCGTTTGCTGGCCCGCACCGCCGGATGCAGCGCCGATCCGAAGGCGATGAAGACGCCCGGAGCTGGTTGGGTGGCAATCGAATTCAGCGCCAGCATCAGATTGTCCCCGGCATCGCTGGCCGGCAGGCCCAGCGGGATCTGCGCGCCGGTCAGCACCACCGGCATCGGGAGGTCGTGCAGTTCGAACGCGAGGCGCGCGCCCGTATAGGCCATGGTGTCGGTGCCGTGGATGACGACGACGCCGTCGGGTGCGGTGGCGTCGAGCCCGGCGCGCGCCCGCCGGGCGATCCGGGCGGCGGTGCCGGAATCGGCGTCGGCGCTGTCGATGACCGGGTCGAGTTCGGTGTAGCGGAACTCGACCGGAATCCCGAACAGATCGGAGTAGGTGTCGATCAGCTCGGCGACCTCGCCGCCGATCCCGGCTCGCGGGCGCAGGCCGTCCCCGCGGTCGATCATGCCGAAGGTGCCTCCGGTGTAGAGGATTTCGACCCGCAGCGTCGAAATCTCCTGTGCCACCGTGCTGGACGCGGCGTTGGTCATAGCGCGGACCGCCCCTCCGGGGCAGCGGCCGGTGCGAGCACGTCGGAATTCAGTCGCCCGCGCACCCGGTACCAGCCCGCCACCATGGCCGCGACCACGCCGAGGAACACCACCAGGGTGATGCGCCCGATCTCGGCGTCGAAGAACATCAGCACCACGACCGCGGCCAGGAAGCCGAGGGTGAGGACATTGAGCACCGGCGCGTTGGGCAGCCGGAACTCCGGTCGCGTGTACTCGCCCCGCTCGGCGCGGCGCACGAAGACCCAGTGGCAGATCATGATCGACGCCCAGGTGCCGACAATGCCCAGTCCGGCCAGGTTCAGCACGATCTCGAAGGCCTTCTCGGGCACCACCAGATTCAGCACCACGCCCACGATGCCGACCGCGCTGGTGATCAGGATGCCGCCGTAGGGCACACCCCGGCGGTTCATGCGTGCGGCGAACCGCGGCGCGGTCCCGGCCACCGCCATCGATCGCAGTGTGCGGCCGGTCGCGTACAGGCCCGCGTTGAGGCTGGACATGGCGGCGGTCAGCACCACCAGGTTCATGACGTCACCGGCGTGCGGAACGCCGATCTTGCCCATGACCGTGACGAACGGGCTCTCCCCGGCGGAGTAGGAGGTCCACGGCAGCAGCAGCGTGAACAGCACCACCGACCCGGCGTAGAACAGCACGATCCGCCACATGATGGAGTTGACCGCCTTGGGCACCACGGCCCGCGGATTGTCGGATTCGCCCGCGGCCACGCCGATCATCTCGGTGCCGCCGAAGGCGAACACCACGCCCAGGGCGATGGTCAGCATCGGGGCCAGCCCGCGCGGGAAGATGCCGCCGTTGTCGGTGATGGTGGACAGGCCCGGGGTGTGCCCGTCGATACCGGTGCCGGAGACGATGAACCCGATGGCCACCAGCATGAACACGACGATGGTGCCGACCTTGACGAGCGCGAACCAGAACTCCAGCTCACCGAACAGCTTGACCGACACCACATTCAGCCCGACCACCACGGCCAGGGCGACCAGCGCGAGCACCCACTGCGGCACCGGCACGAAGAACGACCAGTAGTGCGCGTAGAGCGCGACCGCGGTGATGTCGGCCACCAGGGTCGTGGACCAGTTCAGGAAATACAGCCATCCCACCGAGTAGGCGCCGCACTCGCCGAGGAACTCGCGGGCGTAGGAGACGAACGCCCCGGACGAGGGCCGGTACATGACCAGCTCGCCGAGCGCCCGCACCACCATGAAGGTGAAGACGCCGCAGACGATGTAGACGATGGCCAGCGACGGGCCGGCCAGCGCCATCCGGCCGCTGGCGCCCAGGAACAGGCCGGTGCCGATGGATCCGCCGATGGCGATCATCCGCATGTGCCGCTTGCGCAGCTGCTTCTGATAGCCGAGATCACCGGCGTCGATCCGCTCGGACGGATCCGACGGCCCCGAGGGCTCGGACGGACCCGCCGGGGTGATTGTGTGCGCCGCGGACGGCGGCTGGTCGAGCTGCATGGGAAACCTTCCTCGGGCCGGATCCAGCCTCCGCGAGCGGGGGAAGCGCTCAGGCAGTAAGGCTGTCAGGCTGTAAGACAGGTGAACCGTAATTGGCGTCACACCCGGTGTCAATGGCCTGCCGGGTCACCCCGCGCACCGCCCGCGTGAGCGTTTTGCGCGGCTCGAACGGCGTCGCCCATACTGGTCGCGTGACGGTCGAAGAAGGACGGGTACAGCGCATCGGCGCTACCGAGGCGGTCTTTCGTCGACTCAAGAGCCTGATCGCCAGCGGTGAGTACGCGGTCGGTGACCGCATGCCCGGTGAGATCGCCCTGGCCAAGGAATTCGGGGTGAGCCGCCCGGTGGTGCGTGAGGCCCTGCACGCCTGCGCCATTCTCGGCCTCACCGAAACACACACCGGCCGAGGCACTTGCGTCATTTCCGCCAAGGAGAACGCGCGCCTGACCTTCGCCGGCATCGAGGCCGGGGACCTGATCGAGGCCCGCCGCCTGGTGGAGATTCCGGCCGCCGGTTTCGCCGCCGAGCGCCGCACGCCCGAGCAGCTGCAAGAGCTGTTCACCCTGCTGGACAAGCTGGCCGCCACCACCGACGCCCGCGAATGGGTCCGCCACGACGGCGAACTGCACACCGCCATCGCGGCGGCGAGCGGGAACAAGATGCTGACCTCGATGGTCGCCGACACCCGTCGCGCCCTCGACGTGCAGTCGGAATTCCTCAACCTGACCCAGGACCGCCGCGCCGACTCCGACCGCGAACACGAGGCGATCGTGCGCGCCATCCAGGCCCGCTCGCCCGAAGCGGCACGCCAGGCCATGACCGAGCATCTGGAACGAGTCGCCGAAACCCTCGCCCGCATCGACGGCTGACACCGCGGCCCCGCCGGACCGCCGCCGCGATCGAAACCTGGACCGCCGCGGATTCGAGGCCGGACCACTGCCGGTATCGCGGCCGGGCCCCTGGCTCAGGGCTGGACCGCCGGTATCGCGGCCGGGCCCCTGGCTCAGGGCTGGACCGCCGGTATCGCGGCCGGGCCCCTGATTCAGAGCTGGACCGCCGGCATTGTGGCCGGGCGGCTGCTGGTTCAGGGCAGGACCGCCGATCTTGCGGCTGGACCGCTGCTGATTCAGGGCTGGACCGCGCCGGGATCGGGGGTTGGACTGCTGCTGAAATCGGAGCTGGGCTGCTGCGGTTTCGGGGCTGGACCGTCGCCGGTGTCGGGGCCGGACCGCCGTCGGCGTCGGCGAGGGCGCTTGCCATCCGGTGGAATTCGGGACAGCGTGGGGGAATGAGTGAGCTGCCCGAGGATTTGGAGGCATTGCTGGCCGAGTACGGGCGGCATTTGCGGTTGGGGCGGAACAGATCGGCGCACACGGTGCGGGCCTATGTGGGCGATGCGCGCGCGTTGTTGGAGCATCTGCTGAACCGGGCCGTGGATTCCGGTGTGGGGGAAGTGGATCTGGCGCTGCTGCGGTCGTGGCTGGCGGCGCAGGCGGCCGGGGGAGCGGCGCGGACCACGATGGCTCGACGGGCGTCGTCGGCGCGCACCTTCACCGCGTGGCTGACGCACACCGGGCGACTGACGGTGGATCCCGGGCCGCGGCTGGGATCGGCGCGGGCGCACCGGGTGTTGCCGTCGGTGCTGGGGAAGGCGCAGGCGCGGGCGGCCATGGAGGCGGCGGAATCCGGGGCGGCGCAGCGGGATCCGATGGCGCTGCGGGATCGGTTGATCGTGGAGATGTTGTATGCCACGGGGATTCGGGTGAGCGAGCTGTGCGGGCTCGACATCGAGGATGTGGATCGGGAGCGGCGGCTGGTGCGGGTGCTGGGCAAGGGGAACAAGGAGCGGGCGGTGCCGTTCGGGGGACCCGCCGAGCAGGCCCTCGATGCGTGGTTGCGATTCGGGCGGTCGGCGCTGGCCACGCCGGAGTCGGAGCGGGCGTTGTTGCTGGGGCGGCGGGGGCGGCGGATCGATCAGCGGCAGGCCAGAACGGTTGTGCACGAGGTGGTTTCCGCGATTCCCGGGGCACCGGACATGGGGCCGCACGGATTCCGGCACACCGCCGCCACCCACCTGCTCGAGGGCGGGGCGGATCTGCGGGTGGTGCAGGAGATCCTGGGCCACGCGAGCATGGCGACCACTCAGCTCTACACGCACGTGTCCATCGACCGGCTCAAGAAGGTGCACGACCAAGCCCATCCGCGCGCCTGAATCCGAAGGTCTGAAGCTCATGTTCATTCCCGAGTCGGTCGAACTACTACCGGGCGCCGCCGACTCGCCGGTGGTGCTGCACGTCCCGCACTCCGCGCGCACGATTCCGGACGCCGTACGGGCGGACCTGCTGCTCGACGCCCGGGCTCTCGACGGTGAACTCGACGCCATCACCGACGCCCACACCGCCCGGCTGGCCGAACTGGCGGCGGATCTCGCGCCGATGCGTCCGTGGCGGTTCCTGAACCGCCTGTCGCGGCTGGTCGTCGATCCCGAGCGCTTCCCGGACGAGCGGGAGGAGATGTGCGCGGTCGGCATGGGCGCGGTGTACACCGCCACCACGGATCGGAAGCCCTTACGCGCCCCGGACTTCGATCCGAATCCCTTGCTGGACCACTACTTCCACCCCTACGCGCGGGCCATGGCGGCGCTGGTCGCCGACCGGCTCGCCGCGGTCGGCCGCGTCGTGATCATCGACGTGCACTCCTACCCGACCCGGCCCCTGCCCTACGAACTGCACGGCGATGGCCCCCGCCCACCGATCTGCCTGGGCGCGGACGCCTTTCACACACCCCCCGAACTGCTCACCCGCGCCGCGGGAGCCTTCGTCGAGTTCGGTGGCGTCGGGGTCAACAGCCCGTTCGCGGGAACCTACGTGCCACTGGACTTCTACGACAGCGAGCCGCGGGTCGCCGCGCTGATGGTGGAGATCCGCCGCGATACCTACATGACCGAGCCCGGTGGGCCGCCCGGTCCGGGAATGGATCGCCTGGCCGCGGCGCTGGCTTCTCTCATTGCCGGAATTTCATGATCAATGGCATATTGAATTTGTATCGACGATCTATCGGAGTTCGTGCTAGCGTCGCTTAGGTAAGCCTAATATTGGAGGTAGTCCCTTGGCACGCACACGCACGAAACTGGTGGTCCAGAACACGATCCGGCTGTCCGACCACCTCATCCGGGTTCGGCTCGGCGGTCCGGGTTTCGAGTCCTTCCGGCCCAACGACTTCACCGACGCCTACGTCAAGCTCGTGTTCCCGGGCGTGGACGGCGAGACCATGCGCACCTACACCGTGCGCGAAGTGGACCCGGCGGCGCAGGAGTTCGCCATCGATTTCGTCCATCACGGCGACGAGGGCGTGGCCGGTCCGTGGGCCGCAGCGGCCGAACCCGGCGACACCATCGAGCTGATGGGCCCCGGTGGCGCGTACGCGCCGCGCGCCGACGCCGACTGGCACCTGCTGGCCGGCGACGAATCCGCGCTCCCGGCCATTGCCGCAGCCTGCGCCGCCCTGCCCGCCGATGCCGTGGGCGGGGTGTTCGTGGAGGTCACGGGTCCCGCCGACGAACTCGCCTTCGTTCACCCGGAAGGCGTGGAGCTCACCTGGATTCACCGCGGCGCGGCCGAACCGGGGCAGCGGCTGGCCGCCGCCGTCCGGTCCGCGCCCTGGCGCGACGGCCGGGCGCACGTCTTCATCCACGGCGAGGCGCAGGCCGTCATGCACGACCTGCGCCCCTACGTCCGCAAGGAACGCGGCGTCCCCGCCGAGTGGGCCTCCATCTCCGGCTACTGGCGGCGCGGCCGCACCGAGGAGGGCTTCCGCCGCTGGAAGTCCGAGCTCGCCGAGCGCGAGAAGGCCGCTCCCGCAGTGGTTTAGGCCACCCACTTCAGCTGACCCGCTCGGACCGGTCGACGCGCCACTCGTAGGTGCGCCGCACGGACCCGTCGCGGGTCATGAGCGGCAGCACGAGGCGCGGCGATGTGTCTGGCGGTGATCGGCTGCGAAAAATGATCGACGCCAGCGGTTTGCCGCCGTACCGTCCCGATCATGACCACCGACCCCGCGCCCCTCCGTGACCGTCTGCGCGCCGCCCTCCCCGCAGCCATGAAGCAACGCGACCGCCCCGCCATCGCGGCCCTGCGCTCGGCCCTGGGCGCCATCGACAACGCCGAAGCCGTCGATGGCACCGACGTTCGTGCCGGTGCCATCGAGACCAGCGCCGTCGGCCCGGGTGCTGCCGAACGTGCCCGCCATGCACTCACCGAGGCCGACATCGAAGCCATCGTCCGTACCGAAATCGACGAACGCCGCCGCGCCGCAGAGGAATACGATGCCCTGTCCGGCGGAGCCGACCGCGCCGAATCCCTCCGCGCCGAAGCCGCAGTACTGGCCATCCACTTCGAGTCCTGATCGCCCGCGATCCACCCCGCCGCAGCGCACCGACGATGGGGCGGTCGTTTCAGCGAATTGCGCGCGCAGGCGACCTCCGAGTCGACCGTGCTCGCTGAATTCCGCGCGGGCGTGCGGGACGTCATCCGCCGCCGGACTTCGGGGCGGTGATATCGGTTCCGCGCGTATCTCGGCTTCGCGGAACACATTTCGCCAGGCGGAGTCCGATGTCGGCGGGTGGGGTCAGCGCGGGCGGAGGGTGTCTATGTAGCGGTGGGCGAACCAGCGTTGGATCAGGCGGACGATCGGGGCGCCGAGGCGGGTGTACCAGGCGCCTGGGCGGGAGAAGGCGGCGATGACGCCGTAGACGGAATCATCGGTGGGGTCGTATTCCACTGCGAATAGTTCTTCGCCGATTTCCGGGTGGCCCGACAGGGTGCCGTAGGCGAAACCGCGTCGGTCGGGGTCGTCGAGGACGTAGACGACTCGGCAGGGGGCGTTCACGCCGAATGGGCCCAGGTGCAGGCGGACGGTGAGTTCCGTGCCGGGTTCGAGGGTGGGGGTGGTGGCGTGCAGAAAGATGCCGGTGTCGCGTTGGATGCCGTAGGTGCG
Source organism: Nocardia seriolae NBRC 15557 (assembly GCF_007990715.1). Lineage (GTDB taxonomy): Bacteria > Actinomycetota > Actinomycetes > Mycobacteriales > Mycobacteriaceae > Nocardia > Nocardia seriolae. The sequence goes on along the minus strand of NZ_BJWY01000021.1, from coordinate 1,658 downwards.
GATGTGCTCGGCAGCTTGCTCGAACAGCGCTCTCCCGGAACCGATTCGGAGGCGCAGCCGGAAATGGTCGTAACCGGGCGGGAAGTCGCCCGCGGTGCCGCCGACGTCGGCGTAGGTGAAGGGAACGGTGGCGGGCTGCTCCGGCATGGCTCCATCCTCGCCGGGCGTGGCAGGCGTCGCGACGTGAGCGTGGTCTCGCGTTCGAGCATCGCCTACCCGGGGTGATCGACCATCGGGTACCAGGGGGCGGGGAGCATTGGGCACCAGGTGTGGGTGGGCTTCAGATATCAGGGGTTGGATCTGGAATTCAGGCATGAGGGGACTCCGGGGCCAGGGGCTTCAGTCGGATGGGTGTGTGGCGGATCAGGCCGAGCGGATCGAGGTATTCGCGGTCGCGGCGGACGCCCCAGTGCAGGCAGGGCGAGCAGGGGCGGTGGCCCGGTTCCACGGTGCCGATGGGGGAACCGCGAATTACCCTGCGGCCCACCGGGACCGAGGCGGCAACCGGCTCGTAGGTGGTGCGCAGGCCGCCGGGGTGATCCAGTGAGATGACCGGCTTGCCTGCGACGGACCCGGTGAAGACGACCGTGCCGTCACCGGCGGCGAGCACGGATTGCCCCGCATCGCCGGCCAGATCGACGCCGCGATGGTCGGGCAGCCAGTCGAACTCCGGGTTGTCGAAGGGGCGCGCCACGGCCGGCCGGGGCGATAGCGGCCAATCGAAGTCGCCGATCGGCGCCGCCGTTCCCGGCGCGGCCGACACGACGGTGCACAGCACGGCGTGCACACAGACCGACAGTGCGGCGGGGCGTCCGATCGACGTGGTCATGCCGTAAGCCTGCGCGCTCGAATGTGCCCGCGCGATAGCGCTTTCGGCGAGTGTGGATAACACGACCGATTGTGAACAGCGTCAATGCCACACAATCGCGTGATGCCCGGGGTCGAGGCTGGACACGACCGCCAGTTCGGGTCCACCGTCGAGTCGCCGTAGGCCCGCGGTGCCGATGACCGGGCCGTCGGGGCCGATTTCACGCACCGCCCAGAATCCGATCGCTCGCGCGCAGAGGCGTCAGCGTCAGCCGTGCGGTCCGCGGCATCAGCCCACGATAGGTCCCTGACCTGCGCGTGGTCACCCGGTTATCACCCACCCCCAGGGGGCGATTTCAGTCTGACGCCCCGGCTGCGTAAACTGGTCCAGCGGTTTGCGTGAACGCGAACCGACTTCGCGCGCCCACTGTGAGTGTCGCCGGCTGGTCCCCCTGAATTTCTCGGAGGGTTCCGGTGGCCGTGGGCGCCAGGGCAGGGATCGCCGATTCCTGTGTCAACCAGCAACGAGAGGAAGTTACGGAGCCATGGCTGTCGTAACAATGAAGCAGCTGCTCGACAGCGGCGCGCACTTCGGTCACCAGACCCGCCGGTGGAACCCGAAGATGAAGCAGCTGCTCGACAGCGGCGCGCACTTCGGTCACCAGACCCGCCGGTGGAACCCGAAGATGAAGCGGTTCATCTTCACCGACCGCAACGGCATCTACATCATCGACCTGCAGCAGACGCTGACCTACATCGACAAGGCCTACGAGTTCGTCAAGGAGACCGTTGCCCACGGCGGCACCGTCCTCTTCGTCGGCACCAAGAAGCAGGCCCAGGAGTCGATCGCC